>NZ_JBSHNT010000134.1:0-100296 GCF_053601615.1 Pontimicrobium sp. MEBiC06410
CTTTTGCATAACTAAGCTCTACAGCTTTATGTTTAAATTCTTTGGTGTAAAAATTTCGTGGTTTTGACATTGTTATTTTATTAAAGTTTATAAATATATAAACTCGCTTCTTACTGTCCTGTCAAATATAGCATGTCCAAATTTTTGAAATACTATTAGCTAAGACTCTACAAGAAGGATATATGTTTGTACATCCCGACTTTTTTAAGTACGTCTATGAAAAACATTTAAGTTCATTTAAAGACAACATTGAACTTATTAAAAATATTTATCTAAACTTAGATAAGAAAAGCAAGCATTTTGATTACGAATTAGAAGTTTTAAAATTAATTCTTAGTTATGATAGTACATTTATAACAGATTTACTTTTTTCTAATTTCAATGAACAAACTCGCATAAGTAAAAGAGACTTGTCAGAAAATGATTTTTCTAAATTATGGGATATGGATAATTACGAGATTATTTTTAAGCAGATCTTGGCTTACTTTATTTCTTACCCGATTATTTTTCTTCACACACCTTGTGAAGTTTCTAATGTATTTAAAGGAAATAGTCAAAAAGAAATTAAATTCTTGCAGAATGTACTAAATAAGGCCACAGATGAACGATTAATAAAACGAATATTCAATATTGTGGTTACTAAATATAATGATATGAGATTTAGTTTTTTAAAGATTATTCTAGCTAAAAATAATGATTTAGAATTCTTTAGAGAGCTAGATTTATATGTTCAAAGTACTGTTTATCATGGAGGCGAAATACCTAGAATACATTATAGAATAGAAGCATATAGGGAAACAAAGGATTTTATATTTAAACTTAATAATATTAGATACTTAGAACACATTAACTTATTAGAAAAAGCTATAACCAATTCTAGGGTAAGTATTGAGAATGCTAAAAAAAGAGATTTTATAGATAGATGGGGACTTTAATTTTCTAGCTACTGTGGAGGTGTAAATTTTAATTTGTTGTTCTTTATAAATACCCCCTTAACTTTATTAGTACGGTAACCTATGTTTTACGCATTTGTTTAAAAATAGAAATGTTTTATATATGTTTTACATAAAAATAAAAGGGACTTACATGTTTATGTATGTCCCTGTGTTTATTTGTAGCGAGAACGAGATTTGAACTCGTGACCTCCGGGTTATGAATCCGACGCTCTAACCAACTGAGCTACCTCGCCGTTTGCGGGTGCAAATCTAGTGTTTTTTAATAAATTGAACCAAATTATTTTCATTTTTTTTAATCATTTTTTTTGAAACTATAGACTTAATCATTTTTATAGTTCATACTCAATATGTTAATCATAAAATATAACTGGACTCTATTTAGTGTAAGTACTTTCAACAAGCTTTATAAATGAAAAAAAACCGAGTTAAACTTAACTCGGTTTTTTATTAAATATATTAATATTAGGTTATCGTATTATTGTAATCTCTTTATAGTTATACTAGAACCTTCTGCAATTGTGTCGATAGTAATACCGTTATTATTATTTGTTAATCTTGATTTT
The DNA here is from genome assembly GCF_053601615.1 of Pontimicrobium sp. MEBiC06410. Classification (NCBI taxonomy): domain Bacteria; kingdom Pseudomonadati; phylum Bacteroidota; class Flavobacteriia; order Flavobacteriales; family Flavobacteriaceae; genus Pontimicrobium; species Pontimicrobium sp. MEBiC06410. The sequence goes on from NZ_JBSHNT010000134.1 coordinate 1,520, forward strand.
ACTGAAATAGTTTGATTAACACTTAAGTCTAATATAACTGTTTTTGTAGCGCTATCTTGTCCAAAATTTCTTCTATGATAAGTGTAAGAAGTTGTTCCAGGAACTGTAGATCCATTTAAATCTAAAACCGTTTCAACATTAGCTCTAGAGTTTACATTCGCAGTATGATCAAAAGAGACTGTATAAGTGATTTCGTAAAGCCCTTTTTGAGGAATTGTAATAACTCCATTAGTCATTGTAAAACCATTTAAGTTTATCCTAGTTGTATTAAATGCTATAGTACTAAATGATGTAGTTATAGGAGTAGAACCTGTAGCATCGTATGCATCAAAATATCTAAAACCTAAATATGCGCCTCCATCTGAACCAACGGTTATTCTATTATTACTATCATTACTAACTACATTTGCTGTTTGAGATCCATTTTCTTCATTAACATAAGTAATAACACCGCTTACGGTATTTTGAGAAAGATTAGTTATAATATTTGTTGCTGGGTCTCCCTGAGGTCCTTGAGGTCCAATAAGATTTGGAGTAGTAAAATTAGTTCCATCAGTATAATTAAAAGTAAGTGTTCCATCACCATTATCTGTAGAATTAGAAATACCAACTCCTTGAAGACCTTGTGGCCCTTGCGGTCCATCTGCTCCAGTAGCACCTTGAGGTCCTGTTAAGTCAGATGAGGTAAATGTTGTCGTATCTGTATATGTAATAGTAAAAGTTCCATCTCCATTGTCAATTGTAGAAGTAATGCCTTTGCCATCTGTTCCAGCAGGTCCTTGCGGTCCTTCAGGTCCAACTGCGCCATCTACACCGTTTGTTCCGGCAGGTCCTTGTGGTCCTTGTACACCAGGGATTCCTTGTTCTCCTTGGAATCCTTGGTCTCCTTGATCTCCTTTAGGTCCAGCAGGTCCTTGCGGTCCTTCAGGTCCAACTGCGCCATCTACACCGTTTGCTCCGGCAGGTCCTTGTGGTCCTTGTACACCAGGGATTCCTTGTTCTCCTTGGAATCCTTGGTCTCCTTGATCTCCTTTAGGTCCAGCAGGTCCAACATTTCCTGAAGCAGCATACATAGCAAAAGGGACTGCTCTTAATTGTGATGCTCCTACTATATTATAATTAGTTCCTCCTGATTGATCTATTGCTATTTGAAGCCAGTAGTTATTGGTGCTCCAATCTATTAGAGAAAAATCACTGGAGGAGTTATTACCAGCACCAATGGCTATATCAAATGTACCATATGTATTTGTTGTTGGTGTATGATTTTCTGTATATATAACTGTGCCTGATGGTCCAGATTGTAATATAGAAATTTCAACACCTAAATTTTGATTAATAATTAGTTCTCCAGAATTATCTCTGGCAATAGCTTGATAGTTAAATGTTTGTGCAATAGCACTTGTGGCGAGGAGCAAAAATGCTACTATGAAAAGTAGTTTTTTCATTTGATTGTAGTATTAAGTTAGGTTAAGGAATTTTGAGAGTTTAATTTTAGTTTATAAACATTAATCTTTGTTAAGTTTTACATAAAGCATAAAACATTTGACTTGTTTTTTTTGTGATAATGCTTTTTTTGAAAGAAATTAAACTAAACTTGTAGTTGGGTTTTTTCATAATTTGGGAGTAAGTTTTAGTTGACTAGGGGATCAAATTTTTAAAAGATATTTCCTTAAAAATATACCTATAGAATTAAACAATATTATTACTATTAATGCTAAGCTTTGAATTTAGATGAAATGCATTTTTAATCGATAAAATGCATTTTATGTAATAAAGTTTCAAATTAATACGATAAAATGCAATTTTGCTAGTTTAAATGATGTATGATTAAAAATTAAAAAGGTTTTAAATTAAAAATTATTGCCTATATATTTAGCAGAATAAGCATTAGTTTTTTGTTTTTTTTTAAGATTGTGGTAATAATTTTTTTTACCAAAAATTAATGTATATATTGAACAAAATAATTATTAAGAATAGATAATGGAAAAAATTAAATATGAATTAGAGTTTCCTATTCATGCTTCGCCACAATTAATATATCAATATATATCTACGCCTTCAGGGTTATCAGAATGGTTTGCTGATAATGTAAACTCCAGAGGAGAATTATTTAAATTTATATGGGATGGAACAGAAGAGCAGGCTAAACTTTTAACTAAAAAAAGTGGAGAACGAGTGAAATTTAGATGGTTATCTGATGAGGATGAGCCTTATTATTTTGAAATGAGGATACAAGTAGATGAAATTACTAAAGATGTATCTATAATGATTGTGGATTATGCGGAGGAAGACGAAGTAGATGAAGCTAAGATGTTATGGGAAAATCAAATATCAGATTTAAAACAAGTATTAGGTTCTACATAATACCAAAGAAAGAATTTAAGTTTATATTTGTCCCGAAGAAATTCGGGATTTTTTATGATAAATTTTAATGGAACTTTACAGAGTGAAACAAATACTATTAGTATTAATAATAGAGGGTATACTTATGGAGATGCTTTGTTTGAAACTCTAAAAGTATCTTATGGTAAACTACTATTTTGGGAGGATCATTATTTTAGATTAATGGCTTCTATGCGTATTATGAGAATGGATATTCCTATGTCTTTTACCATGGAATTTTTAGAAGCGGAAATTATTAAATTACTTTCTGAGAGTAATATGATGAAGACTTCTGCCAGAGTAAAGTTGATGGTTCACCGTAACTCAGGAGGTTTATATTTGCCTACAGATAATACTGTAGGTTTTATTATTTCTGTAAAAACTATTGATAATGATTTTTATTTATTGAATGAAAATAATTATGAGGTTGATTTGTATAAGGACTTTTATGTTTCCCCAAGTTTATTGTCTACTTTAAAAACGAACAATAAAGCAATTAACGTTACTGGTAGTATTTATGCCAAAGAAAATATGTTAGATAACTGTTTATTATTGAATACTAATAAGCATGTTGTTGAAGCTTTAAACGGAAATTTATTTTTAGTTAAAGATAATATTGTAAAGACACCTCCTTTGGAAGATGGTTGTTTAAAGGGAATAATGCGTAAACAATTAATAGAAATTATTGGTTTAATACCAGAATTATCTATTGAAGAATCTTCTATATCGCCTTTTGAACTGCAAAAAGTTGATGAAATATTTATTACAAATGTAATTACAGGGATACAATCTGTAACAAAATACAGAAAGAAAACATATAGTAATGAAGTAGCTAAGCAATTACTTCAAAAATTGAATGTAAAGGTTAGATTAGGTTAATTATAATTAGGGTTTTCTGGAGCGTTAGACCAAATACTGTAATCGCCACCAAGTTCAATCATTTTTTCTTTCCAGAAAAATTCATAATCTTTTTCTATAATTGCATTTTTATGAACATTTTTGGTTACTACCCAGGCATTAGATTTTAACTCATTTTCAAGTTGATTAATTTCCCATCCTGAGTATCCTAAAAAGAACTTAATATCCTTTTCACTTATTTTACCTTCAGATATTAAGTTTACCACTTCAGAAAAATCTCCCCCCCAAAAAATGCCTAATGATATTTCTATACTATTTGGTATTAAGTTTGGGACTCTATGAATAAAATATAAATTATCTTGTTCAACAGGACCTCCATTATAAACTTTGTATGGTGCATCAATTTCTGGAATTAACTCCTTAATAGTATATTCTAAAGGTTTATTAAGTATAAAACCTATAGAGCCTTCTTCTGTATGGTCTGTTAATAGTACAATAGAACGATTAAATGATAAATCTCCTATTATTGATGGTTCTGCTATTAACAAATCTCCTTTTCTTGGTTTTGTTAAAATCATTTTAAGTGAGTTTTGTAATTAAATGTAACCTTTATTTATGTAATATACAATATTTTGTAAGGTAATAGTGTCCTTTTTAGAACAGAATAAAAGAATGTATGTTGTTTTTATATTAAAATTCGATGAATTATTTCTGTAATAAAAAAGCCTTCTTAATAGAAGGCTTTTTGTAAATTATTATGATGTAAAAATTAGTTTACAGCATTTGCTAAATCAGACCCTGCTTTAAACTTAACAACGTTTTTAGCTTTGATTTTGATCGTCTTTCCAGTTTGTGGATTTCTTCCATCTCTAGCAGCTCTTTTAGATACCGACCAAGATCCGAATCCTACTAATGAAACTCTGTTACCTTTTTGTAAAGCACCTTCAATTTCAATTAACGCACATTCTAAAGCTTTTTTTGCAGCTGCTTTAGTAATTCCTGCGTGTTCTGCCATTGCATCGATTAAATCTGTTTTGTTCATAATTTAAATTTTAATTATTAATAAAAAGTTGGTTAAACATAATTGTTAAATCCTTTACAAATTTATACGGATTATGCTACTATGCAAGTAATAGCAAGGGAAATACCTGTATTTGTTAATAACTTTGTTTATTTGTTAATAAAGAAAGTCGTTTTTTTCATTTTTTTGGTATCATCAATAATAATAAGGCTTTAGAGCATTTTAGCATCGTTTTTAAATTCATAACCGTTTAAGAGTGATTTTATGTCCATTGTTCGCTTTCCTGGCATTTTTATATCTATAATTTTTATAAAACCATTTTGCACTGCTACTTTAACTTCTTTTTTAGTAGCTATAATACTTCCAATTTCTAAATTATGAGTTTCTATTTCTTTTTCTACTGTATATATTTTAATGTCTAAAACATCATTATTATTTTTTAAGCTAGACCAAGCGGCAGGGTAGGGGCTTAATCCTCTTACTTTATTGTAAATACTATCTATTGTACTATTCCAATTTATTTTACAATTGTCTTTATTTAATTTGTAAGCAGTTTTAATAGTTGCATTTTCTGGTTGTGGAGTCGTTTTTACTGTATTATTTTGAATTAGTTCTACTGTCTTTAGTACTAATTTACTACCAACAGTCATTAACTTATCGTGTAAACTACCAGCATTTTCTGTAGCTTCAATGTAAATCTCTTTTTGAAGTATCATTGCTCCAGTATCTATTTTCTCGTCTATAAAAAATGTAGATACTCCTGTTTTAGTTTCCCCATTAATAATAGCCCAATTTATAGGAGCAGCACCGCGATAATTTGGTAATAAAGATGCATGTAAATTAAATGTACCATATTCAGGCATTTGCCAAACTACTTTTGGTAGCATTCTAAACGCAACTACTATTTGTAAATTTGCATTTAATGCTTTTAGTTCTTTTAAAAAATGGTCATCTTTTAGGTTCTTGGGCTGTAAAATATTTAGACCTTTTTCTTTGGCGTAAACTTTTACTGCAGATTCATTTAATTTTCTCCCTCTTCCTGAGGGTTTATCTGGAGCAGTAATTACTCCAACTACATTATATTTATTTGTTATTAGTGTGTTTAAAGTTGCTACAGCAAAATCTGGAGTCCCCATAAATACAATTCTTAAATTTCTCATAGGTATGTATTTTTAACTACTATAAAGTGCGTTTAGGTATGTGCTAATTTATAGGTGTTTGTTATTGTTATTGTAATGATATTATGTTCTAGTAATTCTTTTAGTGTATTTTTTATTTGTTCTTCGGTAAATGAAGAGCTTTCAAATAATTCTCTAGAGGATAAATGTTTTTCTTCTAGTGCTTCAAGAATATAGTTTTTAACAGATTTGTTTTTTTGTGTTTTCTTTTTACTCTTTTTTATACATACCGAACAAATGCCACAATCTTTAGTGTTTTTTTCTTGAAAATAAGTAAGAAGCTGTACGCTTTTGCATATAGTATTGTTGCTAACATAACTTAAAACAGATTCTACTTGTTTTTTGCGTAGATTGTTTTGCTGTTTTATAATAGTTGCTATTCTATTTATAGTTTTATTATCTTCTCTTGGCTCTATGTATGTAATTTGGGCATCGGTTTTTGAGCGTTTTAAACTAATAATTTCTGCTTTTTCTAATTGGGCTAAAACATTTATAACTACTGCTTCTTTTACAGATGCTTTTTCTGCTATAAGCACTGTGTTTATTTTAGTTTCTTGTTCAAAAATACCTCCATAAGTTCTTAGTATGGATTTTACTATAATATTTATTTCTGCATGAGTTTCTAAATACCTAAATAAAGATGCATTACTAACTATAAATTGAACTTGTGTTCTATTGTTAAATTGTTTAGACAGAGTAATTATACTTGTTCTGTCTAATAATAATAGGGCATTGTATGCTAATATGGGGTTAAAATTGTAAGTTTTACAAAAAAGATTGAAATTAAAATCGAAGGTTTGGTCTATGCCTTCTCCATAAGAGATTTGAAAATAGCTACTTAATTTTCTGTAGATTATTTTTATAAAGTCTACACTGGGTAATACTTTTAAAAATTGATTTGTTATTAACTGTTCGTCGTTTTTAGTTTTTAGGATAACTGCAAAAGCTTTTTTTCCGTTTCTTCCGGCTCTTCCTGCTTCTTGGAAATAACTTTCTATACTTTCTGGTAAATTTACATGGATTACTGTCTTTACATCTGGTTTATCAATTCCCATACCAAAAGCATTTGTAGCTACCATTACTTGTTTTTGGTTATGCATCCAAAGTTCTAAATTTTTATCCTTTTCTGCATTAGATAATCCACCATGATAATATGTCGCTGTAAAATTTTTTCTTTCTAGAAATTGACTAATATCTAATGTTGCCTTTCTATTCCTTACGTATATAATAGACGATTGCGGGTTTTTCTTTAAAATGGCTTCTATTCTATAAAGTTTATCTTCTTCTTCAAAAACCATGTAAGCTAAATTAGACCTAGAAAACGATTGTTTAAATATTTTTGGTTTTATAAAGTCTAACTCTTTAATAATATCATCTACAACTTCTGGCGTGGCACTAGCAGTTAAAGCTATAACGTTAACTGTTGGTTGTAACTCTCTAAGTAGCGTAATATTTTTATAGGCGGGTCTAAAATCATTTCCCCATTGCGAGATACAATGCGCTTCGTCTACAGCAATTAAATTTACATTCATTTGTCTAATGCGTTCTTTTACAATGTCTTGCTGAAGTCGTTCTGGAGATAAATATAAAAATTTGTAATTACCATATATACAGTTATCCAATAAGGTGTCTAATTGAGAGTACGAGATTCCACTAGTTAAAGCCATTGCTTTTATACCTTTATCTTGTAAGGCTTGAACTTGGTTTTTCATTAAGGCAATTAGTGGAGAAATAACAATACAAATACCTGGTTTGTGTAGTGCCGGAATTTGAAAGCAGAGCGATTTTCCCCCACCAGTTGGTAAAAGGGCAAAAGTATCGTCCCCATTTATAACAGCATCAATAATATCTTCTTGAAGCGGTTTAAAAGCGGTGAAATTCCAATAATGCTCTAATATTTGTATTGGGTGTTGCACTACAATGCTTTTACTACATTTATAATATGATCTGCCCTAGTTTCAATAGATCCAAAAGGTACATCTCTTAATTCGTAATTATACTTTTTATAAGTTTTTAATAAATGTTCATGTATCTCTACAGCTTGTTCAAAGTTTTCATAGCGTTCATTATCGCTAGTAAAAATTTCTTGCCATGGCCCTAAAATAAAGACATAATCGTATTTATATTCTTTACATGGTTTTACAAAGGTATCTGGGTAAGTATCTCCAATATAATCCATGTAAGCTACAATGTCTGGAATACCGCGATCTAAAAATACAAATTCGCTATTATTTTTATTGGCATCTATAAATTGTTGTTGTCTACTTTTTAATAATAGCTCACTAAACAATAATGGTTTAGTTAAAAATAATTGTTCAATACCATCTTTACGCGCCTCTAAAGTAATTTGCCTTGATACTTCTTCAAAACAGGTATAACCTCTTTTAATTAATTCGTTGATTATAGAGGATTTTCCTGTTCCTGGACCTCCAGTTATTACTATTTTTTTTGTATTCAATTTTAGGAAAGATTTTAGAGTGTAAAAATCGGAATTTAAATGCTATAAAAAAAATACAAAGTAAATAGTATATTTGCAGTCTATTTTAAAGTACATGAGCAAGCAACAAGATTCTAAAGCATTTTATGATAAGTTAAGAACGCAATTACAAGAAACTGCGTCTTGGCCTTCGGAATATTTATATAAATTTATAGTATTGTCTACTCCTAGTAAGGTGAAAAATGTAGAGTTAATATTCGATTCTATGGGAGCAGTAATTAATACAAAGCAGTCTAGTAATGGAAAGTATACTAGTATTTCTATAAATGTAAAGATGAAAAACCCAGATGCGGTAATTGCTAAATATCTAGAAGTTGCAGAAAAAATTGAAGGTGTTATATCTCTTTAATTTTCTTTTTGATTAGAATAAAGTAAAAACTTATAGTTTCTTATTTAATAATAAGAGTTTAACGGGAACTGTAAACATTTTTTTGTATTTTGCGCTTGCATAGATACTTCAATGCAATAGTTATTAATTCTACACATTTTATTTTGATATACGATATAGAGTACAACACAGAGCGAGAGCATTTAATTATACCTGAATATGGGAGACATGTTCAAAAAATGGTGAATTTTGCTAAAACTCGAGAAACAAAAGAAGAACGCAATAAAGTTGCTAAAGCGATTATAGCGGTAATGGGAAATTTACAGCCTCATTTACGTGATGTTCCAGATTTTCAACATAAGCTTTGGGATCAATTATTTATAATGTCTAATTTTGAATTAGATGCAGACTCGCCTTACGGAAAACCTTCTAAAGAGGCTTTAGAAGAACGCCCAGAAGAGTTAAAGTATCCTCAGAATTTCCCAAAATATCGTTTCTATGGAAATAATATTAAAACCATGATAGATGTTGCTATAACATGGGAAGAAGGGGAGTTAAAAGAAGCTTTAACATATACTATTGCTAACCATATGAAAAAGTGTTTCCTTAATTGGAATAAGGATACTGTTGAAGATGCTGTTATTTTTGATCATTTATATGAACTATCTGATGGAAAAATTAACTTAAAAGATTCTACAGAAACCCTTAGAGACGCTTCAAGCCTATTACGTAGTAACGCTAAGAAAAAGTATTCTAATAATAAAAAAGGACAGCATAAAAAAAGCAATAACTCCAATCGCAACAAAAAAAGATACTAGACTAGTACATGGGAACATTTAAAATTGAAGGTGGTCATAAATTAAAAGGAAATATCCAACCTCAAGGCGCAAAAAATGAAGCATTGCAGATATTGTGCGCAGTATTATTAACTCCAGAAGTTGTAACAATCAATAATATCCCAGATATTATTGATATTAATAAACTCATTATTCTTTTAGGAAACTTAGGAGTAAAAGTAAATAAGCTAGATAAAGGATCGTATGCTTTTCAAGCAGATGAAATAAATCTTAGTTACTTAGAATCTGAAAAATTTAAAGAAGAAGGTAGAGGCTTAAGGGGGTCTATTATGATTGTTGGACCTTTATTAGCTAGGTTTGGTAAAGGATACATACCAAAACCTGGAGGAGATAAAATTGGTCGTAGACGATTAGATACCCATTTTGAAGGATTTATAAACTTAGGCGCTAAATTTAGATATAATAGAGAAGACTATTTCTATGGTGTTGAAGCAGAACAATTAAAAGGTACAGATATGCTTTTAGATGAAGCATCTGTTACTGGAACTGCCAATATTGTAATGGCTGCTGTTTTAGCTAAAGGAACAACAACTATTTATAATGCAGCTTGCGAACCATATTTACAGCAGCTATGTAAGATGCTTAATAGAATGGGAGCTAAAATCTCTGGAGTAGGTTCAAATCTTTTAACTATTGAAGGTGTTGATAACTTAGCAGGTACAGAGCATAGAATGTTACCAGACATGATTGAAATTGGTAGCTGGATTGGTTTAGCTGCAATGACTAAAAGTGAGTTGACTATAAAAAATGTTAGTTGGGACGATTTAGGGCAAATACCTAATGTATTTGCTAAACTAGGAATTACTCTAGAAAAAAGAGGAGACGATATTTATATCCCAGAACATAACGAAGGGTATGAAATTCAAAACTACATAGATGGTTCTATACTAACAATAGCAGATGCGCCATGGCCAGGATTTACACCAGATTTATTAAGTATTGTGTTGGTTGTTGCTACACAAGCTAGAGGAGAGGTTTTGGTACACCAAAAAATGTTTGAAAGCCGTTTGTTCTTTGTAGATAAATTAATAGATATGGGAGCAAAAATTATTCTTTGCGATCCCCATAGAGCTACAGTAATGGGACATGATTTTAAATCGCAATTAAAGTCTACAACTATGGTTTCTCCAGATATTAGAGCTGGTATTTCTTTACTAATAGCAGCATTATCTGCAAAAGGAACATCAACTATTCATAATATAGAACAAATAGATAGAGGTTATGAGCATATTGTAGAACGATTACAAGCAATAGGAGCTAAAATTGAGAGATTAGCTTAATTTCTATTGTAATTAAAAAACTAAAAAAGCTTCAATAATTATTGAAGCTTTTTTAGTTTAAGTAAATTTTATTTTTTTATCAATTTGTAAACATATCTAGTATTCTCATCACTAATAATGTGAATGAAATAGATGCCATTATTTAAATAAGATAAATCTGCTTTAATAGCATTATTCTCTTTGGTAAATAATTGGTTAATTTGCTTTCCGGAAATATCGTATAATTCAGCAGACTTAGTATTTATTTCAGCATTACTTTTTATAATAACACTGTCTGTTGTTGGGTTAGGGTAGGTTACAAAATCTGCTGTATTAAATTCAGTAGTGTTTAACGTTGTCCCTTCAATGATTAGGTGAGATTGATTTATAGCAGGATTTAATAATTCATCAATATTGCCAGATGGCCATTTAACTACTATTTTTGTAATAGCAGTTTCTGTACCAAGTCCAAAATGAGTTAATAAAGAGTTCATCGTTCCGTAACTTTCTCCAGAGCGTACTTCTCTTATCTGCATTAAGCCAGTTCCATAATGTAATTCTATTCTAGCTCCAATACCATTTCTATTGCTAGGGCCACCTTGTAACCTAACTTTGCTCCAGTTATAGTTATTACCGTCACCATTATTTAAAAATAAAATGTCTGGGTTAGAGGATGGACTATTATAACCAGAAGCAAAACCAGCAATAACATCTATTAATCCATCATTATTTAAATCTCCAGTAGCTCCACTTTGTATAACTAGACCTCCAGTTGGAAATGGGTTGGCAATGGCAGTAAATGTTTTATTACCATTGTTTTTAAACAAATAATGGTTTGAGCTGCCTGTTGTTACCGTAACAAACATATCTATATAGGTGTCGTTATCGAAATCTTCCATCATAACCTGAATACTAGTCCCTAAATTTGTTAATTCGGTTACAATACCAGAACTAGCAGTAATATCAGTAAATGTTCCATCTCCATTATTCTCATATAAAGTACTTATAATATCGTGGTTAAGAACAAAACAGTCTAAATCTCCATCATTATCAATGTCTTCAAAATTAGCAGCCCAAGATTGCGCTAAAGGCCTTAAGCCTGCAGCTTCTGCTACATCTGTATAGTTTCCATTACCATCGTTTTGAAGTAAAAGATTAAGACGCCTACCATCCATAGTATTCGTTACTCCTAATCTGCATTTTGAAATGTATAAATCTTGATCTCCATCATTATCATAGTCTGTCCAGATACTTCCATAGTTACCTGAATTGTCTGAAGGTACTGTTGATGCAGTGTTAATTAACGATAAATCGTAGGTAAGAGTCCCAGTATTTGTGTTTTTATATGGAGAAGAAATGCCATCATCATGACAAGCAAAAATATCTATCATACCATTATTATCTATGTCTGCAAAGTTTAAATTTTGCACAAAAATGCTAGCTCCACCTAAAGCGTTAGAGGTGTAAGATGTTCCATTATTATTAGCGGTAATGAGTTTTAACCCATTATAAGAGCCACCAGTAAAAATATCATTATAACCATTGTGGTCTACATCTGCTATACATATACCCCAAGAATTACCACCTATAGCTCCAAAATTATAGCGTGTAAATGTTCCACTAGCTGTTTGGTATTCAATTTCTAGACTATTAGCGTTAGATAATCTAATGATGTCATCTAAACCATCAGCATTCATATCGCTTACACCAATAGCAACACCGCTAGTAAGAGAGGAATTAACTAAAGATGCATTAGCATTTGTAAATGTAATTTGGGAGTAACTCAATAAGGAGGACAATAAAAAAGCGAAAAAAAGAAGTTTTTTGTTCATAATATAAGTTAGTTTGGTGGTAATAAATATTTTTTTAAAACGGGTAGCTTATTGTAGGGATAGGTATTACTTCTGTTTTTTTTGAATACTAAAAGATACGATTTTTAAATGATAACTTTCGTATTTTTGTTATATGCAAAAACTAATTATAATAAACGGGCCAAATTTAAATTTATTAGGTAAGCGTGAACCAAACATTTATGGAAACTTATCGTTTACAGAGTTTTTAGATACTGTAAAAGAAAAATATCCTAATGTAAGTTTAGATTATTTTCAATCTAATATAGAAGGCGAATTAATAGATAAGTTACAAGAGGTTGGTTTTAGTTATGATGGTATTATACTAAATGCTGCGGCTTATACACATACTTCTGTAGGTATTGGTGATGTAGTTAAGGCTATTGAAACCCCTGTGATAGAGGTACATATCTCTAATACTTTTGGTAGGGAAGAGTTTAGGCACCAATCGTACATATCTACAAATGCAAAAGGTGTGATTCTTGGCTTCGGTCTACAGAGTTACGAATTAGCAATCCAGAGTTTTCTTAATTAAAATGATGAAGATGAGGAACGTAGTTTTTATAACCTTGTTATTGTTTAGTTTTAGTAGTACTGTATTTGCGCAAACTAATGCGGACAGCTATGGAGTAAAAGGTGGTTTAAATCTAACGTTTTTTAAAGTTGTAGAAGGTGGTTTTGGTACTAACCCAGAAGTTGCTACAGGCTTTTATGCAGGTGTTTTTGCAGATTTTAATATTGAAAGCAATTTTAATATTCAACCAGAATTACTGTACATAGGTCTAAATGATTTTAAGTTTTTAAACGCTCCTATATATTTAAAATATAACGTGGATAATAATTTTAATGTACTAGTAGGGCCAAGTTTTAATTACTTTTTCGATTTTTTTTCAAATAAACTAAAAATAAGAGCAGATATTAGTACTGCTTATAACATAACTTCCTCTATAGATGTGCATTTAAAATACACTATAGGGTTTCAAGAGATTACTCCTAACGGTTTATTTATAGGACTAGGATTTAGATTATAAAACTAGTTTGCCATATAAATACACTTATTATTTATGAAATTATTATCATAATTTTTTAATACTTTTTAATTTTAATTAACGTCCCCTTTCATTTTGTTTGTGATTTACTTGTGATTTTTTAACATTATAAGCCGATAGATTTGTGCTATTAATCATATAAAACACAAACTAATATGAAAAACAACATCATTACTCTTTTAGTATTACTTATGGCATTTATCTCTAATGCTCAAGAAGACAAAACACAAGAAAAAGAAAAAGTAACCTTTGGCGTTACTGCTGGTTTTTCTAATATGGCTTTGCAATATAACAGCGGCCAAGTTAGTAAAAACGGTTTTTTTGGAGGTGTAAATGTAGACTTCCTATTATCTAATAAATTACATATTCAACCCTCTTTATTATATGCAAAAGGAGACCGATCTAGTTTTTTAAAAGCACCTGTAATGCTTAAATATTATGTTGCAAAATCTGTAAATGTGCAATTAGGTCCCGAAGTTATTTTGGGATTAGATAGAACCTTTAATAAAGCTGCGGGTTTAAACTTAGGAGCAGGTTTAGGGTACGACCTTGGTAAACGATTTTTTATTGAAGGGCGGTATAGCTATGAGTTAACAGACAGAACGTATAATTTAAGCACTTTAAAATATAATAATCTAACGATTGGTTTTGGGTATAAATTTTAAAATAAAAAACAATTGGCTATATATTGTATGCTATTTTACCAGCATTTATCTATTTGGTCAAGAAAAAAGAGAAGTAGAATCCTCAATTTTAACAGATAATACTCCAAGTATCTATTCTAATTACTTTTTAGAATTTAAAATTAATGACAACTGGAACTTAAAATTGGAGAAACATACCTATAGTTTTAAAAAACATACGTTATATGAATTTCCATTATTATTTAAATATAAATTTAAAGACAAAGTAAGCCTATTGTTAGGACCAAAATTAGACTTACTAAAAAATAATACTAGCGGGCGGTATACAGATGTATATTTATATAGTAGTTTAGGTGTAGAAAAAGAAGTTTTAAAAAATATATCAATACAAGGACTTTATAATTATAGAGTAAAAGGAGAATCTCCACCATCAGAGTTTTATTCTTCGGGCTCTAGAAATTCTGTTAAAGTTACAAGTAAGATAAAGTTCTAATAAAAAAAGACGATTCTTAATGGAATCGTCTTTTTAATTTATAGATAAAACTTATTTTATAAGTGTATTACTTCATCATAAGCATCTGCTACAGCTTCCATAACCGCTTCACTCATTGTTGGGTGAGGGTGGACAGCTTTTAATACTTCATGCCCTGTAGTTTCTAATTTACGACCTAAAACAGCTTCAGCAATCATATCTGTAACACCAGCACCAATCATGTGGCAACCTAGCCATTCGCCATACTTAGCATCAAAAATTACTTTTACAAAACCATCTTTAGTTCCAGCTGCACTTGCTTTACCAGAAGCAGAGAATGGAAATTTACCAACTTTAATATCTAAACCTTGCTCTTTAGCTTGTTTTTCAGTTAAACCAACACTAGCAATTTCTGGAGAACAATATGTACAACCAGGAATGTTTCCGTAGTCTAAAGCTTCAACATGTTGTCCAGCAATTTTTTCTACGCATAAAATACCTTCAGCAGAAGCAACGTGAGCTAAAGCCTGCCCAGGGGTAACATCACCAATAGCATAATAACCAGGGATATTTGTTTGGTAGTAATCGTTAACTAATATTTTATCTCTATCTACAGCAATACCAACATCTTCAAGACCAATACCTTCTATATTTGTTTTAATACCTACAGCAGATAATACTAAATCGGCTTCTAAAACCTCTTCACCTTTTTTAGTTTTTACCGTAGCTTTTACACCATCTCCAGAAGTATCAACACTAGTTACTTCGGCAGAAGTCATAATTTTAATACCACTTTTCTTAAACGATTTTTCTAATTGTTTAGAAACATCAGCATCCTCAACAGGCACTATACTTGGTAAATACTCTACAATAGTAACATCAGTACCCATAGAGTTATAGAAGTAAGCGAACTCTACACCAATAGCTCCAGAACCAACCACAATCATTTTTTTAGGTTGTTTCTTTAAAGTCATAGCCTGTCTATATCCTATTACTTTTTCACCATCTTGTGGTAAACTAGGTAGTTCTCGAGAACGAGCCCCCGTAGCAATTACAATATGGTCTGCACTATACTCAGTACCATCTACTTCTACTTTTTTTCCAGTTTTTAATTTTCCAAAACCATTAATAACATCAATTTTGTTCTTTTTCATTAAAAACTGAACACCTTTGCTCATGCCTTCTGCAACATTTCTACTACGGTTTACCACCGCATCAAAATCTTTGTCATACTCTTTAACAGATAAGCCATAATCATTAGCATGTTTTAAGTATTCAAATACCTGAGCAGATTTTAAAAGCGCCTTTGTTGGAATACATCCCCAGTTAAGGCAAACCCCACCAAGACTTTCTTTTTCTATAACTGCAGTTTTAAAACCTAATTGAGAGGCTCTAATAGCTGTAACGTAGCCACCAGGACCACTACCAAGTACAATAATATCGTATTTACTCATCGTAATTTTTTTAGTCGTTTTTAACAAGCTACGAATTTACAAAACATAGCTGTAATAATAAATTGAAGTTTCATTTTTATTTAGGCGTGCCCTAAAGGTCAGGCTATCACTACTCGCTCTCTGCGAGGAGCTCATACATACCGTTCTATCCCTCACGCAGAAATCTCTAATAATATTGTTAAAATTTACTTAGCAATTGTTAAAGCTCATAGGATGCGACTTAGTGAACTTATTTAAAAGAGGTTTTGCAATAGAATGTGGTTTAAGTGTCTGATAGTAAGTGTTTTATTTTTAAAATTTTATATTGAACATGAATTAATTATTGTAAAAAAAGCATAGTTTTAAATAAACAAACATCGCTTTTAATGGAAAATGAATACAAAAAAATAACTCAAGAAGAGTTAGATCTAATAATTAAAAAACATGAATTATGGCTAACCTTCATAGAAAATGGATTATATAAAAGCCTTTCTGAAGAAGCAGAAAGAGCTAATCTTTCAGGCTATATTTTTGAAAATATAAATTTTAAAAAAAGAAAATTAGACAAAGCTATAATAAGAGGATCTTCTTTTAATAATGTAAGTGCTAGGGAATCTAGTTTTATAAATGTAGACTTTTCTGGATCTAAATTCGACAAATCATTTTTTCAATTAGCTAATTTTGATCATTCCATTTTTACTAAATGTACTTTTTTGGACATAGATTTTATAGGGTCATCATTTAAAAAAGCCAATTTCAATAATACTTTTATAGATTTCTCAGATTTTCCTGACACTAAATTTGATTATTCAAGTTTTATAGATGCTTCTATCAATCTTTGTAATTTCACAAGAGCCAATTTTAGACATAGTAATCTATTTAATGTATCCTTAAATGTAACAAATTTTAATTATGCAATATTTAGGTTTGCTAATTTAAGGCATGCAAAAATAGATAATTGTCGATTTAATGAAGCTGATTTTTCAGAAGCGGATTTAAGAGAAGTTTCTTATGATGAAATATCAAATATTGATACTATATCTAATAATAAAAAAAAGGATATAATTCTTGATTCTCAATATAAAATAGATGAAATAAACCTTGAATTTAAAGAAAAGTCTGAAGAATTAAAATCGAAAGATAAAGATGATCCTGCATATAAAAAACTCAAATTAAAATTTGAAGAATTAGAAAAAGCTAAGGGCGCAAAAGAAAAAGAATTAAATCTAATAATTAAGAAAGAAAAAGAAGCTAAAGAGAAAACAGAAAAACAAATTACAGCAGCAGTAAATGAATTAAGAAGACCAAATGATTATATAAGCTCACAATTTAATATACAAATCGCTTTAGCCGCATTACATTTTATATTTTTTATACTAACAATTGTATTTTTAAGAAGTTATATAGATACTCAATATGTTGAATTTAAAAATGCTCTAACCAAAGAAACGACCTTAGTTAATTTATTATTTTACGTTTCGCCAATCGCATTTTGTTTTTCTCTAATAGTCATATTTATTAACCAAATAAATAAAAGAGTTACAACTTCTATTCAATTAAATGAAAGCAAAAGAGAAATAGATTCTATAGAAGGTAGTTTAAAAGCACTACACGCATTAAGTATAAACAATGAAGATTCTAGAAAACAGATTTCTACAATCATGCATAAGATAATAGACAATACGATAAGTACTGCAAAAAAAGACAAGAAAGAAATTATTCAAAATGAGGAAATTGAAGCCCCCTTAGAAACACTCAAAAAAATAAAGGATCTACTTCCGTAAGTTTAATTTCAACAACATTATAAACCTCCCTAGTATAAGGTAGTTTTTTTATGTCCTATTTTAAAAATAGTAGTACTTCGAAATTAGCACCATATAAAACTGTATTTCTTTTAAAGAAGCTATTTAAACTATAGAATATATTTTACAGATCGTCTGTAAAATGTCTGCGTGTTTTCGCCTTACTAAACTTATCATTATTATAAGATGAAGATTGCCCTTTAGCTATAGATAACGATTGCCAATCTTCATTTTTTATAAGCGTACCTATATAAACTATTTGCCCAATATGATAGGAGTAATGTGCTAATTGTCTGTTAATAGCTTCGGTAACTGTATGGCCTTGATTACGTATGTATATTATACGTTCTAAATCTTTATAAGTTAAAGACTCTAGAGCATCAAATAAACAAGCCCAGCCTTTGTTCCAAGCGATTAGAACTTCTTCTTTAGAATTATAAGAATCTTCAAATTCTGAATCGCGATGACGCCATTCTTTTTCACCATCTTCGGTTAAAAAGTTAGTCCAACGCGATAACATATTACCTACAATATGTTTTGTAATTATGGTAATAGAATTAGCATAGCTATTGGGTTTGTATTGTAATTCTATAAAAGTTAATTGGTTAAACGTTTTGTCGCCTAACGCTTTGTAGTATTCAAATTGCTTTAGTATGCTTGTTAAATAACTACTCATTAGCTTTATCGAAGTTAATACTCACAGAATTTACACAATAACGTGTACCAGTTTCAGTAGGCCCATCGTTAAATACATGACCTAAATGACCTCCACAATTAGAACAAACAATTTCTGTACGAATCATACCGTGTGTTTTGTCTAAAACGTAGTTTACAGTGCCTTTTATAGAGTCGTCAAAACTTGGCCAACCACAATGGGCATCAAATTTACTAGAACTTTCAAATAATTGCTGATTGCATCCAGCGCATTTGTAAGTGCCTTCTTCAAAATGAAGATTGTACTTACCAGTATGCGGTCTTTCAGTTCCTTTTTCTCTTAAAACTCTATACTCTTCCTCAGTGAGCTGTTCTTTCCACTCCTTTTCAGATTTTTCTATATTATAATTACTCATCTTCTTTTGGTATAAATTTTAAAGCAGCACCATTTATACAATGTCTTTTGCCTGTAGTATTTCTTGGGCCATCATTAAATACATGACCTAAATGCCCGCCGCATGTTGCACAATGTTCTTCGGTACGTGCATGCCCTATTTTATAATCTGTAGAGTAAGCTACATTGCCCTTTATCTCTCTATCAAAACTTGGCCAACCTGTACCAGAATCGAATTTGTGATCACTTTTAAAAAGAGGTGTTTGGCAACCTGCACACACATAAGTACCCTCTTTGTAATTTTTATTTAATGGACTACTATTTGGTCTCTCTGTTCCAGCCTCTCTAAGTACATAATATGCTTTTTGAGACAATTCTTTTTTCCACTCTTCTTTGGTTTTTGTTACTTTATAAACAGTTTCTTTTTTAGTGTCTTCTTGAGAATTGCTTTTGCAGTTAAATAAAAGTATTGCTAATGCTAATAATGCTAATTTTTTCATATGTAGTAAAGTTATTTTAAATAATTATAATAATAACCATTGAGTCGATAAATCATATAAATGATAACATTATTATTACTTATTTTTAGGTGTTTCATAGAAGAAATGTGTTATTGAACGGTTTTAGTGTTAATATTTTAATTTGTAATGGCATCATTGTTGTTTAACTTTTTGTAAATTTATAATTCAT
The DNA here is from genome assembly GCF_053601615.1 of Pontimicrobium sp. MEBiC06410. NCBI lineage: Bacteria > Pseudomonadati > Bacteroidota > Flavobacteriia > Flavobacteriales > Flavobacteriaceae > Pontimicrobium > Pontimicrobium sp. MEBiC06410. The sequence goes on from NZ_JBSHNT010000134.1 coordinate 20,888, forward strand.
AAAAAAAATCATCTTATTATAATGAAATTTAAATCAAGTATAATTACGGTATTAACTCTTGTAATGTTCTTATCGTGTGCAACAAATCCTTTTACAGGAAAGAAAACATTAGCTTTTGTACCTAATTCTCAATTATTCCCAACTTCTTTTGCTCAATACAATCAGTTTTTAGGAGAAAATAAAGTTGTTAAGGGTACGGCAGATGCAGAAATGATAACTAGAGTAGGGCAGCGAATTGCTGTTGCAGCAGAGCGTTGGTTGAATGCAAATGGATATCAAGGATATTTAAAAGACTATAAATGGGAGTACAATTTAGTAAACGACGAAACAATTAACGCTTGGTGTATGCCAGGTGGTAAAATTGTGTTTTATACTGGGATTTTACCAGTTGCAGAAAACGAAGCTGCCATTGCTGCTATTATGGGACATGAGGTTGCACATGCTTTAGCAAACCATGGACAACAACGTATGAGTGCTGGTTTAGCACAACAACTTGGGGCTGTAGCTGGAAATATTGCTATTAAAGACCCAAAAAAAGCAGCAATATTTAATCAAGCTTATGGTGTAGGAACTCAAGTAGGAGGTATGTTACCATTTAGTAGAAGCCATGAAACAGAAGCCGATAAAATAGGATTATATTTAACAGCTATTGCTGGTTATAACCCAGATGAAGCTGCTAACCTATGGAGAAGAATGGGAAAAGCTAGTGGAGGACAAGCACCACCAGAATTTTTAAGTACACACCCAGCAACACAAACACGTATAGAAAACTTAACAGCTTTAGCACCAGCAGCTAAAGCAGAAGCAAAAAAGTTTGGAGTTCAATCTTTTAGACCTATAAATAAATTTTAATACGTAGTTAACAAATAAATACTTATTTTCGAGGCCACTCCATTAACGAGTGGCTTTTTTATTATGGCTAAACTAGAAAAAGGAAGTAGAAAACTATTGAATGCTTGGGCATTTTACGATTGGGCAAATTCTGTATATACACTAACAATTACATCCTCTATATTCCCCATTTTTTATTCGGCACTATTTTTAACTCGTGCTCATGCATCAGACGAGAAAATAGTTAATGCTTTTGGAATGGAATTTAAAAGCACGGCACTTATAACATTTGTTACCGCTTTTACATTTTTAGTGGTAGCTTTTACCTCGCCATTATTATCTGGTATTGCAGATTATGTTGGGAATAAAAAGAACTTTATGAAGTTTTTCTGTTATCTAGGAGGGCTTGGTTGTATAGGCTTGTATTTCTTTGGTATAGAATCTGATGAAATATACTATAGTTTATTATTCTATTTTATGGGATTAATAGGGTATTGGGGGAGTTTAGTTTTTTATAATTCCTACTTACCAGATATTGCTTATCCAGAACAACAAGATAGCATTAGTGCTAAAGGGTTTTCTATGGGATACATTGGTAGTGTTATTTTATTAATTATCAATTTAGCAATGGTGATGTTTCCAGATGTTTTTGGGTTTGATATAAGTGTTTCACAATCTATATTAGATAATGGTACAACAGTTGAAATAGAAAAAGCTTTAAAAGAAGCAAAAGATTTCGCTTCTATTAAAGCTATGCGTTATTCATTTATTACTGTAGGACTTTGGTGGATAGGTTTTAGTCAATATTCTTTTTATATACTACCTAAAGGCGTATCTACTGGCCATAAAGTAACAAAGGATGTTGTTTTTAATGGTTTTAAGGAGTTAAAACTGGTTTGGAATGAGCTATTATTAAACTTAAGATTAAAACGCTATTTACTAGCCTTTTTTGTGTTTAGTATGGCAGTACAAACCATTATGTTGGTCGCTGTTTATTTTGGAGAGGAAGAAATAGCTTGGGCTAGTTCTAGTGAAAAAACTACAGGGTTAATTATTAGTATTTTAGTTATACAAGTGGTTGCTATATTAGGAGCTTTTTTAACGTCTAAAAGTTCATCGAAATTTGGAAACATTAAAACATTAATAGTTATAAATGCGATATGGATGGGGCTTTGTTTTTGGGGTTATTTTGTAGAAACGCCTATAGAGTTTTATGCTACTGCGGGTGTTGTTGGTTTAGTTATGGGGGGCATTCAATCCTTGGCGAGGTCTACCTATTCTAAATTTTTGCCAGCTACAGAAGATACCACATCTTACTTTAGCTTTTTTGATGTTGCTGAAAAGATAGGAATAGTTATAGGTATGGTTATTTTTGGGTCTATAGACCAAATAACTGGGAGCATGCGTAATGCCTTTTTGTGTTTATTTGTGTTCTTTTTAGTTGGTATAATTTTACTTTTTAGAGTGCCTAAGAAATAATTGTATTTTATTATTATCTACTTCCGTATATTTACCTCAAATTACATGTTTTATATTATGAAAAAAATAGTACCCTTTTTATCACTTTTTATATTATTATCTGCTTTTACATGCGAGAATGAAGCTTTGGATGAGGAGTTAATTATAACTAACCCTGATGTTACTGTAGATCCTAACGACCCTAATAATCCTAATCCACAGCAAGGTGTCTTTTCTGTAGATTTTGATGGACAAACGTTTGTTGCAGAGTCTGTATCTGCTACTGTTTTAGATGATGTTATGAATATTAATGGACTTAGAAATAATAATAATGAATTAGTTGTGTTAACAATAAATGGAAGTGGTACAGGTACTTATCAATTAGGTGTTTCATTTGGTAATCCGCCACTTATAAATGGTGCTGTTTATACAGAGCAAAATAATACAAGTGGAGTCTCATGGATTTCGGCAGTTCAAGGAGGGACAGAATCTCAAGGTGAGATTATAGTTACAGAAATTGATGATGTTAATAATACAATTTCTGGAACATTTTCTTTTACAGGAACTAATCCTACATTAATGGAGTCTAAAGAGTTTACTAATGGTGTATTTACTAACATCACTTATACTACAGATATAAGCACTACTAACAATAATACCTTTTTTGCAAAAGTAGATGGTGTAGAATTTGAGGAAAACTTACTAGAAGGAACTTTAACAAGTTTAGCAGGAACGGAGATACTTACTATTACGGCGACTAAGAATAATTTAGAAAGTATTGGCTTTTTCTTACCTGCAGATATTGCTACTGGCACACATACTTTTTCTACCTTTAGTCAACCATCAGGACAGTACAATATTGGTACAACAAGTTCTAATGTTGCAGACGGAACCATTACAATTAGTAACCACAATACAACAGATAAAATTATAGAAGGAACTTTTGAGTTTACTGCCGCACCGCTAACAGGTGGAGGACAGACATATAGTATAACAGAAGGAGAATTCTATATAGAATACTAATGGTGTAAAAAATACAATCTATTAGATACAATTAATATTAAAAAAGCAGTTAGTTTTATATAAAACTAACTGCTTTTTTTAGTACAAATCCCAATTCCCTTGTTTATAATAGGTATATAATTTAGGTGAAAAAATAGTGTTTACTTTAACCCCTGTAGTATCTACTAAAGGTTTCCCAAAAGAAGTAATTTGATTTATAGAATTATTTGTCATCCATTTTAAAGATAAGTTAGATATATCTACTTGTGCTAATTGTTGTTGGGTAATGTCTTGTTTAGTTCCAATAATCCAACCCCATTCTCCTAGCGTTAATACTTGGTTGTGCATGGGTAGGGTTTTAAAGCCTGCAGCACGTAATGTTTTTTCAATACAATAAAAGGCTTTAGTGGCATAATATGGGCTTCCAGATTGGGTTATTAAAATACCTCTATCTGCTAATTTTGATTTGCAGATGTAATAAAACTCTTTAGTATATAATTTATTTAAATCTACATTGTTAGGGTCTGGTAAATCTATAAAAATAGCATCGTAAGTTGTTTTACTGTCTTCTAGAAAATTAAAGGCGTCTTCGGCAACGGTTGTTAACTTGGGATTGGTCATAGAACCTTCGTTCAACTCTGTAAAAATAGAATTGTTTTTTCCTAAGTTTAGCATTTCGGCATCTAGGTCTACCAATGTTATATTCTCTATACTATCGTATTTAAAGAGCTCTCTAGCTATGCAACCATCTCCACCTCCTAATATTAATATGTTTGCTTTTTTATCGATTAAATTCATTGGCAAGTGTACCATAGGTTCGTGGTACATAAACTCATCAAACGACGATAATTGCTGATTGCCATTTATGTATAGCGAATGCCAATCCTGCCATTTTGTAATAACTATTTTTTGATATTTAGTCTGCTTACTGTATACTATTTTGTCTTTATATTTTACCTGTTCTCCATACTTAACAATTGGTTCTGCAAAAAAGAGTCCAGCCAATATTAAACTTGTAACTACAATATAAGTGATGGTTAAAATGCGTTGTGCTTTTTTTGAAATGGCTTCTTTTAAAACTAGAAATAACCAAAAAGACACTCCTAAGTTTAAAATACCCAATATAAATGGTGTGTAGGTTAAACCTAAATACGGGAGGCCCACGAAAGCAAAGAATAGTCCGCCTATTAAGCTGCCAAAATAATCCTTTTCAAGAATATTAGAAATGTTTATTCTTAATTCCTCAAAATCATCATTTATTCTGGTTGCTAACGGAATCTCTAGACCTATTAGTATTCCTATAAGTATAGATAACAGGTAAATTACCAACCATGAAATATCTGTAACGCCATAAACAATGTAGGATACTAGGGCGGAAAAAGAGACCAAAACAGATAGTATTAACTCGGTAGCAATAAAATAGAGGACTACATTTTTGGTTAACGATTTACTTAATCTACTACCTAGTCCCATAGCAAAGAGCATTATGGAGACTATTAATGTAAATTGTAAAATGGCATTACCTATAAAATAGGAGGCAAGCGTAGATAAAATATATTCTGCTACAATACCACTTATTCCTGTTGCAAATAATGCTACTTTTAAAGTAAGTGATTTTTGTTTTTTAGTGTATTTCAAAATGTTTATTTTCCAATTCCACCAGATCTAGATCTTGTAGAAGATCCGCTACTATATCTAGATGAACTTCTTGACGTTTTTTTATTTAAGTTATTCCAGCGGCTACTGTTTTGTGTTTTTCTTGAAAAAAATGAAGGCCTCGTTTTTTTCTGGTAATCGCTTCTTGTGCCGTAAGCATAAGAATTATTAGAAGCATTTCTTCCGTAGTAACTTTGTCCACTACTATTATATGTTCTATAACTATTATAATCGTTTCTGTATACACTTCTACGTGTTCCTAACCAATACCAAAAGAAAGGACTTGTAGAGTGTGTTCTCCAACGTCTATGCGAATTTGAGCTATTTGTTTTGGTAGAGTCTTTGCTTGTTTCTTCCCATTCTCCATGCTTTTCATTACCTATAGCCCAACCAAATCCTACTGGTTGTGCAGTAAATGATGTTTTACCATTATGTCTAGATATAATCTCCATACCTAAATCGTTTTGATGTTTTTGAAAGAAGGTTTTGTTTACAGATTGCCAACCTTTAGTGGTTGTGTGTAAAGAGTCGCCTTTTAATTCTAAAACTTTGTATTTATGTCTGTGGTCTAAAACATTATTTTCTTCATTTATACTCATATCATCTAATACTAAAGAAAAATCGTTTGTTGGTATAGATTTTCTAATAATTTCAGAAGGTTCTTGAGCAACTTGCTTAGATTGCTTTTCGGTATTTCCGCAAGAGAAGAGTATTAAAGGTAATGTGACTAGTAGAATTCGCTTTATCATGTTAATTCGCTGTTATATTCTTAATTTTTTTTGCTTTTATTTCTTCACCTAAAAAAGCTTCATAGGTACCATCATCCCATTTTTCAATAGTTAATATATCGTCTTTATAATAAAATAAAAAGGATTCTAGAGTTTCTCTTCTTGTAAAGGTATTTGGGTTTTTATATTGCCCAGTATAGGTTTCCTCTAATTCGTATTCTTTTCCTTCAAAATAAATAACACCTTCTCTAATAGCATCGGTTAAAAAGGCTTCGTCTATGGTTGCCTCTTCGCTGTATATTATTTCGTAATTTCCTTTTATAAATTCTACCTCAAGATAGGCTTTTTTATGAGCCGATTGTAAGGTGTATTCTATGCTAGAATTATCCATATCCCAATCGTATTCACCAATTTCTATAATTTTCCAGTCTGTTTTAAAGAGCGTTAAAGTATAGTCTAGTTTTAATTTATGTAAAGGGTAATTTTCTTTATTACTATTTCCAAACATATTTATTCTATTTCTTTATTACAATGTGGGCAGATACATTTATCTGTAGATTTTACTTTTCTAATTTCATCAATATAAGCAGAACTTATTATTCCTGTTGGCAGTGCAACAAAACCAATTCCTAATAGCGCTATAATTGCGCTCATTAGTTTCCCTAAACCTGTAATTGGGTAGATATCTCCATACCCTACTGTTGTTAATGTAGCAACTGCCCACCACATGGCTTCTCCTATATTCTGGAAGGCATCTGGTTGCGCTTCGTTTTCTATATTATACATTATTGTCGAAGCCAAAATGAGTAGTATAAACACTAAAAAAACAGTAACCATAATTTCATTTTTAGTTCTATTAACTACAGAACGTATAATGTTTAAGGATTTAAAATGTCTATTTAGTTTTAAAATTCTTAGTAAACGCAATAAGCGTAATACTCTAACTACACGTAAATCTATTTTAAAGATAAACGGAAGGTAAAATGGTAATATTGATGCTAAATCTATAATTCCTATAAACGAAGTAATATATTTTAGCCTTGCTTTAGTTTTTGAGAGTTGTGGATATATAATATCTGCTATCCATATTCTAATACCATATTCTAAAGAGAAAACGATAATAGAGAAAGCTTCTAGGTAGGTAAAAAATGTTTGAAACCGAGTATAAATGTTATTGTAAGATTCCAGTACTATTGCAATAACATTTATAATAATAAGTGCAGAGATAAAGTGTTCTACAATAACATCTCCAAAAGTATTACCTCTCTCATTATCAAAATACAAAGCAATTTTTTTCTTAAAACTCATAGCTTAAACGTTCATTTTTTTTAAGAATCCTCTGTTTGATGATTGCTCTTCTATGCGTTTAGCTTTAAACTGATCTTTAAGCCATAGAATACCTTCTTTTAGGTCTGATGTGTGATTGCATGTAAAAAAGTCTAGTGCTACATATTTATGCTCTGGCCATGTGTGTATTGCAATATGGCTTTCCTTTATTACTATAACACCGCTTACACCTATTGGTGAAAATTCATGAATAGTAGTATTAACTATAGTTAAATTCATGATATTAGCAGCCTTTTCAAGAATTTTTTTTATAGTAGTCGCTTTATTTATAATCTCTGGATCGCAATCGTAATAATCTATTGTAGTTTGTTGACCTAGACTTTTTTCCATGTTTCAAATATATGGTTTTTATGTATTTATTATATGATATTTCAAATAGCAGTTTTATAAAGGCTTAATTATGTTTGATTTTCTTTTTTAATAATAAGAAAGTTAGAATTATGGGGACGCTAATTCCAATTAATAATAATACATATTTGACTAATCCAGTTAAAATAAAGAAAAAGAATCCATAATCTATTCGATAATTATCTGCTTTTTGATTAAACTCTATTATAGATTCTGAATTCGATAATAAGAAATAGGTTATAATACAGAATATGCTAATTGTATAAAGTCCTAGGATTTTTAAATATTGTTTATTCTTCATACTATTTTAGTGACAAAACATAAGACACAAAAAAACGCTATTCGTTACAGAATAGCGTTTTTTATATTGTTATTTAAAAAACCAGATTCTATCCATCAATATCTCCAGACCCCGTTACTTTAGTATCTTTTGTTTCTGGGTTCCCTTTATAATCTATATCTCCAGAACCAGTAACACGTGCTTTTAAACGTTTTGTAGAAACAACTTCTGCACCTCCAGAACCTGTTACTTTAGCTTCTGTGTTTTTTGCTTGTAAGTAAAATCCATGAAAATCTCCAGAACCTGTTACAGTAGCAGATAAGTTTGTAGTATGCCCTTTTAATGTAATGTCTCCAGATCCAGAAACACCAGCAGAAACATCTGTAGCATTAACATCTAGAGTTATGTCTCCTGAGCCGGCTAATCTTACTTCAAATTTTTTAGAATCTATAGTATCTTTAGTTATGACATCTCCAGATCCTGCAAGCGATACCTTTTCTATGTCTTGAAAAGGGATAGTAATTTTTATTTGTTTATTCCACCCTGTTTTTAGCGTATACCCTTTTTTTGTTTTAATAACTAAAGTGCCATTCTTTACTTCTGTAATAATATAATCTAGTAAGTTAGAATCTCCTTCAAGAGTTAAATTTCCTTCTGTACCTTTTTCAAAAATAAAGTCCATAGACCCTGCGCATTTTACAACGTCGTAATCAGGTGTGTTTCTGGTTATTTTTGTAGTGTTTCCGTTACCTTTTATTTTTTTGCTTCCCCATTGTGCTTGTGCAAATGATACAAATAATAATGCTGCGATTAAAAGTGTTGATTGTTTTAAAGTTTTCATAATGTATTGATTTTTTTGATTGAGTATTAATTATTGTTTGTTTAATGTAATGCTTCCGTACTCAGAATTTATTTTCATTAAGTTACCTGAGCCTTGCGATTTATGATATCCAGAATAATTTTTGGATGTAGTTCTTACGTTTTTATTTGTAAACTGTAAAGCATCATCGTTATCTTTTAGTGAACCGTATTGCAAATCGACATCAAAATCGAAAGCATATTCGCTATCATAACCAATTTTAATACCAACGTAGTCCGAGTTTATAGTAACATTTTGTGCGTTTTTTGTAAGTCTATCTACACGTATAGAACCGTAATCTGCAATAATGGATAAGTTTTTATAAATATCGCCAAGTCTTACTGTAAGGTAATTTCCTTTACCTTCTATATTATTTACTTTATCTACGGTTAAAGCACCGTAATCGCAATTATAATTTACATCTTCTACAATTTCAATTTTAGATTTTGTATAATCTGCAACTAAATCTATTTTATTAGCTTTAGAGATAGTAAAACCACTGTAGTCTGCATTTATTTTTGCGCTTTTAATGTATTCGAAAAAACAATTATTTGTATAATCGAAAGTAATTCTATTATTATCGCCTAGTAGCTCCTTTGTTGTAATTTTTCCGTAATCGCAATTTATAATGGCCTGTCCTTCTAATCTATCTAAATTTATAGAACCATAATCATTACTTAAATCTACATTATTTGTTATTGGCATTTTTACAATGTAATTAATAGTCATGTTTACATTGTCGTTTTTGCCCCATTTCCACCAAGATTTAGATTTGTTTTTATTAAAAATAGTTTTTGCAGAAACCATATTGAGAGACCCCTCAAAATCTATAGTAATTTCATCTAATTTTTTCTGCACTTTCTCTTCATTTTTACCACTTGTAGTTATCTTTATTTCAAACTCAATTCGGTTTTCATTCCAGGTAATTACGTTTAAATTACCATAACTGTTATTAACCTTTAATGTGGCGTTTGCACTAACATCAAATTGTTTTGTAATGGTTTTCTCCTTTTTATATTTGTTTTTATCATGATTGGCAAATAAAACCAAAGGCAATAAAAGCAATATTAAGGCTATATTATATTGTGTTGCTCGTTTCATCGATATGTTGTTTAATTGTTTTTATTTCTTCTATACTTTGTAATACCGTTTTTAATAAATCTACTCTGTTTAAGAAATTATTAATCATAGCATGAATAACGCGTTTGTCGTTACCGCTTTCTGTTAAATCTATTTTTAGGAGTTGGTATTCCTCTTCAAGAATTTCTATTTGAGACATGGCGTCTGCTATAAGTAACTCTGTTTCTGGTGTTCTTTCTTTTTTTACTTTGCTCAACTCTTCTTCAATAACAGCACTAAAAAAGTGTTGTGTATTTGCCATTTCTGGAGAGACGCTTGCTAAATCTTTAATTTCATTCTCTGTATTTATAGAAAAAGTTAATGTTAAGATTAATGCAATAGTAGCTGCAATACCAATAAAAGGTTTCCATAAACGTCGTTTAAGTTTAGTAGACGCTACAGGTGTTTCGTTACTAGCTTTTAGTTTTTCTAAAAAACGATTTTCATGCCCAGTGTTAGGTATTTCGATATCAAAATCGCTCTGTAGATTTTCAAAAAGGTGATTTAAATTATCTTTATTCATTTATAATTGTATTTCTATTATCCAACTAAGGATTGTATTTTTACCCTTAAGCTATCTTTAGCTCTAGATATTGTTGTTCTGCAATTAGCATAAGAAATAGACATGATTTCGCTTATTTCTTCGTAATCGTAACCTTCAATTAAATGTAAAGTTAAAGCCACTCTGTAATTGTCTTTAAGCATATTCATGGTTTCTAAAACTTGTTTTGCTTTTAAGTTAGTAAACTCATAATCGCTTGAAACCCCATCATTGTCTTCAACTTTATATAACACATCGTCTAGAGGCACTTCATTGTATTTATTACTTTTATTATAGTGATGAATACTTTTGTTTATAACGATACGTTTTAGCCATGCTCCAAAGGTTTTTATGTCTTTTAAAGATTCCAGTTTTGTGAAGGCCAACAAAAAGGCATCTTGCATTACATCTTCTGCTTCAAAGCTATCTTTTACAATTCGGTAGGCTGTATTGTACATGGCCTTGTAATACCTATTATATATTTCCAATTGCGCGAATTGGTCATTGGTTTTACAGAGCTTAATTAGCTGTTCGATATTGTAATTGGTTAGTGTCAAAAAAAACAAATTGTTATAATAAAGAGTTAAGTTACTATTCTTTGTTACAGTTTGATGAGATTTTTTTTAATATTTTTAATGTTTAACATTTAAAATAGCTGTTAACTGTTTGTTTTTTAGAGTTTTATTTTTTCGTAAAAAACTTTTTTACAAGGATTAAACCTGTTTTTTATTTTATAATTGGCATATTAATTGATTTTTATGAGTAGATGTAAATGTATTGATTGAGTGTAGGTGCTTGCTAATCAGTGTGTTTTCGTATAAATAGTTTTAATTTTACAAATATAACATTGCGTCATGCTTTAAGTTTAATGACACAATGACTTAAAAATACATATGAAGAAATCTAATTTTATTAGTCTTGACAGTTTGTCATCACAGGATTTTGATGAAAATTCAGAATTAATCCCTTTAATGACTCCAGAAGACGAAGAAGAAATAAATAACGAACAATTACCAGAAACTCTACCTATACTATCGTTGCGTAATACGGTATTGTTTCCAGGTGTAGTAATTCCTATTACAGCTGGGCGCGACAAATCTATTAAGCTAATTAACGATGCTAATAACGGTAGTAAAGTTATTGGAGTAGTCTCTCAAAAAGATGAAGAGGTTGAGGATCCTAAAGCAGAAGATATTTATCCAGTAGGAACAGTTGCCCGTATTTTAAAGGTTTTAAAAATGCCAGATGGTAATACAACAGTTATTATACAAGGTAAAAAGCGTTTTGGAATAAATCAGGTTGTTACCGAAGAACCTTATATAACAGCTACAATTAGTGAAGTTCCAGAAGCAAGACCAGCTAGAAAAAATAAAGAATTTAATGCTATAACAGAATCTATTAAAGAGCTAGCATTACAAATTATAAAAGATAGCCCGAGTATTCCTAGCGAAGCCTCTTTTGCAATAAAAAATATAGAAAGCGACTCGTTTTTAATAAATTTTGTCTCTTCTAACATGAATCTTTCTGTAGAAGAAAAACAATCTCTGTTAGAAACAAATGATTTAAAAGAACGAGCACTTAAAACATTAAAGTTTATGAATATCGAGCGCCAAAAACTGGAGCTTAAAAACGATATTCAATCTAAAGTTCATAGCGATATGAACCAGCAGCAGCGTGAGTATTTCTTACACCAGCAAATGAAAACCATCCAAGAAGAACTTGGAGGTGTTAGTAGTGAGCAAGAGTTAGAAGATATGCGAGTACGCGCTAAGGATAAAAAGTGGGACGAAAAAGTCGCGAAGCATTTTGAGAAAGAATTAGCTAAAATGCAACGTATGAATCCGCAAGTAGCCGAGTATTCTATACAACGTAACTATTTGGATTTATTTTTAGATTTACCTTGGAATGAGTTTAGTGAAGATAAATTCGACCTAAAACGCGCTAAGAAAATATTAGACAGAGACCATTACGGATTAGACGATGTTAAAAAACGTATTATAGAATATTTAGCAGTATTAAAGCTGCGTAACGATATGAAATCGCCTATTTTGTGCTTATATGGGCCTCCTGGTGTTGGTAAAACCTCTTTAGGAAAATCTATAGCAGAAGCATTAGGAAGAGAATATGTACGTATCTCTTTAGGAGGATTAAGAGACGAAGCAGAAATTCGAGGACACCGTAAAACATATATAGGTGCAATGCCAGGGCGAATTATACAAAGTCTTAAAAAGGCAGGAACATCAAACCCAGTGTTTGTTTTAGATGAAATAGATAAACTATCTAACTCGCATCAAGGCGATCCCTCTTCTGCTATGTTAGAAGTATTAGATCCAGAACAAAATAGTGAGTTCTACGATAACTTCTTAGAAATGGGGTACGACTTATCTAAAGTTATGTTTATAGCAACATCTAATAGCTTAAATACTATACAGCCAGCATTACTAGATCGTATGGAAATTATTAATGTAACAGGCTATACTATAGAAGAGAAAGTAGAAATAGGAAAACGTCACCTATTACCAAAACAATTGGTAGAACATGGATTAACAGATAAAGATTTAAAAGTAGCAAAACCACAACTAGAAAAAATTGTTGAAGGTTATACTAGAGAATCTGGAGTTAGAGGCTTAGAAAAGCAAATTGCAAAAACTGTACGTTATGCTGCTAAAAATATCGCCATGGAAGAAGACTATAATGTTAAGATTTCTAATGAAGATATTATAGAAATATTAGGAGGCCCTAAACTAGAACGTGACAAATACGAAAATAATGATGTCGCAGGTGTAGTTACAGGATTAGCATGGACTAGAGTAGGAGGAGACATTTTATTTATAGAATCTATTTTATCTAAAGGAAAAGGAAACCTATCTATTACAGGAAACTTAGGTAAGGTTATGAAAGAATCATCTACAATAGCAATGGAGTACATAAAAGCTAATGCCGATGAATTTGGAATAAACCCAGAAGTTTTTGAAAAATACAATGTGCACATCCACGTGCCTGAAGGCGCAACACCAAAAGATGGGCCAAGTGCAGGTGTAACCATGTTAACATCTTTAGTCTCTTTATTTACGCAACGTAAAGTAAAGAAAAGCTTAGCCATGACAGGAGAAATAACTTTAAGAGGTAAAGTATTACCAGTAGGCGGTATAAAAGAAAAGATATTAGCAGCAAAACGTGCGCGTATTAAAGAAATTTTATTATGTGAAGATAATAGAAGAGATATTGAAGAAATTAAGCCAGAATACTTAAAAGGTTTAAAATTTCATTATGTAAGTGATATGAAGGATGTTGTAGATATTGCTGTTACTAAGCAAAAAGTAAAAAATGCGAAGAAATTATAAACTTAAAAGAGTAACTACAGTTTTAGCTTTTTTAGTCTCTATTTTTGTATTCTCTCAAGAAGACGATGGTTTTACCGATGTAATAATAGATGGTAAACCTGCAAAATTATCTATGTCTACAGGAGAATATAAATTTATAGATGAAAAAGTAGAAAAAGCTAAAACTGAAGTGGATTCTATTATACCAAAAAAAGAAATAGAATCCACAATAAATAAAAGTGAAGATAAATTACATATCGTTAAAGCTGGTGAGACTTTTTATGCAATTTCTAAACATTATGGAGTAAGTATAGCCCATATTAAAGAACTTAATGGAATAAAAACAAATACATTAAGCATAGGGCAAACTTTAAAAATTGGGTATGTTAAACGATCTACAAATACAGAATCAAAATTTTGGGTCGTTAAAAAAGGAGAAACCTTATATAGTATAGCTAAAACAAATGGTATAACCGTTTCAGAATTAAAAACATTAAACAATCTAGAATCTAATATAATTAAAGTTGGGACACAATTAATCTTAAGATAAAGTGTAAAAAAACGACTATTAAAAAAATAAAAATAACTTCTAGCCGTTCTAAAATAGATTTAGTTACTTTGCAACTTTATGATAAAAAAAACTGCCCTATTTATTTGCCTCATATATAGTTCCTTTTGTTTGGCACAACTTGGAGGGCAATCTACGTACCAATTTTTAAATTTAGTATCCTCACCACGACAAGCTGCATTAGGAGGTAAAGTATTAACAAATGTCGATTACGATGTTACACAAGCATTGTATAACCCCTCTACAATTAATGTAGAAATGGATAATCAATTAGCATTAAACTATTCTAGTTATTTAGGCGGAATATCATACGGAACAGCTGCTTATGCTTATACATGGGATAGAAGGCGCCAAACCTTCCATACAGGAATGACTTATGTAGATTATGGAACTTTTGAAGGTTATGATGAAAATGGAGTAGCAACATCACCCTTTACAGGAAAAGAAGCAGCTTTATCTTTTGGTTATGCATTACAAATTGGCTATTCAGATTTTTATGGAGGTGCAAACGTTAAATTAATAACATCAACACTAGAACAATACAGTTCGTTAGGTGTAGCTACAGATTTAGCATTACTATACATAGACGAAGATTTAGAATTTCAAGGAACTATAGTTGTAAGAAACCTAGGGACACAAATAACTACATACGCAGGTAGGCAAGAATCGCTACCATTAGAAATAAATGTAGGTTTATCTCAAACCTTAGAGCATATTCCATTACGTTGGCATTTAACCTTTGAGAATTTACAACAATGGCCAATAGCTAAACCTAATCCGGCAAGAGCATTAACCGATTTAGAAGGAAATCAAACTGAACAAAAAGTTAGCTTTTTAGGTAATGTTATTCGTCATACTATCTTGGGAGCAGAATTATTTCCAGATAAAGGTTTTAATTTAAGATTAGGATATAATTTTAGACGTGCTGAAGAATTACGTATAGAAGATCAAAGAAACTTTTCTGGTATATCTGCGGGATTCTCTATTAAACTTAATAAAATGCGCTTTAGCTATACACACGCTAAGTACAGTGGAGCAGCCAATTCTAACTTCTTTGGCTTGCAGATAGATTTAAGGTAGTATTCTTAAATATTTCGGGAAAATCAATAAAACTCTAAACGTATTATACTTATTTTTACACCAGAAATTCATAATATGCAAAATATTACCATAGCCATAGACGGGTTTTCCTCTACAGGAAAAAGTACCATAGCAAAACAACTTGCAAAGCATTTAGGATATATATATGTAGATACAGGAGCAATGTATCGTGCGGTAACATTGTTTACAATGCGAAACGGTTTTATAGATAGCGAGCATTTCGATGTTGTTGCTTTGGTTTCTAAACTTAATGAAGTAGACATTAGTTTTACATTTAATGCAGAGTTAGGCTTTGCAGAAGTCTATTTAAATGGAGAAAATATAGAAAAAGAAATTCGTACACTAGAAGTGTCTAGCTTTGTTAGTAAAGTAGCAGCCATCCCAGAAGTGCGTTACCAATTGGTAAAACAACAACAACAAATGGGTAAAGATAAAGGTGTAGTAATGGATGGTAGAGATATTGGTACAGTAGTATTTCCTCATGCAGAATTAAAATTATTTATGACTGCCTCTGCTGAAAAAAGAGCACAACGCCGTTATGATGAGCTAATAGAAAGAGGAGATAAAGTAACTTACCAAGATGTACTAAGAAACGTACAAGAACGTGATTATATAGATACGCATAGAGAAGATTCTCCATTAGTAAAAGCAGAGGATGCTATAGAAATAGATAATTCTAATTTAACTTTAGAGTCTCAGTTTGAAAAGGTCTTGAACATAGCTATTAAAACCTTAGAGAGTTTATAATATAACCTTAAATGGCAAAAATAGAAGTATAAAAAAAGCGAATCGATATCGATTCGCTTTTTTCTTTTATGTTGTTGTACTATAAGTTAGGGATAACAAGCTCTTGATCTGGATGTATTACATCTGGATTTTTTAAAATATCAGTATTTGCTTCAAAAATTGCATTGTATTTAGAAGCACTACCATAATAATGCGCAGCAATTTTTCCTAAAGTTTCCCCACTAGAAACAGTATGTCTGTGGTATACACTTTCGTCTGCTACTTTTATATCTGCCATAATATCTGCAGGTTCTTCACCTCCAGCAGTTTTAATAGCATTCCAAAGTAGGTTTTTTTCGTATTGCGTATTTGCAGTTCCTACTACTTTTAACACACCATTTTCCTCAGATACATCTCCATTTTGTATGTTTAATGCTTCTCCTAAACTAAGTACAGTTTGATACTTTTCTCTAACACTCATAATAATAAATTTGTTGTTTTTAATGTTAATCTTAATAATCTAAAGATAGTAATTAATACGTCAAATTCAATATTTATGAATTTTAAAAAATAGATAAATAATAAAAAACACGATAAAATGTCGTTTTTTTACGATTAAACGCATGTGGGTTTTGTAATGTTAAATTGATGATTTGGTCTTGCCACAGTTAACCACAAAATAAAACACTAATAATAACACAAAATAATCTATTTCCTAATCAATAGATAAGTTAGAGCGTTGGTTTTTTATAAAATGATGTTTGTTAGTTTGTTAAGGCATTTTGTAGGCCGTCTAATTTTATAAAATTCGTGCGATTCAACTTGTTTTAATATAATTATTAGAATTCTTTTGAATGCAGAAATAGTTAGGTATAGTATCTAACAAGTATAATATTAAAACAATTAAATTATGAAAACACAAAACAGTAAACTTAGTTTTAAAACAAATGATTTGGTAGAATTAAATGACAATCAAATGTTAGAAACAGAAGGAGGAACTACACCAGCATGTGCAGCAGCAGCAGTAGTAGCAAATGCATCATCTGCAGGATGCGCATCAGTTGCAGCAGCAGTAGTAGCTTGGTTATTTGATTAGTAATCAAAAATAGAACCTATTAAAAGTGTTGTGTGTTTTTATACATAACACTTTTTTATTTTAATGTTTTTTTGCTGTTCTTTTTTATAAAAATGGAGAGAGTTAACTTGTTTTAGAGTGTTTTTTACAATTCTTTTGAGTCTCATATAAATAGTTAGATAGAGCATCTAACAAGTATAAACATTAAAATAATTTAATTATGAAAACACAAAATTCAAAACTTAATTTCAAAACAAGTAGCTTAGTAGAATTGAATGATAATCAAATGTTAAAAGCAGAAGGAGGTAGTACACCAGCATGTTTCGTAGCAACAGCAAATATGTCATCTGCGGGATGTGCAGGTATATCAGCCGCATTTGTTGCGTGGTTATTAGAATAATAAACAAGTTTTATTATTTTAAAAGTGTTATGTGTTTGACTATTATTAGTTTACATGCATAACACTTTTTTTTTCAATCTTTTTTGGGTAAAAAATTAAATTAATTAGTTATAAATCAGATAATTTAGTGAATTTGGAAAAAAAGTAGTATTTTTGCACTCCTTTTCAGCGAATTATAGAAAGACGGAAAAAGGATACAACAAATTTTATATTTAACACTTCTGTGTGAAATCGCTTAAAACTTTCTAAAAACATACAGAATACAAATTATTATCTGCAATGGCTGACAAAGCAAAACAAGCAGAAGTTGAAGCTAAAGAAGCAACAACAGTAGAAGCTCCAGTAATTTCTGAAGCACAAGCAAACCCTGAAAAATTCTTAGCAGAATTTAACTGGCACAATTACCAAGAAGGAATTGATGAGGTAGAAGATTCTCAATTAAAAGAGTTTGAAAAACTAGTATCTGAAAATTTCGTAGATACTTTAAATGATGAAGTAGTAGAAGGAGAAGTAATTCATATTACAGATCGTGATGCTATCATCGACATTAACGCAAAGTCTGAAGGTGTAATCTCATTAAACGAGTTCCGTTACAATCCTAACTTAGCAGTTGGTGACAAAGTAGAAGTATTAATTGATGTTCGTGAAGATGCAACAGGACAATTAGTATTATCTCACAGAAAAGCACGTGTAATTAAAGCATGGGATCGTGTAAACAATGCACACGACACAGGAGAAATCGTTAATGGTTTCGTTAAGTGTAGAACAAAAGGAGGTATGATTGTAGATGTTTTTGGAATTGAAGCATTCTTACCAGGTTCTCAAATTGACGTTAAACCAATTAGAGATTACGACCAGTATGTAAATAAAACTATGGAATTTAAAGTTGTTAAAATCAACCACGAATTCAAAAACGTAGTAGTATCTCATAAAGCACTTATTGAAGCTGATATTGAAGTACAGAAGAAAGAAATCATCGGTCAATTAGAAAAAGGTCAAGTATTAGAAGGTGTTGTTAAAAACATTACATCTTACGGTGTATTTATCGACCTTGGAGGCGTTGACGGATTAGTTCACATTACAGATTTATCTTGGTCTAGAATTAACCATCCAAATGAGATTGTTGAGTTAGATCAGAAACTAAATGTAGTAATCCTTGATTTTGATGAAAACAAATCAAGAATCCAATTAGGTCTTAAGCAATTAAGCAAGCACCCTTGGGATGCATTAGGAGAAGAAGTAAATGTTGGAGATAAAGTAAAAGGTAAAGTAGTAGTAATCGCAGATTACGGTGCATTTATTGAAGTAGCAGAAGGAGTAGAAGGATTAGTACACGTATCTGAAATGTCTTGGTCTACACACTTACGTTCTGCTAACGACTTCGTATCTGTTGGAGATGTAGTAGAAGCACAAGTATTAACTTTAGATAGAGAAGATCGTAAAATGTCTCTAGGTATCAAGCAATTAACGCAAGATCCATGGACAGATATTACAACTAAATACCCTGTAGGTTCTAAGCACACAGGTATAGTACGTAACTTTACAAACTTTGGTGTATTTGTTGAATTAGAAGAAGGAATCGATGGATTAATTTACATCTCAGATTTATCTTGGACTAAGAAAATTAAGCACCCATCTGAGTTCTGTGCAGTTGGAGATAAATTAGAAGTAGTAGTACTTGAGTTAGATGTAGAAGGACGTAAATTATCTTTAGGTCACAAGCAAACAACAGAAAACCCTTGGGATAAGTACGAAACTGAGTTCGCTTTAGGAACAACTCATACAGCAGAGATTGCTGAGGTTGTAGATAAAGGTGCAACTATTGAGTTTAACGAAGATATCGTTGCTTTTGTTCCTTCACGCCACCTTGAAAAAGAAGATGGAAAGAAACTTAAGAAAGGAGATTCTGCAGATTTCAAAATCATTGAATTCAATAAAGAATTTAAGAGAGTTGTAGCATCGCATACAGCAATCTTTAAAGAAGAAGAAATGGCAAATGTGAAAGCTGCTGCTAAAAAACAAGCTGCTCAAGCTGCAGAAGCAAAACCAACTTTAGGTGATGCTAATGATGCTTTACAAGCACTTAAAGATAAAATGGACGGGAAAATATAATTATATTCCTGTGAAAACAGGAATCTCATCCTAATAGAAATGAAGCCTCTCGATTATCGAGAGGCTTTTTTTGTTTATAACTGTAACTATTGAAGTTTAATTTTATGTTTCAACTTCTAAATATTTACGTTAACTTTGTATACCAAATACGTTTGGAGAAATATGAGTCAAAAAGTGTTACTTAACGCAACCGAGGTAAACATCATTCTACATAGACTGGCTTGTCAACTTATTGAAAATCACAACGACTTTTCTAATACTGTTTTAATAGGGATTCAACCAAGAGGAAAATTCTTAGCTAATCGTTTAGCAATACTACTAAAAACAGAATATAATATTAAAGATTTACAGTTAGGGCTTTTAGACATTACCTTTTATCGTGATGATTTTAGAAGAGGAGAAAAAATACTAGAAGCTAATACTACAGAAATTAATTTTCAAGTAGAAAATAAAAATGTAGTATTCATAGACGATGTATTATACACAGGAAGGAGTATACGCTCTGCTTTAACAGCAATTCAATCTTTTGGAAGACCTAAAGAAATAGAATTGTTAACCTTAATAGATAGACGATTTAGTAGACATTTACCAATACAGCCCAATTATAGAGGGCGACAAGTAGATGCCATAAATAAAGAAAAAGTGAAGGTTAATTGGGTAGAAAACGAAGGAGAAGATTGCGTTTACCTTGTTAACAATTAATTTTAAGAGGTAAAAGTGTGGTTGTTTACAACCTTATAAAACAAAACAACAAATAGATTATATTAATTACAGGCTACAAAGCTAGTAAATAACTAAAATAATATGAGCGAGTTAAGTGTAAATCACTTATTGGGAATTAAATACATTCAAGAAAAAGATATTCAACTTATTTTTGAAACGGCAGATCATTTTAAAGAAGTGATTAATAGACCAATAAAAAAAGTGCCTTCACTTAGAGATATTACAATAGCAAACCTGTTTTTCGAAAATTCAACAAGAACCAAACTATCTTTTGAATTAGCAGAAAAACGATTATCTGCCGATGTTATTAATTTTTCAGCTGGACAATCTTCAGTAAAAAAAGGAGAAACCCTAATAGATACCGTTAACAATATTTTATCTATGAAGGTGGATATGGTTGTTATGCGTCATCCAAACCCAGGCGCAGGTGTCTTTTTATCTAAACACGTCAATGCAAATATTATTAATGCAGGAGATGGTGCACATGAGCATCCCACACAAGCCTTATTAGATTCGTATTCTATTAGAGAGCGATTAGGAGATGTAGCTGGGAAAAATGTAGTTATAGTAGGTGATATATTACACAGTAGAGTAGCACTATCAAACATATATGCCTTAAAACTACAAGGAGCTAATGTTATGGTTTGTGGACCAAAAACATTAATACCAAAATATATAGATAAATTAGGAGTAACAGTAGAAACTAATTTAAAGAAAGCATTACAATGGTGTGATGTAGCTAATATGTTACGTGTACAAAATGAACGTATGGATATTAGTTATTTTCCATCAACAAGAGAATACACACAACAATTTGGAGTGACTAAAGAATTACTAGATTCACTAGATAAGGAAATTACAATTATGCACCCAGGACCTATAAATAGAGGTGTTGAAATAACTAGTGATGTGGCAGATTCTAAACAAGCCATAATTTTAGATCAAGTGCAAAATGGTGTCGCAGTTAGGATGGCAGTAATTTATTTACTAGCTTCAAAAATAAAACAGTAGATTATGATTATAGACAAAGACGGAAACATTTCCATAATTACTCAAGAGAAAGCTACTATTATAGAATTGGTAAAAAAAATTGAAGCTTTATACCCAAAATTTAAAAACGATAATATTATTGTAAACCTTGGAGCTTTAGAGCCAATAAGTACAGAAAACATTGTTGAATTTCTACAAATATCTAATACACATAGAGGCAATAAGCTATCTTTTGTACTTGTAAATTCAAAAACAGATATCGATAAAACTCCAGATGAAATAGTTGTAGTACCTACTTTAAAAGAAGCCTACGATATTATTGAAATGGAAGAAATGGAACGCGATTTAGGGTTTTAATTACGCATAGTACTTAACTATTACATGAAATTAAACATATTAGGTTGCTACAGTGCAACACCTCGTACATTTACAAACCCAACAGCACAAGTTCTAGAGATAAATAATCACATCTTTTTAATAGACTGTGGTGAAGGAACACAGGTAGAGTTACGAAGACATAAAATTAAGTTTAATCGCATTAAACATATATTTATATCTCATTTACACGGCGATCATTTTTTTGGACTAGTAGGGTTAATTTCTACGTTTAGACTATTAACTCGAGAAGCAGATTTACACATCTACGCCCCAAAAGGACTAAAAGAAATTATAACATTACAGTTAAAAATATCTAACTCTTGGACAAATTATAATTTGTACTTTCATGAACTCTCAAGCACAACTTCCGAAATTATTTTTGAAGATGATAAAGTAGAAGTACATACTATACCTTTAGATCATAGAGTATATACTAATGGCTTTTTGTTTAAAGAAAAAGAAGGAGAACGTAAGCTAGATATGAATGCAGTTTTAAATGCAGATATTAATGTAGCCTATTACAGAAAATTAAAACAAGGAGCAGATGTTATAAATGAAGCAGGAGAACTAGTAAAAAACGAAACAGTAACTAAACCAGCTAATAAGCCCAAAAGTTATGCATTTTGTAGTGATACGGCTTATAAAGAAGACATTGTACCCATAATTAAAGAGGTAGATGTATTGTATCATGAATCTACATTTTTAGAACAGCATGCTAAGTTAGGGCCAAAAACAAAACACAGTACTGCTAAAGAAGCAGCAAAAATTGCAAAATTAGCTAATGTAGGGACTTTAATATTAGGGCATTATTCTACACGTTACGCAGATTTGAATCAATTTAAAATAGAAGCTAATGAACATTTTGATAATGTTTTATTAGGAGACGATGGAAAAGTTTTTGAGTTTTAATTAGTGTTCTTCTACATATCGTTTAAATTGATTTAACCATTTTTGCACTTGTTTTTTAAATAATCCAGGAAATAGTTTAGCAATTACTTTTATGAACAAACCATTAAAATTAATGTATTCTATTTCTGTAGTATAACGTGTAATATTATTATTTGTAATAGAAGAAAAAACGACCTTCATAGTATTGGTCATATGCTTATGCTCATATAATGCTAAAAATTCTTCAGGTAAGTTGTTATTAACTATCGTTTCTATAAGCTCTAATTTTTCATAAATAATTTTAGATTTTGAACCTTTTTCGCCTTCATTACCACTTATTAAGGTTTTTGATTTAAAACCATCTTGATAATATTTTAAAGTACTAGTATCTAAAAAAATAGATTGAACTTTATCTATACTAGCATTAATATCAACAGAACAAGTAAACTTCATAAAGAATTATTTTAAGCTAAAGTTAGTAAAATATTATGGTAAAAATAATTATAGAATCTTGTAAATTGCAGTATGGAAAAAGATTTAGGAAATTATAGAAGATCTTATGAAAAGGGAGCTTTATTATTAGAGAACACTCCAGATAACCCAATAGAGTTATTTAGAAATTGGTTTCTTGAAGTAGATGAAAAATTCCCAGAAGATGAAACTAATGCGATGACTATATCTACAATAGGAACAGATGGTTTTCCAAAAAATAGAGTTGTATTACTTAAAAAATATACCTACGAAGGCTTTATTTTTTATACAAACTACGAAAGTGAAAAAGGAAAGGCCATACAAGAAAACCCAAATGTATGTTTATCTTTTTTTTGGGCAGGAGCAGAACGACAAGTCATCATAAAAGGGAAAGCAGAGAAAATTTCTGAAAATTTAAGTGATGGGTATTTTGAGTCTAGACCTAGAGGAAGTCAATTAGGAGCACTAGCATCCAATCAAAGTGAAGTTATAGAAAGTAGGGAAGTACTAGAGTTAAAATTAAAAACCCTAGAAAAGCAATATGAAGGCAAAGAAATTCCTAGGCCAGATTTTTGGGGAGGATTTATTATAAAACCAGAGGTTATAGAGTTTTGGCAAGGAAGACCCAATAGATTACATGATAGAATACATTACAAATTAAATTCAGACTACGATTGGATAAAAAATAGGTTATCTCCGTAAAATTATTGCTATAATTTATTAATAATAGTCAAAAGCACTTAACGGTATCGTTTAAGTGCTTTTTTTTATGTTGAAAAGCTGTTTTTAACGAATTTTATACTTTATAAATCGATGAAAAGCATTAAATGATGTTAAAATGCATGTTTTTCATCGATTTTAACATTTTTTTAACATTTAACTTATTTCTGTCTCGGTATATTTGAAAAGCCCCAATCTAATTTTATCAAGTATGAAATCTATATTTAACCTATTTTTAGTAGCGTCTATATTTGTTTTTACAACGTCTTGTTCTTCGGATAGTAGTGAGGATATTGCACCAGAAACAAACCAAAGTCAAAATTTAGTTATTCCACAATCTAAAACTATAGAGATTGAAATTATGGAGCTTATTAATGAATACAGAATAAGCCAAGGATTTAATGTTTTAAATAATAATGGAATAATTAAGGGGCAAGCATATACACATACAGAATATATGGTTGTTAATGATAATGTCTCTCACGATAACTTTTATGCGAGAAAATCATACTTAATTAATAACGTAGGGGCAGAAGCAGTAACAGAAAACGTAGCTTTTGGATTTACAAATGCTCAATCTGTCGTTAATGCTTGGTTAAATAGCGAAGGACATAAACAAAATATTGAAGGAGATTTTACAGATTTTGAAATTTCTGCAGAACAAAATGCAGATGGTAAATGGTATTTTACTAATATTTTTGTGAAAAAATAGATTACCTTTTTAATTCATAAAAAAAGAAGCTTTATTTAAAGCTTCTTTTTTTTTATTCAGATTCTAACTTTTTATAATCATTTGTTATAATAAACTTAGAACGTCTATTTTCTTGATGTTCTGCCTCACTACATTTAACTCTATTTTTACAATGGTTAATTAGTTGAGATTCTCCATAACCAATAGCACTTTTAATTCTGTCTTTACTAATTCCCCTAGAAAAAATATAATCTCTTGTTGCTTTAGCACGTCTATCAGATAGTTTCATATTATAAGCATCTCTACCACGGCTGTCTGTATGAGATTCTATTTTAATAATCATGTTTTTATATTCTCTCAACACAGCTACAATATTTTCTAATTCATAGGCGGCATCTGGTCTTATATTAGACTTGTTGAAGTCAAAGAAAATTGGGTTTATTACAATTTCATTATCAACAATTAATGGCGTTAAAAATAAATCTATATTAGTTTTGTCATTATTAACAGCAGACGTTTTAAACTCTTTTAAATCTGGTCTATATGTAGGCCTTTCTGCAATAACTGTATATGTTTCCTCACAAGAAAGGTTTTTAAATTCATAACTACCATCATCATTAGAAGTCATTCGTGCTATAACTTTACCACCATCATCAACAAGTTTAATGATAACTTTAGATAGAGGTTCAGAAGAGTTTTTATTTTTAGCTATTCCATAAACAATTTGTTTACATTCGGTTTTAGTAAATGCATAAATATCGTCACCTCCTTTTCCTCCTAATCTATTTGAAGAAACATAACCAGATTGAGTATCAGAATCAATATAAAAAGCAAAATCATCATAACCACTATTGTATGGAGCTCCTAAGTTTTTAATTTCAATATCACCATCAGTTTTTAAAAAATTAGTTTCAAAAACGTCGTACAAGCCTAGATTTAAATGAGCATCAGATGAAAAATATAAAGTAGAGTCTTTAGCAACAAAAGGAAAATTCTCTCGTCCTTCTGTATTTATTTTATCACCCAGATTTTCAGGCTCTCCGTAAGACCCATCTGCATTAATAGAGACTCTATAGAGGTCTGTTTGTCCGTAACCACCCTCTCTATCTGACGAAAAATATAATGTTTTTCCATCAGGACTTAGAGCAGGAGAGCCCGTAGAGAAGTCTTCACCATTAAAAGGGAGTTCTTTTACATTTGTCCATTGATTATCTTCTTTATTGGCTCTATATATTTTAACATTAGAAGTGCCTTCTTTGTCATATTTTAGTTTGTCTCTTTTATTTAAATTGATACGAGTAAAATAGAGCGTTTTTCCATCGTTGCTAATCACTAAAGAGCCTTCGTGATAATCTGTGTTTAAATCACTAGAGTTAATAGTCTTTGGAGTTAAAAGCGTCTTTTTCGAGTCATAATCTTTAATTTCAGACTGGTAAATACTTAAATAAGGCTCTTTATTCCATTGGTATAATTTTTTTTCATCAGTTATACTATCTTTAGATCTAGTAGATGAAAAGTAAAAAACACCATCTTTTTCAAAAGCGCCGAAATCTGAATATTTAGAATTAATATCTAAGTTATCAAATGCTATTGATACTTGTTCTGTAGATTTTAAAATTTCATATTTTTGGATATCGAAAATATCTTGATCTTTAAAACGTTTATCATTTTGTTTGCGCTCTTTGAATATTTTAGCCCATTTTTCAGCCTCTTCATATTCACTTAAACTCCTCTTAGTTTGTATGTACTTGTAAATATACTCAGGGTTAACTTTTGGGTATTTTTTTAAAGCCTTTCCATACCAAATACTGGCTGCTTCAACATTAGAATTATTATAATAGCAATCTCCAAGTCTAGTTAACACATGCTCACTACTATCTCCTTTTTTAACCGCATCTAAATATAATTCTGTAGCTTTATAATAGGCATAATCTCTAAAAAAGTTATCAGCAACTTTAGTTTGTGAACCAACTGTAAGTGCATTACATGTTAATAGAAATAAAATAATTAATTTTTTCATTTTAAAAATATCTAGGTGATTTAACACGTTTATTAAATTCAAATACTTCAAACATAAGTAGTATTTCATGAGTACCTCCAGTATATGGTCTTAAGTCAGTAAGGTAATGTTCATAAGTATAACCTATTCGCATTTGACGCGATATTTGAAAATCTGTTTGAATACCTAGAGTAGAGGTGTCCTGATTGTATCTGTAACCTCCACCTATCCAAATTTTTTCATTAAATAATAAGAAGTTAGCATTTGCATCAATAGAAATAGGGGCACCACTAGTCGCTTTAATTAAAAACGATGGTTTAAACTTAGTTTTTTCACTTAAATTAAAGACATAACCAGCAGTTAGGTAGTAACTTAAACGCTCTAGAGCTATATAATCGACATTAGGATCTTGAAGACTTTCATTGTAATTTGTGTTTAGTATTCTAGGTGTAGATAAGCCTACGTACCATTTATTAGTATGTAGAAATAGACCAACACCCACATTAGGATTCCATCTATTACTAAAATTACTGAAAAAAGGATCTGTGTATACTGATTCTTGATCTAAAAATCCAACAGCATCTAAATTATAGTGTGTAAAACCTGCTTTTAATCCAAAAGCAAGTTTAGTTTTTTCTCCCGTATTAATTGTATATGAGAAATCTGCATAAGCATATACAAAGTTCTCGAAGCCTAGCTCATCATTAATTATAGATAGGCCTAAACCTATTTTTTCATTTTTTAATGGAGAGTTAATAGATAAGGTTTGTGTTGTAGGAGCTCCTTCAAGCCCTACCCATTGACTCCTATGTAAACCAACAATACTTATAGTTTCTCTACTACCAGCATATGCAGGGTTTATAGATATAGTATTGAACATATACTGCGAAAATTGAGGCAGTTGTTGTGCAAAAGTAAATGTGCAGCAGATTAAAAGAAAAACTAATACTACGTTATGTTTTGTTTTTTTCATTGGGTTTTATATTATTTTGTTCCAACATAAATTGGACCAGCAAATGGCTTTATTCCACTATCTTTTATAGTTACTACGTAATAATATGTTCCGTTAGGAACTTTATTAGAATTTCCAAGTGAGGATTTATGAGTAAAACCATTCCAATCATTTTGATAATCATTAGACTCATATATTATAGCTCCCCAACGGTTAAATAATTTTAATTCTACAGTAAAACCACAATCTCTTGTACCTTTAACTTCAAAATATTCATTATAAGCATCTCCATTTGGAGTTATTGCTTTAGATATTTCAAAATCTTCACTACCACATGGTAATACAACACAATCATCATTTATTGTTATTGTAACGATTGTACTGGTAAGGCATGCGCCATCTGTAATTGTATAACTAAAAACATAATCTCCAAGTTCTACATCTAATGGTTCAAATATTCCATTGTCAATAATTGCATCTCCAGATACAACTTCCCAGGTACCACTTGTGTCAATATCATCAGATAAATAATTAAATAAATCAATAGCTCCATCTTCATTACATCTTTCATCATCCAATTCAGTTGTAAAAGTCTCATTGTTAACTTGTACTATTTGAGTGTACACTTCAGTATTATCACAAGAATCAGTAACTGTCCATTCCCAAGTAATTTCATAATCATTTCCGTCTCCAGTGTAAGTGCTTGTCTCTTCAAAAGAAATAGTTATATCTGTACCAGAACAAGCATCAATAAATTCTAAAGATGGAATTTCTGGAATTTCTGAACAAGTAACAGATATTATTGGCTCTAAATCTGTTGTTAAAGTTGGAGCAGTATTATCAGATACCGTAATAGTTTGAACTAACTCAGTGTTATTTCCACAATCATCAGAAAGCGTCCAAGTTCTTGTAATAATACTCTCATTCGGACAATCTCCAGCTTGAGTCGTATCTGTATAGGTTGCATCTAAATTTGTAGAACAGTTATCAGTTTCATCAGTAACATCTCCTGTAAGAGTAAGGTCACTTGCATCTTGATCACACTCTATTTCAATATCAGTAGGTACTGTAAATGTTGGAGCTGTATTATCAGAGATCGTAATAGTTTGTATTAGTGTTGTTGTATTGCCACAATCATCAGCAAGTGTCCAAGTTCTGGTAATAACACTTTCATTAGCACAGCTACCAGAAGCAGTTGTGTCTGTGTAGGTAGCATCTAATGTTGTAGAACAGTTGTCATTTTCATCAGTAACATCACCAGTAATAGTAAGGTCATTAGGGTCTTGATCACATTCTATCTCAATATCTGCAGGTGCAGTAAATGTTGGTGCGATATTATCAGACACGGTAATGGTTTGCGTTTGTTCTGGCGCAGTGTTACCACAGCTATCTGTTAATGTCCATGTTCTGGTAATAATAAACGATCCTTCGCAAGTTCCAGCGACTACAGTGTCTGTATAGGTCGCGTCTAGTGTTGCAGAACAGTTATCTGCTTCGTCTGTAACATCTCCTGTAATGTTTACTCCAGCATCGTAGTTACATGATGCATCTGTAAATATCTCAATATCTGCCGGTGCAGTAAATGTTGGAGGAGTAGAGTCTTGGATAGTTATTACTTGAACAAAGTTGACAATAGTTCTACCACATGCATCAGTAAAATTCCAAGTATTTGTATAGCTACCATTATCATTACAACTAGGATCGGTTATAAAACTTCCTACTGTTTTTATTGGAATTAAATTAGGGCATGAAGCTATAGGTGCTAAACTCTGGGCATCAGCTAAGCCTGTAAGGTCATTACATTCAACAGTTCTATCTAAACTACCTAAAGCTGTAAGCCATGTTGCTTCATTAGGTTGATTTATTTGCATTATTGTTGGTAATTCATCTCCAATACCACAATTATCAACAGAACTAGAGGTCACTGTTGTTTGTAAATTAGGGTTTAATACTCCATTATAAGTGGCAGTAAATTGAGAAGAAAAACTTGAAGAACAACTACCTTCTAAAAAGTAACATTCATCTTTAACTATTATTTGATAATTAACACTTAATAGAGGGTCTCCTACATCAGCAAGCCCATTAGCTATAAAGAAAGTTAAAATCTTTGTCGAGGAATTGTAAGTATAAGTTATTCCAGTTGGTAATCCAGTAATTGGTTCAACTAAATCTACTTCTGGAGCTATAGTTGATGTTACTTGAACATTTATAGCATTATCGTTTCCATTATTTTCAATATCAAAACCAAATGACATTGTTGATCCCGGGTCTTGTGCTATTGTAGATGGAGGTGTAGGTACTAATGTAATAGGAGCTAAGTCTGGCAACCATACATCTACAGCTAATCCTACAAGAAATAATCCATATGTTTCTTGATTAGATGTAAGCCTAATAGTGGCTGAAGTTTGATCATTGTCTATAATACTATTACTAGGATTTGATAAATGAAATGTTGCTGCATCAAAACCTAATGTATTAGTACTTGCAGGTATTCTATTAGTATAGTTTGCCCCATCAACAGTTATTCTACTATTAAAAAAGTTAGTAGAACTTCTTTGAGAAGAGGAAATATCTACAAAGTTACCACTAGTATTTTGTATTTGTAACTTATCTCCACTTAAATCTCTATCACCTTCAAGAGCTCCTATAACGATTTTTGCATTTACATTACCAGTAGGTACAGTTTGAAAACCATTAAAATCAATGTCAAAATCATTTTCACTACTTGTAACATGGGCATAACCATCAAATAGAGCAATATTTTTAGCAGGCATCATAGGGCTTTCATAAACGAATACTATCTGCCAACCACCAGAAGTTCCTGTATTTCCACTAGGGTGAGCCTCAACACTTCCTGTTTTTGCTTCTACATTGGCAACTTGGTATGTTCCGTATGGATTTGTTAAATTTGTTACAGCAGTTGTTATATCTTTTACACATATATAGGGGTCATTACTAAAATGAGAGGTTTCATCTCTCCCTCTAAATATAACATCATCAGCGGTGAGTGTAGAGTATAATGTTTGCCCAGGCAACATTAATTTAACATCATTATAATTCCAATTAGCTTGGTTTTCAGAATTTAAATTCGAGTTAGGCTCTTTGTCTGCTGCTGCCCAATATAAAAGAACTTTTTTTATTGTTAAACAACTTAACGTTGGTTCAGGGTTTACAAAGTTCGCATTACTTGAATTAAAAGTACTGTTATCACTATCTATATCTACATATACATTATCTGTAAAATCATGATTTCCGTCACTACCAGTATAATTGCCAGTAGCAGATCTAGATAACATATTGTTAGCAATTATTGTAACATCTCCATTAACCGTTTCATTATAACGAGGTGTAAA
Source organism: Pontimicrobium sp. MEBiC06410 (assembly GCF_053601615.1). Classification (NCBI taxonomy): domain Bacteria; kingdom Pseudomonadati; phylum Bacteroidota; class Flavobacteriia; order Flavobacteriales; family Flavobacteriaceae; genus Pontimicrobium; species Pontimicrobium sp. MEBiC06410. The sequence goes on from NZ_JBSHNT010000134.1 coordinate 51,527, forward strand.
AGAAGTTTTGACTTGAGCAACTATATCAGAACAAGTTAATAGCATTACTAACACTACTAATAACTTAACGCTGGTTTGTCTATAATTTTGAGTTGTTTTTATTGGTATCATTTAGTTTACATTTTTAGGATCTTGAATAAAAGAAACTATGTTTACTAATTGTTTTTCTTTTGATGATGAACTGTATAGGAAAACATTACTACAATTCCATGTTGATAATTTTGCATTAGCAAAGGCAGTAGTTTTTACATAAAACTGAGCCTTTTGTTTTGGAGCAACCGTAATGTTTTTTAACTGCTTTTTTTTAGAGGTGTCGTAGAACTCAAATTTAAAACCTGAATGTGCTTTATGATTATCATTTTTACAAATAATATCTTCGACATTAATAGTATATGTCTGTGTAGCGTTAGTGTTATTCTCTACCTGAAGAAGGTAGTGATGCACTTTTTCGCTGTTAGGCGTATCACTCCCTTTAATTATAGAGAGTTTAAAATTGTCTTGACTATATGCTAAATGTAAATTAACAAATAAAAGGATTAAAATGAGTAATGGTCTTTTCATATTCTATTATTTAATGTGAACCATATATAGTACACACATGAATTTTTTAATTTAATATGCTATAAAAACATAAACCTAAATTGTTATATTTAAGGAATGGACTTAATGGTATTATATATCAGGGTACATTATAACTATAGATAAATAATAGAATTGTAAGTCAAGTTGTTAATAGCAGCACTAATGTAAATACGAATTTACTTTTGCATCAAATAAAAGAGTTAAAGGACATATATACTCGATATAAAGTATTGGTATTTAACAAATTTAGATTAAGGGTTGCTAAAAATCGATGAACGGTATGAAAATTTTACATTTGGTAAGACACGCTAAGTCTTCTTGGAAATATAACCTAGAAGATCATAACCGACCATTAAAGAAAAGAGGGGTGAATGATACCTTTTTGGTGTGTAATTATTTAAAAGATAGTTGTTTAGATGTTGGTTTAATCTTGTCTAGTGATGCATTAAGAGCTAAAGCTACTGCCGAGCTTTTTGTTGAGCATTTAAACCTAAATCGAATAAGTTTTCAACTCGAAAATAGGTTGTATGATTTCTCTGGAAATGCATTAATGAACGTTATTAAACATTGCGATGATTCTATCGATAAACTGATGGTGTTTGGTCATAATTATGCCATTACAAATTTTGTAAACGCCTATGGTAGCTTAATAATAGAGAATGTGCCTACTTGTGGCTACATAGAAATTCATTTTGAAATAAATTCATGGAAAGAATTAAAAAAGGGGACTACTATTAAAACAGTATTTCCAAAAGATTTAAAATAGTCATTACAATAGGGTATATTTGCTTAATTATTGAATAAATATGGTTAAAAATAATCCTAATAACATCTATATTAATAGAGAATTAAGTTGGTTACAATTTAATGCAAGAGTATTACAAGAAGCTTCAGATAGTAGTGTACCTTTAATTGAGAGACTTCGTTTTCTAGGTATTTTTTCAAATAACCTAGATGAGTTTTTTAAAGTACGATATGCTACTGTAAAGCGTATTGATTATGCAGGTAAAGGGGGGAAAAATCAATTAGGCGGTATAAAAGCATCCGAGTTACTAGATGTAATTACTCAAACAGTTATTAAACAACAATCTCAAAGTTTAAAGATTTTAAGTGATATTCAATCTCATTTAGAGAATGAAAATATATTCATTATCAACGAAACGCAAATAACTAAAGCACAAAGTACATTTATAAAAAATTATTTTATTCAAAATGTAAGTCCAGCTTTGGTTACTATTATTTTAAATGAAAACATTGAAATTCCCAATTTAAAGGATAGTGCAGCTTATTTAGCAATAAACATGACTTTAGATTCTAATGAGCATCAATTTGCTTTAATAGAGATATCTAAAAATATGGATCGTTTTATCGTTTTGCCTGAGGAAGGTGGTAAAAACTACATTATCATGTTAGATGATTTATTGCGTTATTGCTTAGATGATATATTTAATATTTTCAACTATAAATCCATAAGTGCTCACATGATAAAAATCACTAGAGATGCAGAGTTAGATCTTGAAAGTGATTTAAGTAAGAGTTTTATGGAAAAAATAAGTAATAGTGTAAAGGGAAGATTAGATGGAGAACCTGTACGGTTTGTTTATGATAAAACTATAGATCGAGAGACGCTAAACTTTTTAATGGATAAAATGGGGATAGAATCTACCGATAGTATTATACCCGGTGGGCGTTATCATAATAGAAGAGATTATATGGGGTTTCCTAGTTTAGGAAGGAAAGACTTACTTTATGATAAAATAGAAGCATTGCCTATTAAAGGTCTGAGTTTACAAAGTAGTATTTTTAAGGCTATAGGAGAAAAAGATTATTTACAATATGCACCTTACCAAACATTCTCATATGTTGTTAAGTTTTTAAGAGAAGCAGCTTTAGATCCTAAGGTAAAAACAATTAAAATAACTATTTATAGGTTAGCTCAAGTATCTCACGTAGCAAGTTCATTAATAAATGCAGCTAAGAATGGTAAAAAGGTTACTGTTTCTATGGAGATACAGGCAAGATTTGATGAGCAAGCAAATATAGACTATGCAGAACAAATGCAGCGAGAAGGGATAAACCTTATATTTGGAGTACAAGGATTAAAAGTACATAGTAAAATGTGTGTTATTGAGCGAGAGGAAAATAATAAAATTAAGCGATATGGTTTTGTAAGTACAGGAAACTTTAACGAATCTACAGCTAAAATTTACACAGATTATACTTTGTTTACTGCTAATCAAAAAATTCTTAAAGATTTAAATAAAGTATTTAGCTTCTTTGAAGTTAATTATAAAATTTATAGGTACAAACATATTATTACTTCTCCCCACTATACCCAAAATTCGTTCTTTAAGTTAATAGATCAAGAAATTTCTAATAAGAAAAAAGGAAAACCAGCCTATATAAGACTTAAAATGAATAGTATCTCTAGCTATAAAATGATAGATAAGTTATATGAAGCTAGTAGAGCAGGAGTAAAAGTACAGATGATAGTAAGAGGAATTTGTTGTTTAATTCCAGGAGTGAAAGGGATGAGTGAAAATATTGAAGTACTAAGCGTTATAGATAAATTTTTAGAACATACTAGATTATACACCTTTTGTAATAATGATAATCCTAAAGTATACATATCTTCTGCAGATTTTATGACACGTAATATTGAAAACAGAGTAGAAGTAAGTTGCCCAATATATGACGAAGATATTAAGCAAGAACTTATAGATACTTTTAATATATGTTGGAGTGATAATGTAAAAGCTAGAATTTTAGACGAATCACAATCTAATAAGTATAAACAGAACAATGAAGAAAAAGTAAGGAGTCAATTTGCAACCTATAATTATTTAAAAAAGAAGTTAGAAAATTAGAATGCTTAAAATTCAAAAATATGCTGCGATAGATATAGGTTCCAATGCAGTTAGGTTACTTATATCTAATATTATAGAAGAGAAAGGAAAAGCAGCCAGATTCAAAAAAAGTTCGTTAGTAAGAGTGCCTATTCGTTTAGGGTCTGATGTGTTTTTAAAAGGTAAAATCTCTAAAGAAAACACACAACGTATGCTAGATACTATGCAAGCGTTTAAATTACTTATGAAATCTCATAAAGTGCAAAAGTATAAAGCATGTGCAACTTCTGCAATGCGAGAAGCAACTAATGGACGCTCGGTTGCAAGTGCCATATTAGAACAAACGGGTATTACTATTGATATTATTGGAGGAGAGGAAGAAGCAGCAATAATTGCAGCAACAGATTTACATCGATTTATAGATAAAAATAAAACGTATTTATATGTAGATGTAGGAGGTGGAAGCACAGAATTTACAGTAATACATAATGGAAATAAAATAACATCTAGATCTTTTAAAATAGGAACCGTAAGGCTTTTAAATGATATAGTAAAAAAAGAAACTTGGATTGATCTTGAATTATGGATAAAAAATAAAACTAAAATATATGATAAAATAGAAGTTATAGGATCTGGAGGGAATATTAATAAAATATTTAAAATTTCTGGGAAAGCTTTAGGAAAACCTTTAACCTATTTCTATTTAACATCATATTATAATATGTTACAAACCTACTCTTATGAAGAACGTATCTCTGAGTTGGATTTAAATCAAGATAGAGCAGATGTAATTATACCAGCAACTCGAATCTATTTATCAGCAATGAAGTGGAGTGGAGCAAAAGATATCTACGTTCCAAAGATAGGATTAGCAGATGGTATTATAAAAAGTATGTATAATGATACAATACTAAGTCATACACAGTTAAAATGATGCATTTTATCTTATTATTATTAGATATATACTAAAATAATATATATTAGCTTTCAATTAAATTAATCAAACAAAAAATAAGAAACTAATTATTATGAAAAAAACAATACTCTTATTAGCTTTAGTTCTTTCCGCTTTCTATGGATTTTCACAAGATTCCAAAACAGGAGTTAGAATTGGTTATAATATTTCTAACTTAGATTTCGATCCAGAAGTACCAGGTGGAATTGAAAATAGACACAGAAATGGTTTTGCTATTGGTTTTTTTGGAGAGTATAGTTTATCTAAAAGTATAGCTATTGCTCCAGAAATTCAGTTTTCAGCAGAAGGCGCTCAAGAAGAAGCTTTACGTATAGATTACATTCAATTGCCTGTATTTTTTAAATATAAAATTAGTGATTTATTAGCTATAGGATTAGGACCTCAAGCTAGTTTAAAAGCACACTCTTTTGAAGATGGGCTGCAAAACATATCTTTCTCGGGGTTAGCAGGTATAGAGTACATGTTATCAGATAACTTTTTCTTAGATGCAAGATACTCTTATGGGTTAACAAATATTTTTGATGATGAAGTTGGGCTAGATGCCTCTAACACTAATATCCAGATAGGATTAGGAGTAAAGTTCTAAACCAAACCACATATAAACCAAAAGGCCTATACATATTGTATAGGCTTTTTTTATTCTAATATTTCATAATTAAAATAAGTTAATATAATATTAACATATACAGTTGTACAACAATTAAAAAAACTATATAGACTAAAATTAATATTTATAGAGTTAAATTAACACATAAAAAACACGTTGATTTGATATGTCTGTTTTTAAAAGAAATTACAGCTATTTTTTTGTAGATTAGTATATTGTGGTATATTAATTGCACTATAATTAGTATGAAAACAAACGATAAAATTATGCATAAACTAATAATCACTAAAACTTTAATCTTTAGCTTCTTTATTGTTAGTCACTTTAGTATGGCGCAAGAAGAGTTGCCTATAGAGCCAAATGGAGAAATTGAAGTTATTGGTGAATTGCAAGATAGTATGTTGCAAAATTTACTAGAAGTTAAACTTAATAGCAATCCGAAATGGAAAAAATTAATAAAGAATAAAAAACTGTCAGTTGGTATTGTAGATTTAAGCGATGTAAACAATGTAAAGTATGCAGGTATTAATGATAAGCATATGATGTATGCCGCAAGTTTACCAAAAATTGCCATATTATTAGCCGCGATGGATGCAATAGAAAGTGGAGAGTTAGAAGACACCGCAGAACTGCAAAAAGATATGCGATTAATGATTAGTAAATCAAACAATCAAGCTTCAACACGTATGATAGATCGTATAGGCTATAAAAAAATAGAAGCAGTTTTACGAGCTCCAAAAACAAAATTATACGATGAAGAAGTAGGAGGAGGTTTATGGGTAGGAAAACGTTATGCAGCTGGAGGTAAAAGATATCCTGAACCAATGAAAGGCTTAAGTCATGCAGCAACTACAAGACAAGTATGTAGTTTTTATTACCAATTGGTAATGGGAAATTTAGTTTCTACTGAGCGCTCAAAGCAAATGTTAAACATAATGAAAGACCCAGCGTTGCACCATAAATTTGTAAACGTGTTAGATGTTATAGCTCCAAAGGCAACAGTATACAGAAAATCGGGATCATGGAAAAACTATCATTCAGATTCAGCTTTGGTTTGGGGACCAGAGCGGCATTATATTATTGTCGCTTTAATTGAAGATGGTACAGGGGAGCAAATCATGCGTAAATTAGTTAAGCCATTAGATAAAATTTTGAAAAGAACAATAAAAAATAAAAAAGCTAAAACCCATAAGATTAAAAATTGATACTTAAAAAGCTTTTAAATAAAACATTTGGATTAAGAGATGGTGAAATACACATCTCTTTTTTAATGCAATTATATATTTTTTTAATTATAACTGTATTACTAATAGTAAAACCTACAGTTAATGCTTTATTTATATCTCAATTAGGGGCAGACCACTTACCATATGGATATCTACTATTAGCAATAGTAGCGGTAGTCGCTTCTTATTTTTATAATAAAGCTATTCGGTTATTTTCACTAACAAAAGTTACAGTTTCTACTTTAGTTTTCTTCAGTTTAGGCTTTTTGTCCCTAAGTGTTTTACTACACTTTTCTATGCTTAATAATTGGGTGCTTTATATCTATTATTTAGGAGTTTCACTATTTGCAGTAATTGCAACGTCTCAATTTTGGATACTAGCTAACATAGTGTACAATTCTAGAGAAGCAAAACGATTGTTTGGTTTTATTGGAGCAGGAGCTATTGCAGGAGGTGTTTTTGGAGGGTATTTAACAAGCTTAGTCGTTTCAACTTATAGTAACAAAGTTGTAATGGTATTGGCCGCAGTTTTAATTTTGTGTTGTATTCCTATTTTGCACAAAGTATGGACTTTAAGGCTTAGGGTTATGAATATTTATGTTAGAAAACAACGTAAATTTAATGATACAAATACAGTACAATCCTCACTTAAAATAATATCGAACTCTAAACACTTAACGTACTTGGCATGCATTACAGGAATAGGAGTAATGGTTGCAAAATTAGTAGATTTTCAATTTAGCGACTTTGCAAGTCGTACAATGCCTAACTCTGAAGATTTAGCCGCTTTTTTTGGGTTTTGGTTTTCAACATTTAATGTGTTAGCACTTATTTTACAATTATTTTTTACCAATCGAGTATTGAGTAGGTTAGGAGTATCATCTACTTTACTCATTTTACCACTTGGTATAGCTTTTGGGAGTTTATTATTTTTAACGTTTCCTGAGTTATGGGTACTCGTAATAATAAAAGGTATAGATGGTAGTTTTAAACAATCCTTAAATAAAGCTGCTTTCGAGTTATCTATAATGCCTATCCCTTTAAATATAAAAAAACAAGCTAAATCATATATAGACGTTGTTGTAGATAGTATTGCTACGGGAATATCTGGTTTTATGCTTATTTTTCTTATAAGAAAGTTAGATTTAAGTACATCCTATATTAGTGTAATTGTTCTACTCTTGGTTTTTATCTGGATTATACTAATCTATAAATTAAGAGAGGCATATTATAATTCATTCAGAAAAAATATACAAACCACAATATTAAAAAGCGGAGATGCTTTAAATGAAAACCGAAAAACAGAAACAACTATCACTGCAGCTAGGCGGATTTTAAACGGAAATAACGAAACAGCTATTTTGAACCTGTTAGACCGTTTAAGCAACTACAAAATGAAAACCTTAAAAAGTAGTGTCGTAAACCTATTAAGTCACCCTTCTAATACTATTAAAAAAGAAGCAATTAAACAGTTATACCTCTACGATAAAATAAATGAAATTGAAAAAGTAAAGAAATTAATTAATGAAAATGATGACGATTTGGTATATGTAGCTTTAGAGTATATTTTAAACCATGAATCAACCTCAGAAACAGAGTTCTTTAATACTTATTTAAATCATGAGAAAGATTATATAGCAAATGCAGCATTATTATGCTTAGCCAAAGAAGCCTCAGATGATAAAGTTTTGGCGGTTAAATTTAATTTAAAAGAAAGACTAACCGAAAAAATAGATACATATAATAGAACCGAAAAAACTAGAGAAGAATCTATAGCCGAGTTATTAATTGCTATAGCATATTCTGGTTTAATAGAGCACTTTTCATTTATTGAAACACATTTAAAAAGTGAAAATGTTTACTTAAAAGCATATGCTATAAAAGCGGCAGGAATTAGTAAGTATGAAAATTTTATAGAATCAATATTATTATGTGTTTCTGAAAAACAATACCGTAAACGAGCAATAAAAGCTCTTAAACGATTTGGACCAGAAATAACAAATACAATACTAAGTTTAGATAAAACCCAAGAATTAAATCCCAAAATAAAACGTTACATACCTAGAATTGTTGAATCGTTTAAAACGCAAAGTGCAGTATATGTGTTAATGCGTTTAATGAGAAGTCGAGACTTTATGACACGCTGTGAAGCCTCTCGTTCTTTACTTAAATTAAAAGGTAAACAAGTAAAACTTATTTTTAATCCTAGACAATTAAAAGGTTTTGTTTTAAAAGAAATTAAACAATATAAAAATGCTCTAATAGCAATCGATTCGTTAAATATGCTACTAGATAAGCAAAGCCTTCAAGACTCTAAAACAGATAAAGAGATAGAACTTTCGATAGCTAGACAAAATATTGTAGATATTTTGCAAGAACAGTTAGAAACAAGTTTAAAAACTATTTTTGAATTATTAGCAGTTTTATACGATACAACAGATATAAAAATGACTTATTCTGGCTTATTAAGCGATGTAGAAGACGCTAAAATAAATGCAATAGAGTTTTTAGATAATCTACTTAAAAGCCAATTAAAATTTAAGTTAATTCCAATATTAGAACATTATGTTTTAGGAAATATTGGAGCACAATCTCCATTAAAATTAAAAGTATTAAATGAAAAAGCTTGCCTAACATTATTAGTAAAAAGTAGAGGTAAACGCATAAAACTAGAAGTATTATACTTAATTAATATTTTAAACGATAAAAGCTATAAAGGATTAGTTAAGTCTATGCGAAAGCATCCTAACGCCGAAGTAAAATTCTTTACTTTTGAAACCTTAAACAAGCTAAATGGCTTTAAAAATTAATTTTCATTACAGCTTTAATCCTCTTCATCTTTATAGTTTTCATCTAAAGCATCAATATCATTTTCGTTATTTTTTGTAATTAACGCATCAATTTTGCTTGCTAAGTACATGTGTGCACCTGCAGAGTTTTTATTTAAAACATTAGACATTAAACAAACAATATATTTAGTTCCGTTTGGATGTTCTACTATAATTACAGAGTTCATGTAGTTAAAGACGTTACCAGCATAACTTTTACAATTAGGGTCTTTTTCTCGGTCACATTTATAATAACTTCCAGATTTAAAATACACGGCAGCACTATCTAAACGACTAGATTTAGCATAGCGAATACGACGATCTGTTAAATATAACATGCGCTTCATTTCTAAACTAGACTGTTTATCTACTATTTTACCTTGTTCTAACTTTACCAAATATTTCATTAAACCTTTAGGCGTACCAATACTACCACCTTTTCTGCCAACATATTTTCCAGCAGGTCGTGTAAACATACCACCTAATCTCCAATCATCTTCATTAATACCTAAATCTCTTAGAGGCTCGTTTACAACACTATTTGCTAAATTAGTTAAAGAGTCTCGAGGTGTTTCTTTAAAGTAATTTTCCCCTTCTTCTTCGGTTAAATTCACGTAATCTGGCCCATAAGCAGCCATAAGCATAGCTTCGCGGTACATAACGCTTGCAGCGCCATTATTACTTACAGAAACCATGTGGTCTAACCATTCAAATAACGAAAATTTGTCACTAGCGCGAACTTGTCTTTTTGTTAATTTATCATTTTCAATATCATAAATAGGAACAGTATGATGATCTCCTGTTCCCCAATAACGAGATGAAACTTCTATGTCTTTAAGGTACATAATACGGTCTTCGAAAGAGTTAGGGCACACTTTTGCCATTTGAGTGAATACAGCATTTAATACAGCAATTTTTCCCACGCTTCCAGGTTGATACCCTACATTTTCTCTATATGCTGCATATTTTAAAGCCTTAGGGTTGGACATGTCTAGGATAGCAACAGAATAGGCTCCACTGGGGATTAAACGTTTTACGCTTCTTGTAAATTCATCATCTTCAATTAAAAGCTCATTAATACTGTCTTCATTTCGAGAGGTTAAACTTAAATTAATGTCTGCTAGAGTTTTATAGGCGCCGTAAGGAATACGATTATATGGAATACTATCCATTTTCATTTTTTGTATTTGATATAAACGTTTAATTCCTGTACGCTCATAACCATCAATTGGATAAGGAATAAAACCAAAAGATAATAATATACATAGACTAATACTTATATAGAATAACTTTTTCATAACTACAGTGTTTCAGAAAGATTTATTAGTTGGTTTGTTTTAATTTGTGGAGAGATTGAGATTAAATATTCAGAACTTTTTGCTTGTTTGTTTTCTACAAATGGTCGTATTTGAAATAGCCATAACTTATTATTTTTAAACCCAAACTCTACATCGTAAGCCTGTTTACTATCTTTAGCCTCTTTTGTAATTGTATTTCTAATTTTGCTAGCTAACGTTCTAATATCTGTTATATTTTTGCTATTTAAAATAGGAGTATTAAAAGCTGTATTGTGTTTTTTAACACCTCCATAATTTGGTAACCTAATATAGTCAGGTTGTCTTGCAGGAGCTAAAAGTGTATTTGATGTTGAAGTAATTAAACGAGTCTCTGCACTTTGCCCATCTACAGCTCCACCAGCTCCACGACTAAAAGCAACAGTTAAATCATCATCATTTCCTGAATTAATACCTTTGGTAATCATAACTCCAGAATAATCAACATCCACACTTGGGATTATTAAAATTGAAGGAAATACATTTTCAGGATTACTTAAATATTTTTGTCTCCATTTAAAACTACGTTCTGTATACGCAGAAGCCCAAACGCGTTTTATACCTTGTATAATATCGGTTTCATTTTTAATATTGAATAAAGTAAGATTTAAACCAGCGCCAGTAAACTCTTTTAAATCTTCCATATTAGTATCACTACGTAAAAATACGGGAACATTACCAATAGAGTTTCCAAAGGAAGAGTTGAAATTTTGTTTTAAATCTTTAGTAAACTCCATAGATAAAGGCATTTCTATAATAGCTTTATGAAGTTTATCTAGAGCGTCTAATTGAAATTTTTCAACTTCATTATCGCTTTTGCCACTAGCTCTTAATTTTTTAGCAGTCGTAAAAGTAGTATTTAAATAGTCCCAATAACTTTTATTTTGATTGGGCATTTGTTGATTCATATGCGACCTAAAGATCCCGAAAGGAATAATTAACCCTTCTACAACTTGATCTGGAAATAATTGTTTTAACTCACCCAAGTTTGCTGCTTTTGGACCACATAATTTACCAGAATCTTTGGCGTTTACATTACGCATATTAATAACTTTAGAGACGTCTAATCTAATTTGATCTACTGGTACTTCAATTATATTTTTATTACGCTCTTTTTTACTAAACAACTCCTGTTCTTCTCTAGACATATCCTCTTGAGATTTTAAAATAATATTCCCTTTATTAGAAACAGCGTAAAAAACATGAGTACCATCATATTGTTTTAAAGCTTTTAAATTGTCGTAAGATAAAGCTGCGTTGGGAATACCTAAATTTCTTGCTAACAACTGCACGTGCGAGACCAAGTTGCCTTCAGATACAGTCATAATACCAGCTACTGGTTTCAGGTCGTGAGGCGGTTTTTCAAAAATATAAATATTATTTGTTTTTACTTCAACAGCATCAGGATCTCCATCAACAACCACAAGTTTACCAAATGCATATCCTGGGTTTAAACCGCGAAGAGAACTTTGGTTTTCAATAGACATTACTTTATTGTTAATATTCGATTTTTTTGCTACAAAAGCACCAAAATCACTAACGGTAATACCAAGGCTTAATGCTACACTACTTCGTATTCTATCATCTATAAAACTATAAGTAAGAGGCTCAAATTTTGTGTAACGGTCTACTTCTTCTTGGTAGTGTGCTTTTACCATAGAGGCACTCCATTCCAAAACACTTCTGCCAGTAATTAGTAGGTTGTTTAACTCTTCAATAGTTAAACTATCCTTAGTTAATTTATCGTTTAACTGATTTTCTATTGCGTTGTATTCCCATATTTCTATTAAACCAGTACCCAAGGCTGCACATGTTAAACTACTAATTTTATCTAAATTATCTGCAACAGTTGTGGTTTCCCAATTCTGAGCTTCTATAAGTAAAATATGCTCCAATTGATTTGATAAATCTAGAAGTGTTAAACGGTTTTTACTATTAGAATAAGTATTTATGTTAAGTCTAATTTCATATAATACATTTGCAATTTCGGTTATTAAACTGGATTTAGGCAAATTATCTGCCTTAACAAAGTTCAGAATAGTATTTGTTGTAGAATTTGAAGCTGGCAAGTGCAATAAGTCCTTTTCTAAAGATTTAAAATTTATTGGTGCATAAAATTTACGCATAGTAGTTACCAAGTCGTCAAAATCTTTTTTTAATTCTGTGGGGATTTTATTGTTTTTAATAAAGTCTGTAACTAATTTAATATCTGTAATTTCTGGTTGCCCATGGATTTTTATACGAATATCCATGAAAGACTTTAAGTCTTCCGAAATTGTTTTACTCTGGCTTCTCATTAATTGAGCAATATTATCATCACCATTATGGGGGATGTCCTTTAATGCTTGACGAATTAAATAATAATGAGATTCTATAAGCTGGTCGTCTTTTAATAGGGATTCAAAAAAATCTTTTCCCCAAGCCTCTTCATCTTCACTTTGTAAAGCACCACGATAGTATTGAGCTTTACGTAATATCCAACCATCATCTATACTAGCTAAATATTTTCCTAATTGGTATTGTTTAAGCCTACTAAAGTTGGCGTTTTTATCTAAAAAATCAGAGGTTTTTGCGTCTGCCAAAATCTCGCCAAAAAATAAATGATTGGTTTTTCTCAATGCTAAAGCAGATTCTTTAAAGCTAGCATGCTGTATACCTCCACCAATACTATCTGGGCAAGGATCTTTTGGCTCACGTTCTGTACCATCTTTACAAAACCATTTTATACGATGGTATGGACCTCGTGCATCTTGTTTATAAGCCTCTATAAGTTGTGTTACTTGTTTTGTAGATTTTTCTTGTGCAATAAACGCTTGAAGGTTAATAAAAAAAAGAATAAAGGTAAATAGACTTACTTTATGCATAGAATAGAATGTTAGTTAGTTTTTGCTTACATAGCAAAAGTAATTGGAACTTAATAAGAAAGTTAGCTCAATCACATTAAGTGTTTGCTTAAATGAAATAGGAACTTATTGTTAGTTTAATAGAATGCTTTTTAAGTTTTTATTTTGGTAGAATTACTAAAAAAGAGACGCCCCTTTATACCAAAATCTGTTTCCTTAAAGGTAATGCATTTTTTATTTATAAGAAACTTCACTCATTGTGTGTTTTGAGTGAAGTTCACTTCTTATATTTAATATAAGTGAAGTTTAAAAATAATTGAACCAATTTTATCCATGTATGGTTTCCGATTTACTCAAGTTTTTCATTATATCTGCTTCAAAAAGCAGTAAATCTTGCCATTTTTTATCGACCTCTTCACGGTCTCCATATTGTCTTGCAAACCCTAAAAACATAGTATAATGATTAGCTTCACTAACCATTAGTTTTCTGTAAAACTCTGCTAATTCTTTGTCTTCTAGTTCTTCTGAAAGTAAACGAAAACGTTCACAGCTACGAGCTTCAATTAAAGCGGCGTACAATAAACGATGCACTAATTGTGTTGTCCTACTTCCTCCTTTGGGAAAGAATTTTATAAGTTGAGAAACGTAATCATCTTTACGGTCTCTACCTAAAGCCCAACCATTTGCAATAATTTTATCATGAACCATTTTAAAGTGACTTATTTCTTCTTTAACAAGAGCAATCATTTCTTGAACCAAATCTGTGTATTCAGGAAAGCTTACAATTAAAGAAATAGCAGTACTCGCTGCTTTTTGTTCACAAAACGCATGATCGGTAAGTATTTCTTCTATATTTTTTTCTACAATATTTACCCAACGTGGGTCTGTTGGTAATTTAAGTCCAAGCATGATTTGTTTGTTTTATTTTAAAATGTCCTTTTTCATCAATAATTATATAGTAAGAAGGGCAATTTATGGTTTTATCAGGAATACAGTTAGAAATGGCTAAATGTATAGTGTTGGTTTCTAAAGACTTTTCTTCGTTTATAGCTAAGCCTTTAGTTATAGAACTGTTTAATTTGGAAATATTTGGAATGTATTGTTTTAAAAAAGAATCGTCTATAGTTTCATTGAAAACTAGCTTTTCATCTTTAAAAATAGAGACTTCAGAGATAAACTCTCTATATTGTATATTATGAGTTATCGATTCTTTTTTTAATTGTTTAGTAATAGAATTAGTCATATCGCTAAACGTTTTTATTTTTACTTTATATCCATTACTTAAAATGGTATCCGTAACAACTTCTGTATAGTGTTTAGGAATGAACTCTGTGTGCTTTGAAAAAGACTCTAATAGATTGTGTTGCTTTAAAACTTCTGCATTACTAAGCTTTGCACGGTCTCTGCCATCACAACTAATACATACAATAGCAATTAAAAGTAATAAGGGTAATAATTTGCGCATGATAATAGAATTAAGTGTTAAATTTAATAATTTAGAAGGTATGGTATTTATATTTTAACACTAAGTTACAAGTGTTAAATATCTAAATCAAAAAGACCACGTAATAATTCAATATTAGGGTTAATCTCTTTTAGTTTTTCATACTTTTCTTCCGCAGTATAAGCAAAACGTTTTTGTACGGCTTCATTAACAGTAATATTTAAGCTTATATCGTAATTTTTTAGAGACTTACGTAAATATTGCATTAAATCGAACTGTTGCCTTTCTACTTCAACTTTATTTGTAGAGTTTGGAAACTCTAAATAAATGGTAGTACCTTTTAGTTTTGGTGTATCTATGCCTAAAATTGAAGCTAAGTTCATTTTGCCATCTGCTCTTAACTTATTTATAAACGTATGCCATACAGGCATTAAATCGTCTACATCAAAAGGTTCTCGTGGCAAGCTGGCTTCATCTACAATAGTATCTTTCTTTTTAGAAACATGTTCCTTTTTTGCACGAATGCTACTTAAAGACAACCCAGAACTAGCACGTTTATTTCTATCTAAAACAATTTTTGGTGGTGTATTACTTGCAATAGCAGTTTTTATAGCCGGTTTTGGTATAGATGATACCGTTTTACTACCAATTTCTGTTGTTGTATTTGTTTGAGAAGTAACAGCAGGTTTAGAAACAGGAATAGGTTTTATCCCTAACTTTTTAAAGTAAGATGGTGGAATTATGTAACGTTTGCTATTTTTTTTTTCTCCATCGAAAGTGATAGAGGCAAGTTGCATTAAACAAAGTTCAACGAGTAGGCGTTGATTTTTGCTCGTTTTATACTTTAAGTCGCAATCGTTAGCTAATTCTATTCCTTTTAATAAAAAGGTTTGTGATGCTTTTTTAGATTGTTCTAAATACTTTTCCTTGGTTTGTTCTCCAACTTCTAATAAAGGAATAGTAGAAGGGTTTTTACAAACCAATAAATCTCTAAAGTGAGACGCTAAACCAGCAATATAATGGTGGCCGTCAAACCCTTTAGATAAAGTCTCATTAAACTGTATTAATAAATCTGGTATTTTATTATCTAAAATTAAGTCGGTACTTGTAAAATACGTTTCGTAATCTAAAACATTTAAGTTTTCGGTTACCGCTTGTCTCGTTAAATTCTTTCCTGAAAAACTAACGACACGATCAAAAATAGATAAGGCATCACGCATGGCGCCATCTGCTTTTTGAGCGATAATATGTAAGGCGTCATCCTCAGCAGTTATGTCTTGTTCGCTAGCAATATATTTTAAGTACTCTTTAGCGTCTTTAACCGTAATACGTTTAAAATCGAAAATTTGACAACGTGATAAAATGGTTGGTATAATTTTATGTTTCTCGGTAGTTGCTAAAATAAAAATACAATGTTTAGGCGGTTCTTCTAGCGTCTTTAAAAACGCATTAAAAGCCGCTTGAGATAACATGTGTACCTCATCAATAATATAAACCTTGTATTTACCAACTTGAGGCGGAATTCGAACTTGGTCTGTTAAACTTCTAATATCGTCTACAGAGTTGTTAGAAGCGGCGTCGAGTTCAAAAATGTTAAATGCATAATCTTCATCGCCAGTTTCGCTACCATCACTATTAATCATTTTAGCTAAAATACGCGCACAACTCGTTTTACCAACACCACGAGGTCCTGTAAACAGTAGGGCTTGCGCTAAATGATTGTTCTCAATAGCATTTAATAAGGTATTTGTAATGGCTTGTTGCCCAACAACGTCCTTAAACGTTTGGGGTCTGTATTTACGTGCCGATACTACAAAGTGTTCCATGTAAGAAATGCAAAATTATTAACGAAACAAAGTTAAAAAAACGGATGAAAATTAAGAATTCTAAGAGGGCAATTTATATATAGTTATTAACAATAAAAATAGTGGTTTTTATGAAGATTAGAATACATAAAACGAAGTGATTAATGTAACATACGTGTTGTAGTAAATTAAAATATTATCCAGCTTTTCAATTTTTTATATTTAGTTGCTAACTTTTCTACTCAAGAAGTATTACGTCTTTACAAATATCCTTTAATTATTCGATTAGTCGCTTGGTTTCTAAAAAGGTATGTATGATGTGATAATTAGTTAGTTTACTTTAATCCATTTGTTATTTTTAAATTCGAAACTCAAGATGTTTTTTCCTTCCATTCTACCTCCAGAACAAGCTGGCTCCCAACAAGTAAATTCTGTAAACACACCATTCTCGGTTCTTGTAACTCCTCGCATGCTATCATCAACGACCCAAAAGGATTGCTTTCCATTAGTTCGTTTAAAAACTTTAACCTCGTAAAGTTCTGACCAGAATTTAATTTTAAATTCTTCTGACCCGTCAATAATCTTAATTCTTTTTGTGCATTCAGGGTCCCGAATGACCAATAAATTGTCAGTTATTGATATTTTGATTATTACATTTTCGTTCTCTATTTTATAAAACCCTCTTGGTAGATTACTTCCAAGCGTATATATAATAATGACAGATGATAGAATGATTAATGTTTTTTTCTTCAATACTCTTCTTTTAAGAGAATTTAAAAATAACAAATTAAACCATACAAAAAGCAACAAATAACACTTGTTAAATTGCATTTTATTAATGTACATTTGCATCCAAGCAGATCGCCTTATCGCGTCCCGATACATTTGGGATGAGGAAAGTCCGGACACCATAGTGCAATATAGTGGTTAATGGCCACCAGTCGTGAGGCTAGGAAAAGTGCAACAGAAAGAATGTACAGGTAATGCTGTAGTGAAATCAGGTAAACTCTATTAGGTGCAATGTCATGTATACCAACGTTTGAGCGTGCACGCGCGATTGTTGGAGGGTAGGCAGCTAAAGTGTGCTGGTAACAGTATACGTAGATAAATGATAAGGGCTCGTAAGAGTACAGAATCCGGCTTATAGATCTGCTTTTTTTTATTCCCACGTAGGAGGGAATCTCCTTAATCAAAACCATAAGCGTCAGTTCGAGTGGTCCCGATATTAATCGGGAGCGTATCGAGAACAGGTCGATTAACGGCTACTGATTTACGATTTTGAAAGTTAAAGTAACATCATTCTGAACTTGTTTCAGAATCTCACATCATTTTCAAATTTCACTAGACATAACAAATTCCATCAAAACACACAAAAATTACCTTTTCTAATAATTCTAGACCAAACTGTAACAATTAACTAAAACTTAACACATATAAATTGAGTGTAAAAATTTCAGAACTAATAATTTTTAACGAAATTGCTAAACTAAATTTGTTCAACCAATAAAAAACGCGATATAATATGTCTGATGATTTTGATTTATTAGAAACTAATACTAACGAGAAAAGTGAAAAGGTAGATGTAAATTGGGGCAAAGCTATAGATACAATGAAATCTAAGCTAGCACAAGAGGATGACCCCGAAAGTCGTCAAAAAATACTAAATGCAACATTAGACGATGTTGTACAAATGGCAGAAAAGGACAGAACAACACTTTTAGATGCAATTAAAGATTTAACAGACTACCAAGACGAGGTTGGTATTTTATTCGAGCGTTTTTCTGCATTAAACGAAACAGAACAAAAAGTTATCGACGATGCACAAAAAGCATTAGACAGAGCAAAAATAGAACTAGAAGATGCACAAAAGGTGCCAGACACTTGGTGGAACAATCTTTGGGGGCGTAAAAGCAAAATAGCTAAAGCAGAAGACACATTAAAATCTGCAGAAAAAGTACGTGCTGGAGCAGATAACAAAGCTAAAGCAATGTTCCAAGAACGTATAGAAAAAGCAGACGTACAAACATTATTAAGCGAACTATCGTATAAATCTCAAGCAGCAGTAACCCGATTAAAAAACCGCGAAGTAGAAATAAAAGAAGTAGAAGAAAAACTTAAAGACGCTATAGTAGAAGCCTCTAAAAACCACACCAAAGCCTTAGAGAAAAAGAAAGAAGTAGAAGATAAGTTAGAAGAACAATACGCATTACTAAAACAAGCCAGACAAGAATTAGAAGATATTGCCGATAAGCAATCTGCAGAATATGCAGAATCTATTGGTAAAATGACAGCTTTAGAACAAAAAGTAGAAGAGCTGGAAGGTCTTAAAAATGCCTACACAACTTTAGCAGCATCCAAAGATAGTTTTGTACATAAGCATAATTTAACCATAAAAGTATTAACCTCTTTACGTAGTAACTTACAAACGCATAGAGCAAAATTAAAAAGTGATACAGAAGAGCGTTTAAAGTACTATGATGGTTATGTAGTAGCATTAAAAGCGAGAACAGATCAAGAATTTGCTGCAATATTAGAGCACTTAGGTGTAAAAACAGACGAACATATTGGAGAAACATTAGCGTCTATGCACACAGCAAGTGCAAAAGCACGTCAAGAAATGATGGATAATATTCCAGTACACGAAAAAGTAATGCAAGGCGTATACAGTAGCTATGCAGAGGCCTTACAAGAAATTCGCGCAAAAGATGGAGACATACAAAAGAATTTTGCAGAGCGTTACGGTATAGATATGAAAGAACTTTTCGAAGATTACTATGCAGCACAACCAGCACCACAAGGAGGAGATGGAGACGATGTGCCACCGCCACCAAAACCAGCCGCAGAAGACGATATGTTGAGCTAAGTTCTCACGAAAGAGGGAATCTCTTAAAAATATAAAAGAGATTATAAAAATAATTTGGGCGTTACCTCCAATATAATTGGAGGTCAGGCTTTCCGCTATATCTTTTTTCTAAAAAGAAAAAAGGATGCCGCTGCAATCCTTAACGCAGAGCTAGCCTAAGACAGTTTATTAATTAAAAAATATAAAATACCTAAGCCTTCGTTTTTTTAACGCTTTATAAAATTAAGAACATCAAAAAATAATGTCTGTAAATCACATTGTAACCCCTTTAGATTCGGCAGTTCTAGACAGCAAAGAACAATATGTATTCTACCACAAAAAAGTAGACTTTGCATTAAAAGAATTAATAGTAAGTGTACAACAGAAAGCATTGTGTACACCTCAAGAAATGGTGTTTTTTAAACAATACTGCGACCTTTTATTGTACTCTATAGAAGCCATGCGTATAAAATATATGTACGATGAAGAAGATAACATGAAGGTAGATTTAACCGATTCGGGATTTCCTAATTATTTAGAGTTTAGGTATTTATATAACGATTTGTCGTTAAGAGATAATTATATAAATAAGCTGAAAGATGTAAGTGAGTTACAAGACGAATTTCTAGACCAATTATTACGTAAAAAAGAACCCATACGTAAAGATAAACTCTTTCAAGCCGCTTCTATAGTATATTACACATCGGTAGAGCAGCAATATATATTTAACAGATTTGTACAAGGTAAAATAATAAAAGCGCCAGAAGATATTGCAACAGAATATATGACGAGTTGGAGTTTTTACGATGTATCACTAAACAGACCGTTTATTTGTTTTATGTATTTTGAT
Organism: Pontimicrobium sp. MEBiC06410; assembly: GCF_053601615.1. NCBI lineage: Bacteria > Pseudomonadati > Bacteroidota > Flavobacteriia > Flavobacteriales > Flavobacteriaceae > Pontimicrobium > Pontimicrobium sp. MEBiC06410. Next base: position 71,710 of record NZ_JBSHNT010000134.1, read on the forward strand.
TATGATGGAAAAGACCCACTAAAAGAGAAAAATGAAATATACAAGACATTAAAAGCCATAGCCGATCGAAAAATGCCATTAGACACGATGGCATACGGAATAGACAGAAGGCTGAAAAATGTATTTCCAAAGCATATAAAACGAATAGATTTAGGACCATTTCATAATGTATTTGCAAAAGATGAAAATGAGCTAACACACTCTATTTTAGAAAGTATTGCTAAAAAAGAAATCCCATTAGAGTCCTATGCACTATCTTTAAAAATAGACGAAGTATTTTCAGGAAGCACCTTTAGCGAAGGCGGGTACTTTACTAAACAGACCTTGCAAAAATGGAGTGACATTTTAAAAAGTAAATATGTATTCGCGCCCCATAGAATTATTCAATTACTCTATAATAAAAACCCAGAAGTAATGAATAAACTAGCTAAACCACCGTTTCAAATTGCAGATATGAAAGTTAAGTGAGCAGTGAGTAGTGGGCTGTTAAATAGTGAAAATAAGTAAATGCGTTTTAAAACATTATTAGCATATCAAAAAAGGATTTGAGTTAGCTATGAATATATTCCAAATAACTAAAACATTTCCAAAATCAGAGTTATTTAGTTTAATATCTCAAATTAATAGCTCTAGTAGAACTGTTTGTTCAGCAATAGCTAAAGGTTATAGAAAAAGACAATATGAAAAGTATTTTAAAAGTAAAATGTAAGATGCAGATAGTGAAAATTCAGAAACCCAATTGTGGTTAGACTTTGCACTAGCATGTGAATACATTTCAAAAGATAAAAAAGTAGAATTAGAAGATAAAAGTATAGAAGTATGCAAGCTTTTAAACTATATGATTAATAATCCCGATAAATTCGGAGTAAAAAAAGGATGATATAGTAAGCAGTATGCAATAGGTAGTAAGTTAACCCTGTTAAAAAACACGTTCGAGTAAGCACTGTATACTGATAACTGAATACTGAAAACTAAATAAACTGGAGTCAGTACTGTGTACTGCAAACTGTAAACTGAAGACTAAAAAATATGGAACATAACTCAACCTTCCCTATAAAGCAAAACGAATTAAATATGCTTCGTGAAGAAGCGAGTGGCTATTTAAAAAGTATACAATGGGAGCAAGGACAGCGAGCAAAAAATAAAGATAAGGACGCCAAAGACGAATCGATATTACTGTATCTATCTCGTGCCAATAATGGAAGTGGCGCAATAGAGATTACCTCTGTGTCTAAAACCATTTTAGCATTAAAAAAGCGCTTATTACCAGATTCAGTAGCCTTACCATTACGATTAAACCAAACCTTACATGCAGTACAAGAAGGTTTAACATTAGGGATTTGGATAAAAGATAGTTATTACGATGCCTCAGGGTTATCTGCATTAAACGAGCGTAAAAGCACTTTAGATACTAACGGAAAGCGAGAATTCGAGAGTAAAATGCATACTGCTACAGCATTCATGCTATTCGCAACAGCTTATCATATATTACACACGTTAAAACCACATGCTTCAGACGATTTAAGTGTGATGAAGCAAAAGTTTGCAGGCTTACCAGAAGTCTCTTTTCTATCACCATTAAAAGGAGTAGCCTGTAACTTATTCTATTTCGATAAATATTTAGGCCATCCAGACATTATAAAGTCCGATAAAGATGTCATAGATTTTACAGTAGTCTATTTTGAAGCAGTAATAGACGAAATTCAATTACGAAAAAGTAGTTTAGAATATACCGAAACTATAGAAGATCGTACTTATAAATTAGAAAACTCAGAATTTGCAATATCTGGCTGGAGTAATGTGTTTTCTGGAGCAGCAAAAAGTGTAGAGTTTAATAAAATTAAGTTCGAACAAATTGTAGGAAATCGTGATGCAAAACACTTTGCAAGACGTTTAACAGAACGTATGTTAAGTTACGATTTCGAGGCAAAGAAAAACCCGTTTCAAGAATTAGGCGGATTCATGCCCGTATTTATGGGTTACGGAATCCCAGGAACAGGAAAAAGTATGCTTATTGCTGCAATTGCTACGCGATTAAAAGAACATTGCGATAATCTAGATATTCCGTTTTTATTCCACCCCATGCCAGATACTTTAATAAGTACATTTCAAGGAGGCTCTGCCGAAAAAATGGTAGAATGGATGAAACCAATGCAAGACCCTTCAAAATTAATATTTGCACCAATAGATGATGCAGAAAATAATTTACAAGAACGAACAGCTCAAGGCGTTTCGGCAGGTGTAAAAGAAGTTATAGGCGTATTTTTGCGTTATACAGAAGGTGCTTATGCAGTAAACTACGGGAATAGTTCTATAGGTTTATTTACTAATTTACCAGAAATGCTAGATAAAGCCGTTATTTCTAGAGTACAAGGCCGATTTAAAATAGATGGTGCAAGAACAGAACACGATTTCTTAGATCAAGATCATTTATGGTGGCGCAAACTGGAAGACACGATGCCAGATTTTATAAATATGGTAAAACCTACCGATTATACCTTTTTACAAGACCAAGGCTTAGCTAAAAACATGGGAGATATTTTAAACAGTGTAGAAAAACCCTCAGAAGCAAGAGTACTAGAAGCCTATGCAAAAGCAGAACATAAACATAATGTAAACAATCATCAATTTTTTGCAACCCTGTATAAAGAAATTCAGACTATATTTCCGTTCTTCTCGTCAAGAGATGTTAGAAATATACAATCGGCAATATCATTGCGTTTAACCGATTTCGATTTAGAACAAGATTGGTTCGATAATCCTGAAATATATTTCAAAAAAGATTACGAAACCAAGTTTAATATGCTTCAGGAATTAATGAAAGCAAACATGAAAGGCTTAAACTTTTCAGATATTAGAAGACAAGAAGTAGTACGTTATTTAGATAACGTGGCAACCATTGCAGATACCGATTTTAAACGAAAAGTAGATGCTAGAATAAATCAATTAAATATTGAAACGAAAGCAAGAGAACAGTTTGGGAAATAATTAAATAGGGTTTATCCAATCATTAATAATGCAAAAAGAAAAAGAAGAACTAGACATTATTATAGAAAAACTAGAAGCTATGAGTTCTGTTGAAGATGCTTTTTTTCTCTATGATTATGAAATAAGTATTAAAAAAAGCGGATTTATTCATTCTAATAAAGAAGGTTTAATTCTTTATGCTAAAGAATTATTAAAGGCATCAAAACGATTTGAAGATTTTAAGTTGAATAAAAGTGAAGAGGAAACTATTTTTTTAGAAACATCTGATTGGTATCTTCACGGGAAAAAACGAATAATTCCTTATATAAAACCAATTTATAAGAGTAGAAAATTATTAAAAGAACCTATATCTTTTAAAGAGAAAATAAAAGAGAAAATTTCTTTAATATCTTATTTTCTCACAATAATAATAATAGTAGGTTTAGTTTTTATTGGTTTTTTACAAACTATAGATTGGATTAAAAATTTAATTTAATCTATGTTAAAAAAATAATAGAGTATTTCTAAATAAAACATTAAGGTATCACTCTTTTTAAAACGAAACAAATTAAAATTTGCAATGCAAAAACTAGAATTAGCAAATCTATACAGAAGTGAACTCATTCCCATTAGTGGAAAGCTAGTTGAGCGCTATAATAAATGCTTAGTTAAATTAGGGTTTACCGAAACAAAATTAAAAACCTTTTCTATAGATGGAATAGGGTGGAGTCCAGAAATAGCAGAAGAAAAAGGTAATTTGTTGTATTTAAACAATGGAGAAGCCAATCCGCATGGTATTATTATTTCTCCATTACAGAAAGGGAAACCAGTTTATGTGTCGTTTCATACGTTCGATAGAGAAATGATGCAACATGTATTTAAAGCTTATGGAGATAAAATAAATAATATTACAAGAGATTGTGCTATTTGCTTAGATTTTGACCAAAGTATCGATGCGTTTTATGAGCCTTTAGACGTTTTAAAATACAATAAAGTATCTATACATTTTCACTTAATAGACAACCTAGATACCATACAAAAAGAGCAACAACAACTTGTTCAAAAATTTAAAGAAGGAAACAATTTTATAGATGAAAATTTACAAAAAGAACTTTTAGACTCAGCCTTAAAATATGGTGATTTAAGGACCAGAGATTTAGAATTAAAGGAGCTAGAGTATACTACCAATTCGTTTTATACTAAGGCATTTGGAGGTGTTTATTTATTACGAGATTTTATAAAGGATATTATTGTTTTTGAAAACGAAAAATGGTATAAAGAAGCTATAAAAGATACAATACACGATGTGTTAATTTATCACATAGATCAGCCAGAGCTAATAGCAAAGTTATTAAGCCATGATATTATTGAGTGTGATTTAGATAGAGCAGTTACTACATCGCGTTACGAACGCATTAAAAAATATGAATTATCAAAATCGTTAGAAAAACCACAACACCCAATACAAGATATTCTAAATGACCAATTGTTGTTTAAGAGTTATTTAAATAAAGTAGATATCGATAGTAGAAAACGTATTATGGGAGTAGAGCGCTATCTAGAAAAAATAGAAACCAGTAACCAATATAAAATTGCAGATATAGTAGATGCAAAAATATACCAAGCGTTGCACGAACCGCATTCGTCTATAAGTGCAAAGTATCATGATTTATTATGGAAACTATTAGTTAATATTTCTCCTAAAGATATTTTATTCCTGTATTGGTACGATAAAGAACAATTTTATAAAGCGTATGATACTTGGGATGACTCCATGAAAGATTGGGTAATTGAAACAATTAGTAACAATATTTAGAAAAATCATACTAATAAGTCGAAATGTGAGAGATAGAAGTTTAAAAAATATAGACAAATTTTATATATTAAAGAATAATACATTGAAAATTAGGCTATTATTATTACTGTTAACCTCAAGTTTTGTTTTTGCTCAAAACGCTAAAATAGATGAGGCTAACATGAAGTTTAAAAATAAGGAGTATAAAGAAGCTCAAGCAATATACAATAATTTTATAGATGAATTATCTTACAGAGAGCATGCAAATTTAGGTCTATGTTACTATGTGGAAAGTGAGTATGAAAAAGCTGTAATTGAATTTAAAAAAGCCGCAGATAATAATGATTCTCAGGGTTTAAGATATTTAGGATATGCTTACGAAAATGGTTTTGGAGGTTTAAATCAAGATTATGATAAAGCAATTGAGTTATATAAAAAAGCAATTCTTTTAAATGATGATGTAGCGACATTTAATTTAGGTTATTTATATGCTAATGGTAAAGGTGTTGATAAAAACTATGAAAAAGCTTTTGAATTATATACCAAAGCATCAAAGCAGGGACACGCTAGAGCTATGAATAACTTAGGTAATATGTATAAAGAAGGATATTATGTTGAAAAAGATTTAAAAAAAGCATATAATTTATTTCATGATTCTGCTAAAAAAGGAGACGTATACGGTATGAATAATTTAGCTCAAATGTATGAGCAAGGGAATCATGTAGATAAAAACATAAATGAAGCTATTCGTTGGTATAAATTTGCTAGTGATAAAGGGAATTCTGCTGCCCAAAACAATTTAGGGGTAATATACTTAACAGGAAATGGAGTAGAAAAAGATTATAAAGAAGCATACTATTGGTTTGATAAGGCTGCTTCACAATTGGAAATAATGGCTATGGTAAATATTGGTAGAATGAAAAGGCAGGGGTTAGGAATGGAGAAAGATTTTGATATGGCACACAAGATTTTCATATATGCTGCTGAACGTCAAAATCCATATGCATTATATGAACTTGGAAATATGTATTATAATGGCGAAGGAGTTGGTAAGGACTATAAAAAAGCCTTTAAGTGCTATAAACTTTCTGGAGAAAGAGGTATGCTGGATTCTAAAATTATCGTAGCATATATGTTAGAAAAAGGAGAAGGAACGAGTAAAAATCTTGAAGAAGCTATAAAGTGGTATAAAGATGCAGAAAAAAATGGAAGTGTATATGCCTCTAAAAAGATAAAAGAATTAAAAAATAATTAAGTCAGGAGGCAGAAAAGGTCAAACTTTTAGCTTTCGACTTTAAACTAAATCAAATACTATGATGTCACTCGAAATAATAATATTTATCATTTCCATTTTATTTGGAATCATCTTATACTGGAGAGAGTCTAAGAGTAATAAAGTGTATCGTTTCTTCAATAAAGTATTCAATTCAAAAGAATTACAAATGAAGGAAGACGATAAAAAAGGGTTTATATACAAACAGAACCTCTTATTGCGTTTGGTTTATATTGTAGCTATTTATATCGTTGCTATTATTATTATCAGACTATTAATCCCAATAGATTTAGTCACCTTATCATTATTTGCGTCTAGTATTTTTGGAACCCTTGCTGGAACATACCTTGCACATTTTGTAATAAAATCTGGAGATGTTATAGAAGATAAATCGGAATCCTTAACAGAAATGGTAAGCGGTACAATAGAAAAAGGAAAGGACTTTATTGAGGATATAACCAATAAAGAGAATACTCCCGAAATAGAAGAAAAAGCTCCAACAACGGAGCCTAAAAAACAAGAGAAAAGTGCAAGAGAGCGTTTAAAAGATAAAGGCTATATGTAGTTTGCTATAAAAATCAAATAAAAAAAACTTACCAATTAGAACACAAAATACAGTTTCAATGTTAAAAAAATACTGGAATAAAGGCGGAAAACAAAAACGAATAATTATACTATTATCGTTAGTATTAATTATTGCGCTATTCTTTTTAAGAGACGATTACCAACCGGCATTACTGTTTATTAGAAAATTTATTTTTATAATATTATTATGTGCTATAGTATTATTTTTTGGATTAAGAAAATTTAGAAAGACAGCATCTACAGGAAGGCGATTAGGAATTTTAGGAATTTTATTAGTGTTTTTTGGACTTCTATATTTTGTAGGATGGCATTTTAAAATGTACGATTATATGAAAACATATAATGTGTTTAATGATTTAAACCGTGTAGAAATAAACGAATTACCATTAACACAAAATGAACGCATACAACCCTTACGAAACATATTTTCAATGGCTAACGAAAGTGTAGGAGAGACTAAAGATGTCTCATTACCGCACTTAGTACGTGTAGACGACGAAAATAAGTGGACAATGGCCATACAACCAAGCGAAAAGTATGCGTGGCAAGCTATGAATGATAATACCGAGGAAGTCTTTGCGGTATCTAGTACAACACCGTTTCCTAGATTTTCTAGCGATAATCGTATACCAGTAACCTTTTCAATAGGAGAATCTTTAAAATTTAGTAGAAACACCTATAATGCAGTAGTACAGCGTTTTAATCCATGGATGTTATTTAACTATGAGCCTAGTGATACCTATTACATGAAAAACGATACAGGGCAATGGGTAGAAGTCGTAAGTTTAATAAAATGGAAAGGCTTTTTCTTTCCATATCCAACCTTTGGAGGGGTTATGGTTATAGATAATGGAGCACATTATTTTAAAGATTATTTAGAGCGTGTAGCAATAGGAAAAGGAACCTACATTAGTCCTGAAGAAATGAAAAACCATCCATATTTAACACGCCAAAATACTGTAGCAGAAAAAATTTCTCGCTTACAAGCCGAATCTTTAAAGTTTTTAGGAGGTTTTAGCGATCCGTTACCATGGAATATGAAAACAGCTGTAAAAATTCCTGATTTATCTAAAGATCAAAACGAACAGCCTTTTGTAACCGATTTTAATTTTTCAGACACAGGTATAGGTGCTTACAATGGTTTATACCACTGGTTTGGTTTAGAGCCGGTAGGAGATGAGCGAACCAGTTTAACCTATAGCGTATTTATTCCTGCAGATGGAACAGATAAACTGTATTATTATGACCATGCCTCTAAAAAGCAAGGCTATGCCGGTGTATCTGCAATGCCTTTAAAAGTTAAAGAATCTAGAAAAGAATATGATTGGACAGCAAATACTCCTGTAGAATTTAGGCCATATATAAAAAATATTGCTGGACGTAAACGCTTATTCTTTTTAGGAACCGTTTCTGCGATAAATGATAAAGACTCTGGGCAATTTGATGGCTCTGCAACTCCAGATTTAGTATTGGTAGATAGTGAGTACAGAGATGTCGTTTGGATAGATGTAAAACACCCAAGTCAATGGGAAAAAAGTGTTTACGATCAATTAAATGAAGCCTGGCGCTCTAGTGAAGGTATTGGAGAGTATTTTGTTGAAGAAACTAAAACTATAGAATTTGGTCAAACAACAGATAATACTATTGCAATAGACTCTACAAAATTAGAAGCCTTAAAAGCTAGTGGAGGAGAAGATGAAGCAATACAGGTATTACAAAATAAAATAGACTCTATAAAAAAGGCTAGAGAAGAAGATGAGATTTTAAAACTGCAACGTAAAATAGATTCTATAAAGTCTAGCAAAGAATAAATGAAAGCTAAACCATATTGGCTTTTAAGTATAATTATTACTGGACTATTTTGTGCTTCGTTATATTCTAGTTTATTCTATAATAAAAATGAAGGATTAGATGTATTAAAAATGAAATTAGAAAATGATCCTGATTTTATGTTTAATATTAAAATAATATTTGACTCTATTAGAGCTCCTTTATTCTTGCTTATACCTCTTTTGGGACTATTGTTTAAAAACAAAATTGGATGGATATTAATAGCTCAATATTTTTATTTTTTAGTATTTAATCTTTTTATAGGTTTATTTAAAAATTTTCAAGAATTTGAATATATCTTATTTTTTATTGTAATTATATTATTCATTACTACTATTATTTATTTTTTGAATAGAGAATCACTTTGTACTAATCATTTTAAAATAAAAAGAGGTCATTTATTAGTGCTTAATAGTATTGCACTAGGTATAGGTGTCTTTTTTTCAATATCTCTATTTCTATATAAGTATGCTTACTGGATTAAATAATTGTGGTTAATAAGTAAACTGTTTTTTGTAACAAACATTATTATATTAAGACCTATTAATAAATAGAGGTGAGTATGTTAACTGCACCTCTCTTTTATTAAAAAAAGCATCTTAAAATATGAATTGGATACTAGGTGTCTGTATAGTTTTAATTATTATTTTCTTATTAAATAATCGCTCAAAAAAAAGAAAGCTAGTAAAGCTTAAACATAGGTTATTAAAAGAATGGGGGAAACCTAAAACGGAAAGCTACTATAATTTTGATATTATTGGAGAATATTTCAATAATAATGAACACAAAGGCGAAGCCTTTCATCTCATTTCAGACAAAACTCACCAGGATTTAGACATAAATGAGATCTTTAAATTTATAGATAGAACTACTTCTAGAATAGGACAGCAATACCTTTATTTTAAATTAAGAACAATAGGTAATATTAAAGACTTATTAGCTTTTGATAAGTTAACAACAGTTTTTCTTCGAAATAAAAATATAAGAATAGAAAGCCAATTAGAACTCTCTAAATTAAATACACGTAATGCTTACGATTTAGAACGTTTAATACATGAAGATAAAATTGAGAAACCTAAATTATTATGGTTAGCCTATTCTTTAACTGTCGTTACACTGTTATTAATTGGCCTCGGGTTTTATTATCCAATAAGTTTTCTTTTTATAGTACCTATTTTTATTACGAATCTCATTTTACATTTTAGTAATAAAAACAATATAAACCATTATTTAAGTGGAATAAACCAAATATCTAGGGCGCTTGAAGTAGCAAAAAACCTTGCAAAATTTAAAGAAATAAAAGCGCACTATAATACCTTTCCATTTTTAAAGAAGATAGAAAGGATAAAGCTAAAAACAGAGTTTTTAGGCTTTAATGTAGATTTAAGTAATGAGTATATATTTGCAATATGGATGATGATAGAATCGTTTAAAATTCTATTTAATATTGAATATATTTTATTTAATAGTTTCCTAGACGATATAAAGAGTGAAAAACAAAGTATAGAAGCCTTATTTTTATTTATAGGAGAAATAGATGCTGCCATTTCTACTGCCTCATTAAAAAGCAGTGATGTAACATTATGTACCCCAGAGTTTATAAAGAGTAAAAAAATAAGCACAGAAAAGATAATACATCCATTAATTAAAAATTGTATTCCTAATAATTTAGAATTAAATAACAAAAGCATGTTACTTACAGGCTCTAACATGTCTGGAAAAACTACTTTTATTAGAACTGTAGCAGTAAATAGTATTTTGGCACAAACCTTAAACCTTTGTTTTGCTAAAGCGTATAAAGCACCATTTTTTAAAGTATATTCATCCATACGTATAACTGATGATTTGTTTGAAAATACCAGTTATTACCTAGAAGAAGTACTTACATTAAAAACGTTAATAGATGCATCACAAGAAGAGCCCCCATGTTTATTTGTTTTAGATGAAATTTTTAAAGGGACTAATACAGCAGAGCGCATTTCTGGAGGACAAGGTATTTTATCGTATTTAAATAAAGGAAATAATATCGTTTTTGTATCCACTCACGATATAGAATTAACCGAGTTATTAAAGAAAGAAAATTACGAGTTATTTCACTTTTGTGAAGATATTAATAAAACCAATTTAGTGTTTGATCATAAACTAAAAAAAGGAAAGCTAACAACGCGTAATGCTATTAAAATAATGGAATTATACAACTATCCAGAAGTCATTATCGAGCAAGCTAAACAAACACTAAAAACGGTTTAAATTATGTAACATTATCTATTGTTTACAGACCTATAAATAAAGGAATTATTATGGGGTTAATGGGATTTGGAATGGATAATAGAGTGCATAGAAAGAGGCCTAAAAAACCATATAAAATTTCTAATATAACTTCGTTTGTGCCGCTTCAAGGCTATTCGAGAAAATTTACATTGAAGAAAAATGAAAAAGAGAAAAGCCAACAAAAAGGAGCTTTAATACTTTTAATAGTACTAATAATAAGTTGTTTCTTTTTTATTGAAAGAAACCACTTTGTCAAATACCAAAAAGAACACAATGAATTAATGGATATACGTAAAGCCATTGATAATAATATTGCATTTCGGTTTTTAATGGAATCTGGAATAAGTAGATTACATAATAATAACGTTTTAGGTGCTTATTCCGAATTTAAGTTAGCCTACAAAATTTATCCAGAGAATGAAAAACTAAAACAATTAATTATAGAAACTGCTAGTGTACTTTGCGCTAAAGAAGAAGCCTATTGTAACGATTTAGATAATTACCTTACAGCAAATTAACTGTTAATTATAAAGGATATTCCATTTTAATATTACTGCGTTCGTAATGATTATCTTTTTCCAGAGGGACTTCTATAAAACCATACTTTCTATATATATAAATGGCATTTTCTAAAATTGTACTAGAATACAGTAAAAGTTTGCTAAACTGATGCTGTTTTGCAAAATCTATACAATGTTGCATTAATTTTTGCCCTATTTTATGACCTCTGTGTTCAGGAGAAACAGCCATTTTTGTTAATTCGTAGCCATTTTCTTCACCATCAATAGGCATTAAAGCAACAGTGCCAACAATTATATCATTTAGTTTGTAGAAAAAGATATAGCCACCTTTATCTATAATATATTTGCTAGGTTTGCTTAAAACTTCTTCATCAAACGGTTCCACATAAAAATAGGTTTTTAACCACTCTATATTTAAATTATAAAAGAATTTAGAGTATTCAGGTTTAAAGTTTATAATATTTAAGTCTTTCTGTGTGTTTGTTTCTACCATTTCAATTATAGTTTTACTAAAACTTTGAGTATTTAATTTGTCTTCAAGAGTATTTAAATGTTCTATTAAAGAGCAAGAACTTGTTAATGTATAATCTTTAATAACTGTATCTATACAATTCCAAAGCGGCTTTAGCTTTTGGATTAATAAAACTCCTTTTTTAGATAACAAAACAATTTTCTTGCGTTTATCTACCTCATCACTTTTTATAATGACTAAGTCTTTTTTTATAAGCTTATTTATAGATTGCGTTATTGCCGGTTGCGATAAGTTTAGAGTATTTTTTATTTCGGTATTTGTAACTCCCTTTTTATTGGATATAATTTTAAAAACAGGAAATAAATAGGGATCAAAGTCTATTTTAAAAAAATCGTACACTATCTGTGTTTCTTTCATTAAATAATCACTTAGTCTTTTTAATCTAGACCCCAAACCTAATTCTCCAAAACCTCTTAGTGCATCCATTAATATATGTATTTATATAAGTACTTATGTAAAATTAGTAAAAATAGAACGATATAAAAACAATTTTAATGTTTTTTTTGAAATGAATTTATTTTGACTTCTTAGCTTTTACCAAGATGATAAGGAGCAAAAACGTCTCTATAGATGTGATACTTTTTGAAAATTATAGTGATAGCTGTGAGTGAAAAAATAACAAAATGTGGGCGAATTTGAACCATTTTTAAAAAAATAGAAAAATCAAGATGAGTTCTAATAACAATTTTGTGTAAAATAGAGCAGAGGCCGATTGATTATATAAAAAAGCATTCTTTATATACATCGCATAATAGATTTAGGGTGATCTAATTTGTGTGTATGATTTAAGAATGCTTTCTAATCAACCAAAATATAATAGCAAATGTTTCTTTCTAGGGACTTAAAAGTTTATTTTATGTTTCATTTACACCGTAAATTTATGGCAAATACCATAAACAATACAATGATACAAAAAATAAAATTAAAATATCGATGAAAAACATAAAAACACGATGAAATGTATTGTTTGTAAGTTAAAACTCTAGTCAAAACATTGTATTTTAGTTTTTTAGGCGAAAAAACACGTTCTAATACTTAATATTACTTCTAATAAAATCTGTGATTAAATAACTTATAAGTTTACCAACTTGATTTGCTGTTTTTTTTGTAGGAGCTGCTTCACATATATGGATATAACTTACTTGCGACGTATTACCAAAATAGCTTACAAATTGCCTTGCTTTATCAACAGAAAAACCGCTTGGTGTTTTCGCACTACTAGGTATGTTTTGTATTGCATCGCAATCAATCTCTAATCCAAAGGGTTTAGATTTTATATGCTGTAAAGCACGTTGCATTTCTTTTTTAAACTTTAATTCTTTTCTAATGTCTATGGCCTCATAAGTATTATAGTCTAATGCATTTGTTGAATCTAAAACATCTATAATAGATTGAGAAGTATAGTTTTCATGTAAACCAAAAACAAAATAATTATTTAAAAAACCTTCTGTATAAGCGTAAGAAAAGCCATTACCACTATGTCTTCCTTCCTGTGCTCTAAAATCTGTGTGAGCATCAAAATTAATAGCATTAATAGCGTGTTTTTTAGCTAAAGAAGTTCCTTTTATGTTACCATAAGCATTATTATGACCACCTCCAATAAGTATAGGTATTTTGCCTGCGCTAACAATATTGTAAACTATATCTGTTACCTGTTTATCTATGGTATCTACAAGTTGTCTTGCCTTACCAATATCTTTAGACTTATTTTGATTTAATGTAGAAAGTTGATTTAACTCCTCTTCAAAATTTAAATGCCCAAGAAGTAATACTTTATTTGCATGTGTAAATACATTACTTTGCGTATTTAACAAAATTTTAATTGTTGCATCCCAAGCCTTTGAAGTTCCTGATTTTCCGTGGTTTGCGAATACACCTACGTCTTCTGGTAAACCAATAATGACATAGCGGACATCTAAATTTTTAATAGACTCGTATATGTTTGTGGTTGGAGGCAATAAAGTAATATGTTCACCAAATTTGCTTTCACCTTCTCGTTTGTTAAGTATTTTATTTACTTTCGAGGCATTAAATAAAATAAGTTTGTCCATATATTTTTAAATTAATTTAAAACGAAATAAAATTACAGATTTAATTTATTTTAGATGCAAAAAAACAAATATTAAAATAGAAATTGTATTTCCCCAAAAAACAAATAATTATGACGAACAACACAAAAAGTATAGGTTTAAAAGTCGCCTTAGGTATAGCGATAGCTCTATTTATTGGAGCAGCTGCATTTTCTTTTTCTTTAAAAAAGGATAAGGACGAAACAGAATTACAACTTACAGAAGAAAAAGCTGCAGTAATGAAAGATCTTACTGCCATGAATGCAAAATATGAAACAGCAATAAATGAAAGTGATATTGTTAACCAAAATTTAATTGATGCAAAAGAGCGTATTCAAGGTTTAATAGATTCCTTGAGTGTATCTGAAGCTAATATTAAAAGCTTATGGAGATATAAAAAGAAATACTTATCACTTCAAAAAGAAATGGATGTATTACTAGAAGAAAATGATAAGCTTAAAGTAGAAAATCAGTTATTAGCAACAACGCTAGACAGTACAAAAGTACAATTAGAAGAGCGTGTTATGTTTACAGATTCTCTTTTAGTACAAAATACCGCGCTTGCAGATGTTGTAGAAAATGCCTCTGTACTTAATGCTGTTAATTTAAAAGGCTTTGGTGTAATTGAGCGCACATCTGGAAAATTAATTCCTACAGAGAGAGCAAAACGAAGCGATAAACTTAGAATATGTTTTACAGTAGCTAAAAACAGATTAGTAGAAACAGGTGACAAAGAATTCTATGTACAAGTTATAGATCCTAAAAACAACATATTAGGTACAAATGATCAAGTTATATTTGGAGAAGAATCGCTAAATTATAGTGTAATTAGTAAGTTTAATTATGAAGATGATAATTTAGATATATGTGAATTTATAGGTAAGAAGAATAAAAAAGATAAATTTGAAAAAGGGACTTATAAAGTAAACGTTTTTAATGGAAAAGAGCTAGTTACAAGTACTCAATTTTCTTTAAGGTAATACTTAGATTAAGTATTAATTAATTATTTCATAAACCTGAAAGTAAGTGCTATTACTTTCAGGTTTTTTTATTGGTTTAATGCAGCTATACAACGTTCTCTAATATGCCAAAGCTCTGTAAGCGTATAAGGGATATGATGCATTTTAATCCAGTTTTCTAAAAAAGCCTTGTGTAGATTAACTTTATAATCTCCAATTTGTTTAGGCATAATATAGACTTCTTTTAATAGGCTTTTCTCAAAAGTAATTTCAGAAGTTACAGTTCTGGTTACATCCAAAATGGAATGTTTTATCTTTAAGTATGTATGAGCTTCAGGAATGTACTCTAAATTATAATATTTTAATACAGAGCCAACACCATTGGTATTAGTTTCATTCATTTTATAAATACCTATACACAACATAACATCATGTTGATTATTTTCTATAGCTATTTGTTTTAAAAAGGCATGCTTAGTAGAACAAGTACCTTTATTTTCTAATAAAACTAAGTTATAATTACTTCTATCAGAATTTCTACCATAGGGTAACCCTTTAATATAATTACAAACAGCATCAAATGTTTTTAACCCTTTTGTATAACAAGCTTTAGAAAGCCCCTCAGAGTAATTTACATTAAATACATTCTCCATTTATAATTACCTGTTCAATATGATTATCTCCAAAAGCATAAGGCAAATAATTATAACTAGGTATAGCTTTAGTTATCATTAAATTTGCTTTTTTTCCTTTGGTAATACTTCCATATTCATTAGCTATTCCCATTGCATATGCTCCATTAATAGTAGCAGCATTAATAGCTTCTTCAGGAGTTAGTTTCATTTTTATACATGCGGTGCTTACAACAAAGTTCATATTTCCAGAAGGTGTAGAACCAGGGTTATAATCTGTAGCTAGTGCTAATGGTAATCCAGCATCAATAATTTGCCTTCCTGGCGTATACGGGATACTTAAAAAATAAGAACATGAGGGTAAAGCTACCGGCATTGTTTTACTATTTTTTAATGCTTCAATATCATCAGGGTTTAATTCTTCTAGATGGTCTACACTAAGTGCATTATACTTTACGGCCAAAGCAACACCTCCAAAGGCATTAAATTGATTAACATGAATTTTTGGTGTTAGATTATAAGCTTTAGAGGCTTTTAATATTTGCTCGGTATCTTCTAAAGAAAAGTAGCCTTTTTCACAAAAAACATCTACATATTGTGCCAATTCTTCTTTAGCTATTTGTGGCAACATATCATTTATAATACTATCTAAATAACCTTGTTTATTATCTTTATAAGCTTTAGGCACTGCATGAGCTCCTAGAAAAGTAGCTTTTACTTTTAATGGAAACTCTTTTTTTATACGTTTTATTACCCTAAGCATTTTTAATTCTGCATTGGGTGTTAAGCCATATCCCGACTTTATTTCTATAGCTCCTGTTCCCATTTGCATAACAGCTTTAACACGTGCTACAGATTGTATATATAACTCTTCTTCACTTGTGTTTTGTAGCGTTTCAGCACTATTTAAAATACCACCACCACGCTTTGCTATAGCTTCGTAACTTAAACCATTTATACGGTCTACAAATTCTTGTTCCCTATTGCCAGCGTATACAATATGTGTGTGTGAGTCGCACCAAGTAGGTAAAACAATTTTACCAGTAGCATCAATAGTTTTTTCTGCTGTAATACCTTGTGCATCTTCCATTTTACCGTAATCTATAATAGTATCATGGGCTATTAAAAGGTAAGCATTTTTTATGCTAGGTAGTTCTTGCATTGCTTTACCCGATACATTTTGAAGTCCAGATTCTCTTACCTGTAGAAGTTCTTTTATATTAATTATTAGTGTAGACATGTAATGCTTTATATAGTATAATTAAGTGCATAAATTTAGACATAAAATAACGAGTAAAAAAGATTAATTATAATTAGCTGATTTTTAAATATACTCTTGAATTGCATAATTATGGTATAACTCGTTTATTAACGATATAAAATATTATTTTTATATGTGAAATAATGAATAAATACGTACCTAATATTACTAAATGAAGGCTAAACTTAATATGTTGAAATGTTTAATAACTATAATAGTTATATTATCGAGTAGACTTGGATTTTCGCAAGATAATACAATCCATAAGGATAGTTTAATTTTATATTACGAGAGTAATAAATATAAAGTACCAGCTAGTGCAGAACAAAAGATAAAGCAAAAGCTTTTAAATAGAACAATAAAACGTATAGATATATATGGTTATACAGACTATGTTGGTAGTAATGTATTTAATGATGCTTTAGCTTTAAAAAGAGCCCAAATGGTAAGTAATATTGTTAAGAAGTATAGTGCTATAGATGCTTTGAATATAATATCTATGGGAGAAACTTATAGTAGACAGGATAGTACTAATTATCCTAAAGGAGTGTTAGAAGACCGAAAAGTAGTATGCTATATTAGTTATACAGATACATTAGAAGATATTAAGTTACAAACCTCTCCCGAAAACTACTTAAAAAAGCTAAACACATTAAAAATAGGAGAAAGTATAGTTTTAAGAAATATTTTATTTTATTTGGGTAAAGCTATTATTATACCGTCTAGTCTTCCTGAATTAGAACTTTTATTACAGACCTTAGAAAATAATCCAAACTTATATATTGAGATTATAGGGCATGTTTGTTGTGGAAGTTATGATGAAATTGAGAATAAAGAGAAATACGAATACGAAACGGAGTATGAATATGAAGCTGTTTCATATACCAACTAGTTACGATTATAATAAAACCTTATCACTAAACAGAGCTGAAGCTATTAAAAGACATTTAAAGTATAAGGGAATAGATCCTAAAAGAATTGTAACTAAAGGCATGGGGTTTTCTAATCCATTATATTTTCCAGAGAAAAGCGAAGACGATAAATTGTCTAATAGAAGAATAGAAGTAGTAGTTCTAAAAAAATAACGAGTAAAATGAAGTTATTAAAGTACTACACTTAAACTTTCGGAGAAATCTGTATTATATATATTTATAGCGACAACAAGCATTATAATTATGCCTAATAAACTAATACACCAATTGTATTTTTTTAAAACTAATCTTGAAGCAAAATAAATAAATAAGGTTATTACACCTATAATAGCAGGAATCCATTTAATAATAACCGAAGCCATACCAATGTTAGAGTAATCTACAGAAAAAGTAATTGAACATGCAATAATTTCTACAATAATTATAGCTATAGCATTAAACTTTACATCATTTAATTTTTGATTCATTCGTTAGTGTAGAGATTTAATAAAATAAGAGTTATTGAAAAAGTTAAATGTAAAAATAACTTTT
Source organism: Pontimicrobium sp. MEBiC06410 (assembly GCF_053601615.1). Taxonomy (NCBI): domain Bacteria; kingdom Pseudomonadati; phylum Bacteroidota; class Flavobacteriia; order Flavobacteriales; family Flavobacteriaceae; genus Pontimicrobium; species Pontimicrobium sp. MEBiC06410. Next base: position 89,868 of record NZ_JBSHNT010000134.1, read on the forward strand.
TAATTTAAGGTATTTACAATTAAGTCCTCTTTATTAAGAAGCCCCAATAGTTCTTGCTCAAAACTTATAGTAAACATATTCGCTTTAGGATTAATAATACGTTTATTTTCATCTACTAAAAAAATCTTAGAAATTGGCCTAATAGACAAAACCTCTTTTGATTTTTTGGGGAACTTAAAACGAAACTCTCTGTCTTTATTTTTTACTCCAAAATGATTTAAAATACTGGCTTGCTCCAAGTAACTAATAGAATCTATATTTATAGCAAGGAAATCTACCTCAGGATATTTAATTTTAAGTTGTTCTGCCCTTTTATGAGAACTTATAATTTGAACCTTACTCTTTGCTGCCCAAAAATAAATAACAGTAGGTTTATTAATTAAACTAGTTAAATTAACTTCTTTATCATTTTTATCTAATAAAGTAACAGAAGGTATTTTATAACCAGGACTTAAACGCTTATAAACATTTACAGTTCTTGCAACATTGCGTTTTAAGTACTCGTTGGTACATTTTTCTTTAAAAGAGTTAAATAATTCATCATAACCATGATCACTTTTAGAAATATCTACAAAATGTATCATCGTATAATATAATAATCTGTTTTTTTGGAATTCGTTACCTATACGCTCATTTATAATCTTTAGCTTATCTAAATTATAATCTACAGAATATTCGTTGTATTCTTTTTCATCGGAATGTTCCATATGCGTTTGAAACGCAATATTTGTAACATGGAATTTTAAGAAATTGGTATAAGGAGGGTAATCTTCTAATATTTCATTATTATAATCTACAGTTTTTCTGTAATCGTAAAAATCGTCAGGAAGACTATTAAAAATGTCTAATTCGGACTTTCTATAATTGGCAAAAGGATAAAACTCTTTTCTAGAATAATAATTGTAGTTAATATTTGCTTCGGCAATAGCATTAAAAAGTTTGGTTGTTTTATGCTTAGCTTTAAATTTTTTTAATTTCGCTAACTTTTCATCTCTAATAACCTTTAGTTTTTCTTCAAAAGGCTCAGGGTCTAATTGGCTAATAGTTAAAATTTTCTTTTCGTCCTCTTCACGTTCAGTTTCAAGAAAAAGATCTATTAGGTAGTTGTTTTCCTTAGCACCAATACCTGTATAAACTAACGATTCATCAAATTCTATAGTATTTATCCTAAATAATAAACTGTCTTTAGGTTGAATAAGGATAAACTGTGTTTCGTGCCCATCGTAAAAATTATATAAACCAGGAGTAAAGTCTGTTAATTCGTACGCAAATCTATTATTGCTATCTAAAGTTATTGTATCTATAACTTCTCTAGATTTTATTAATAATAAATGATCAGAGTTAGGGTTTATAATTTCACCACCTATAAAAGCCTTGGTTTGCTTACATGTGTCTTCTTCTTTCTTACAAGTAAAAAGCGCAAGCGAAGTTAAGAGTAGTATATATATAGACTTAAAATTCATTTAGTAAACTGGGTAAATGTTTATAGTTAGTTATAACAAAAATATGTTTTGAAACTTTGTTTTGGTGTTAATGCGTTGTTAAATTGAAATATTTTTTCATAAATATTTATAATATAAATACATAAGGTAAATTATTGTAAATAAGTAAGTCTGTTTTTAGTATAGTAAAGAGTAGATTATAAAATAGGATTTGTTCGAGATATTGGAAGTTATTTTTTACTTTTGCAAAAAATTAAAATACAAATAATGTTATCAGTTTCAAACCTATCTGTACAATTCGGTAAACGTGTACTTTTCGATGAAGTAAATACAACTTTTAATAACGGAAATTGTTACGGTATTATTGGTGCCAATGGTGCTGGGAAGTCTACCTTTTTAAAAATAATATCTGGAAAAATGGAGGCGACCTCTGGACACGTACATTTAGAAGCAGGAAAGCGAATGTCTGTGTTAGAGCAAAACCATAATAAGCATGATGAAGATACTGTACTAGAGACTGTAATAAAAGGAAACCAACCGTTATTTAAAATTAAATCTGAAATAGATGCTTTATATGCAGACTATACAGATGAAAATGCAGAAAAAATAGGAGAACTTCAAGTACAATTTGAAGAAATGAATGGTTGGAATGCAGATAGTGATGCTGCAGCCATGCTATCTAACCTTGGTATTAAAGAGGATTTGCACTATACATTAATGGTAGATTTAGATGGTAAGCAAAAAGTACGTGTATTATTAGCACAAGCACTTTTTGGTAATCCAGATGTTTTAATAATGGATGAGCCTACCAACGATTTAGATTATGAAACTATTGGTTGGTTAGAAAACTTTTTAGCCAATTACGATAACTGTGTCATAGTAGTTTCGCACGATAGACACTTTCTAGATGCAGTTTGTACGCATATTAGTGATATCGATTTCGGAAAAATTAATCACTTCTCTGGTAACTATACCTTTTGGTACGAGTCTTCTCAATTAGCAGCAAGACAACGCGCACAACAAAACAAAAAAGCAGAAGAAAAGAAAAAAGAATTAGAAGAATTTATACGTCGTTTCTCAGCCAATGTTGCAAAAAGTAAACAAGCAACAAGTAGAAAGAAAATGATAGACAAGTTAAACATCGATGATATAAAACCAACATCGCGTCGTTACCCTGCTATAATTTTTGAGCGTGATAGAGAAGCTGGCGATCAAATTTTAAATGTTGAAGGCTTAAGTGCATCTGTAGATGGAGAAGTGCTGTTTAAAAACATTGATTTAAACTTAAATAAAGGAGATAAGGTTGTTTTATTTTCTAGAGACTCTAGAGCAACAACAGCATTTTACCAAATACTAAATGGAAAAGAAAAAGCAGACGCTGGAAAATTTGCTTGGGGTGTTACAACAACACAATCGTACTTACCATTGGATAACAGTGAGTTTTTTAATAACGAATTAACATTAATCGATTGGTTACGTCAGTGGGCAACAACAGAGGAGGAAAGAGAAGAAGTTAACATTCGCGGTTTTCTTGGTAAGATGATTTTTAGTGGAGAAGAGGCCTTTAAAAAGTCGTCTGTATTATCTGGAGGAGAAAAAGTACGTTGTATGTTATCTCGTATGATGATGATGAGAGCAAATGTGTTACAATTAGACGAACCTACAAACCACTTAGATTTAGAGAGTATTACAGCATTTAATAACTCATTAAAGAATTTTAAAGGCACAGTTATATTTTCTACACATGATCATGAGTTTGCGCAAACTGTGGGAAATAGAGTAGTAGAGCTAACACCAAATGGTGTTATAGATAGGTTTGCAACATTCGATGATTATATGCAAGACCCTAAGATAAAAGAATTAAGAGAACAAATGTATACTGTTTAAGAAACGAACAGTATTTGCTCTAGTATAAAAAAGAGGCTGTCTAAAAAGTCAAATTCTCGTCAAACCGAACCAATTTCGGTTTCTCATAACAATTGAAAACTATGTTTAATGAGATTCTGAAATGAATTCAGAATGACGTTTTTAAAACTTTTAAGAGAACCTCTTTTTTACGTTTACTATTCTTAACAGAAAATAATAAATACGTTAAGCCGTTTCCATTTCAGAGCGAACACTTTCTACTATTTCAACAGCTTTGTCTATTTCGTTTTCATGCACATATAACTCCTGTAAACCTTGAGAAGCAGAACCAAAACCAGCGAGTCTTCCCGATTCTGAATCATCTTTAATAATAGGACTAATATCTATATTTAAAAGACGATCTTTAATTAATTGAACAATAATAAAATTTCCTGTGAATACTTTTATATAATTTGAGTCTGACATAATGTTACTGTGTTTAAAGGTTATACTTAAATATACAAAAATTAGTCCAGATTTACTAGTTTTTTAATACTGTTAAAGGTGTTAAAGCTTTGTGAAATTTCTAAAAACAGCTTCAATAATAATTATTGAAGCTGTTTCTTTTTTTAACGATCTAGGGCATCGCTATAATTATTCTTAGTTGTTACTTTATTTCTCTTGTAGATTAAGTATAAGAGACAAATAAAATTTAATAGAAGTAATATTATGAGAATTATGCACACAAACTTATCTTGTTTGTTAAACATAATTTTAAAAGTTAATCTATTATTATTTAGATTTTGATTTTAAAAGAGTGGTATCTTTTACCCATTTTCCGCCTGCTCTTTCCATAGCCTTATCCAATTGAAGAAAATATTGTCTTAATTGTTTTTCCATTTCTGGGGTAAAGGATCCTAAAGAATCTTTTGTTTCTTCTCCTGTGAATTGAAAACCAACTTCTCGACCTTTATGTACTCTTTCCATAATTAAAGCTACATGAGTTTTACCTCTCGAATACTTTTTAGCAAAAAAAGAATCTAAACGATTATTAATTTTAGAAACTTCTACAGTATCTATTAAAGTTTTATAAGCCTCATTAATAATCAATTCATCATTTTTTAAAGTTTTATATTCGAGATTTGTTAAATTTAATTTGGATTTAAGAACTTTAAGCTTATACCTATTAGACAACTCATTAGAAGGTTTAAAAAGACTACAGCTTGTTAAAAAAAGAATTAGAATTAATACTATATTTTTTTTCATATATAATGTGATTGTTTAAAATCTAAAAAAATATTCAATTGAAAAAAATGCATAAACTATAAGTATTAATTAAAGTGAGTCTTTCTTGCTTATTTTTTTTAAAGAATCTTTCTTTCTTATATACTTTTTTAATTTAATTAAATGTAAAGAATCTGAATCATTATTATGAATAGAATTAGTAATCGAGGTGTCTGTTATCATTTCAAAACCTGCATCTATTATAGAATTTTCATAACTATTAAAAAGCTTTTTTAGTTCTTTTTCAATATTAGGGTTATAAGTCGTAGTATCATTTTTATCTACTTCTCCTGTAAATTCAAAATCAAATGCAAGTCCTTTATTTGCTCTTTCTAAAATCAAAGATACGCAAGTCGCTTTTCTTGTATATTTTTTAGCAAAAAAAGAGTCTAAACGCTTATTGATTTTAGCTATATCTACGGTGTCCTTTAACGTTTTATAAGCTTCATTTATAATTGAATCATCGTTTTTTAACGCTTTGTATTCGACTTGTGTTAAGCTTAATTCTTTTTTTAGTACTTTTAATTTTTGTTTGTTATTTATCTTTTTAGATGATTTTAAAAGAGTACAACTAGTTAAAAGTAATAATGATATAAAGATTATATTTTTGTTCATAAAAGAAAAATCAATAAATATTTTATAATATAGTTATAAAAAATAATTAGTTCCCATTCATTGTTCCACTAATTTTACTGCCATCTGTAGCATTCATTTTAAGTATAAATATTTGATCTCCACCTTTAGAAAAATCATAGCCAAATAATTTTCCTGAAACTGTTGAATTTGAATACATTGTTACTGTTGAAACATAAGACTCCCTACTAATAGCATAATCCTGTTGAGTATAACTAAGCTGTATATTTGCGAAAGGAGGTGTAAGTGATGTTAAATTAGCAGAGGATGTAACATTTAAAACTTCATAATCAGAAAAGCCAATATAGTCTGTTCCTAACTGTTGTTTAACTCTAACAGAAAAATCAGTTAAAAAAGAACCAAATTCAAATTTTGCTATTTTTTGATTTTGATTATCTGTGGGGTCATCTTCTATTGTTAAATCCACTTCAAACGTACCAAAAATACTGTTTTTTAATGCTTCTAAATCTTCAATAGACGTGATTCCTAATTCATCACTAGGAGTTTGGCAAGGTGGCAAATCAAAAATTTCACGAGTTATAATTTCACTAGAAACAATAGTAATGGCTTTAATAATATTGTTTTCGTTTTTTTGTACAGATAATGTCCTGTAAGGTAAACCGTAGAACTCTTTTGTCTCATTAAAGCTTATGAGGTAATATGTTCCTTCTTCAATATATTTTTTAAAATCGTATCTTATAACCTCTTTAAAAACTAAAAAATCTTTTCCTAAAAATTTCTCAAAGGCTATGTTATCCATAAAATTGCTGTTTGTGTTTAAAGTTAATAGTATTAATAATAATTTAAATCATAGAAAGGATTATTTATTCTAAAAACAGCCTCAATAATAATTATTGAAGCTGTTTCTTTTTTTTAACGATTTAGGGCATCGCTATAAATTATTCTTGGTTATTACTTTATTCTCTACGCCTTTTATAAATTAAATATAAGAGACAAATAAAATTTAATAGAAGTAATATTATGAGAATTATGTATAGATTATAGGGTATTCCATACATATATTTTTAATAAATAAGCCCTTTAGGGAAAGGGCTATTGTGTTAATTTAAAGAATCTTTTTGTTTTAATCTTATTAAAGAATCTCTTACTCTGTTAAGTTCTATTAGCCTGTAATATCGTTCAGGATCTTCTATTTTCATTTTAGCTTTGTATAAAGAATCTTTTCTTTTTATGTGTTTTTTTAATTTAATACGATAAATAGAGTCTGGTTCGTTTCTTCGTCTGGAATTAATTAAAGAGGTGTCAGTAACCCATTGACCTCCAGATTTTTCAAAAGACTGAGCTTGTTTGATAAAAAACTTCCTTAGTTCTCTTTCTTTTTCTGGTGTAAAAGGTTCTTTTTCTCCTTTGTTAACTTCAATATTAATGTTGTAGAACGGTGTATCTTTAGTTACACGGTTTAAAATTAAAGCAACGAATGTTTGATGTCTTGTATATTTTTTAGCAAAAAAAGAATCTAAGTTTTTATTTATATCTAACTTATTTACTTTGTATTTAAGAGTTTTATATGCTTGATTAATAATAGAATCGTCATTCTTTAAAGTATTAAATTCGTTATTTGTTAAATTCAATTCAGTTTGTAATACTTTTAGTTTTTGTTCATTACTGAGAATTTTAGAGGTCTTAAGCGACGTACAACCGTTTAATAGAATAAACAAGATTAAAATTAATGTTCTTTTCATAAGATGTGCTTCTGTATATTTCTACAATATAGTTAAAATGATTTAGTCTCCATTCATAGTACCTTTGCCAATTTTACTTCCATCTGTGGCGTTCATTTTTAACACGAATATTTGATCTCCTCCGTATGTTGTAGATGATCCTGCTACGGTAGTTTTTGTAACTGTATTAGTATAAACTGTAACTGTTGTCTCGTATGATTCTCTACTTACAGCAAAATCTTGTAAACTAAATGATGTAATCTCGTAACTGTGTAAAGGAGAATTTAACATCATTAAATTTGCTGATGCTGTAACATTTAAAACCTCATAATCAGAAAAAGTAACATAATCTTGACCTAACTTGTGCTTTACACGAACAATATACTTTACTAAACCAGTAGTAAAAACATATCTTGTTATTACCTCGTTTTGGTCGTTAGGTTCTTCATCTTCTGTCTCGTCTGATTCGTGATATCCTACTACGCTGTCTTTTAATTCCTCTAATTCCTCTACAGTGGTTAATCCTATTTCTCCTTCTGGGTGTGGGCAACCTATCTCATAATTACCCTCTCCTAGAACAGTGTTCATCATAGAAATTAATTCAGCAGGTGGTGTTATATCTGAACAATCTTCCTCATCTTCCTCACTAATAAGAGGACAGTCTGGACACAATACAGGAGTAGTACTTGGCTCTACTGTAGTATTAGTATTAGTTCCATTACTACCATAACCACCGCTTTGGTTTCCGCCTGGATTACCGTTTGGGTTACCATCGGTATAACCTGTGCTACCACCGCCATTACCACAACTTTCCTGATTAGAGGTTAATACAAGTCTACAGATGATGCATTAGATAGCGTTATTAACTTCTAATAAAACAGCTTCAATAATTATTATTGAAGCTGTTTCTTTTTTTTAACGATCTAGGGCATCGCTATAAATTATTCTTGGTTATTACTTTATTCTCTATGTCTCTTATAAATTAAATAGAAGTAATATTATGAGAATTATGTACACAAACTTATTGTTTATTAAACATAATTTGAAGTTTCTTTTAATGGCGTTAATTTTATTTTAAAGAATCTTTTTTCTTTTAATTGAGTTCTTTATCTAGTTATAAGACAATGTTTTGGTCTTTAAAAACTTTACACATAAGTCTACAAAGATGCATTAGATATTGTTATTAACTTCTAACAAAAAAGCCTCAAACTATATTTGAAGCTTTTTTATATCAAAGAAGATGCAATAAATATTAATTTTGATGTTGTCGCTTTTTAATAAAAACTTTGGCTATAAATGCTATTATCATTAAACCTAATAGTATATATTGAAGAATACGATAATCTCCATTTTTATCATAAAATTGAATAATTAAAATTAAGGCTAATGGTATATATATTAAGTATTTTTTCATCTTTTATATAGTTTGATTTTCTTATAATTCTTCACGACAATTGTAATAGTATTGGTTAGCTTGATTAGAACATCTTTAAAACTTATAAATTTTCAATCTACTTTACTAAACTTGATTGAACTTCTACCTTGTTTTTGATTTAACAAAGCTTGTATTTGATATTCCTTGTTTTCCCAAACAATTAAAAAAGGGTTATCCTCGAATTTTCCGTCTTTTAAGTCCAATGAGTATTTTTTTGCACTATCTATGCTATTTCCATTTTCATCTTTACTAATAGTTTCATTTTCGAGGGTTCTATTAGCTATTACTTGAATAATGTTAGGTTTTCCATATTGGGCATTAATTAAATCAAAAATTTTACGGTTTATAATTTCACTAGAAATAATAGTAATAGCTTTAATTGTATTCTTTTCATTTTTTTGTACAGATAACGTCCTGTAAGGCAAATTGTAAAACTTCTTTGTTTCATTAAAACTTATGAGGTAATATGTCCCTTCTTCAACATATTTTTTAAAATCGTACCTTATAGTCTCTTCAAAAACTAAAAAATCTTTCCCTAAAAATTTCTCAAACTCTATGTTATCCATACTGTTGTTTATATTATAAATTAATAATATAAATAAAAATTTAATCATAGTAATAATTTATTGTTTAGTTATACATAATATGATATGTATTTACGCTAAAAATAATGATAATAATTTAATTGAAAAAGAGATACAATTAACAATCATACGGGGCACTCACTCCTATAAGAGCCTTTAAATATGGAGCTGGGCTAGGTATAGCAAAAGGCGCATTATAGCTAAAAGACCCACCAATAAGGGATAATTGATACTCTAACACTTCTAAAAAATGTATTTTTAATTGTAGGGCAGTAATATCTGGATTGCTAATAAAGTATGCTTCTCCCGCATCCATTGCATTATTTACAGCAAGTGCTGTAAGATTAGCTGCTTGACTATTTGTCATCCATGCAGGCATTGTAAAATATATTAAGTCTATAGGTACGGTAATATCTCCATAATAAGGACTCCCATTAGGTCTAATGCCTGCCGTATAAAAAGTATTATTAAAATTAGTTACAGCACAACTTCTTTGAAGTGCTCCCGGTGGTTTCGCAAACTCAAAACTTCGGCAATCTGCTCTTAAAAAAGGATTGGCATCTGGGTTAGCTATTAATACATATATATCATTTATAGCTTGTTGTTGAGATTCTTCGTTACAACCACCTTCTTGTAGTACCTGTTCAATTTGATTAACTAAGGTTTGTGATTGAGATTGCAACCAAGTAGACATTTCTGGTGTAAAATTAGTTAATTCTTGTAAAGAGTTTAAGCATACTTCATCTTCTTCACTAATAACTGGACAGCCTGGGCACAATACAGGAGTAGTACTTGGCTCTATACCTCCACCATTACTAGTGGTTTGGTTAGAACCGTTTGGGTTGCTGTTGGGGTTGCTATCTGTATTTGTACTACCACCGCCATCTCCACAAGAGGTTTCGTTAGAGGTTAAAACCCAACCCCCACTAGTTGCAGCTTGATTTGGATTACTCCAATAATCGCAAGCTGCTCCATCTGCGTAATCATGTTGTCCGCTATCACACAAATTTCCTGCTTCCCATTCGTAAGAGTACACGGTACAGGTTTCGGCATCGGAGTTTACTTTATCGAAAATAGTGTCTGAAATATCTTCTAGCGTGATATACGTAATTTTATCCTCTACATCAACAATCTCTCGGCTTGCTAATGCATTACGCTCGTTTGGTGTTATGTTATATTGTACTAAAGAGACTTTAAAACTGTGGTCTTCCTGTTCTTGTAATAATAGGTTTTCTAATACCCCATTATTCTCTGTTCTGTAAACGCCAAAGGTGTAGTTTTTTAATCCGTTACTATTTGTTATTACTTTAGCATAATTGGTATTAATGGTAAAGTCGTATTGTGCATTGTAAACAGTTTTATTGGCTTTGCTTTCTATGCGTTTAGTTTCTGCTTTATTTATTATGCGCATTAAGTTTTTATCGTTTTCAATGGCTTTAGTGTTAAGCCTAGAAATGTTAACATTACTTTTTAATGCTGTTTGTTGTACTTGTAAAGTATCGTCTTCTTTTTGGCAGTTAAAGG
>NZ_JBSHNT010000135.1:0-2985 GCF_053601615.1 Pontimicrobium sp. MEBiC06410
ATGGACCACAGTTTTTTGTAGAAACAGATATTACAGATTTAGGAACAGCAACATCACTTACCGTATCAGACAATCAAGGAAACTCTCAAGTTGTAAACGCAACAGGAGTTGTTTCTTTTGGTCCTTATGCAAATAACACAGGTGTAGTAGTTACAGTAACAAATGATAACGATGGGAACTGCTTTATAGTAAGCGACTCCTTAACACAAGAAATTTGCTTAGACCAATATGTAGATTGTACAGTAGGGCCAACAGATTTTACATATTGCTATACATCAAACGATACTAATGTATTTACATTTACAAGTAATGATGGCACACCACTAACCATTGTATTCAACTCAGGACAAGTAGAAGATGGATGGGATGAGTTAGTTGTTACAGACGTGGCAACTGGAACAGATTTAAATGCAGCAACTCCTTATGGAAATGGTGGTGATGTAGGAGGATTACTTTATCAATCTACAGGAGATTCAATCTCTTTTACAGTAACGTCAGATGGATCTATAAGTTGTGATAATAACGGATTTACGCCTATAGATGTTTCTGTATCATGTGCAACATGTCTTTTTCATACAGTAGAATTTACTGCGGTAGACGATTGTGCAAGTGGAACAGATCAGTTCTTTATAGATGTTAATGTTACAGATTTAGGTAGTGCAACAACTTTAGATATTAACGATGGTACTACTACAGTAAGTACAACAGCTACTGGTGTAGTACAAATAGGACCATACCCAATAGGAACAGATGTTACAGTTGTAGTATCTAACCAAGATGACTCTAACTGTATTGTAACAAGTGATGTATTAAACATACCAGCATGTCCACCATCAAACGATGATTGTGAAAATGCAATTGTAGCTGTTGCAAATGCAGACAGTAACTGTACTAATGTTACTAATGGAACAATATATGGAGCAACACAATCTCCTCAAGGAAATGTGTGTTTTGGAACAGCAAATGATGATGTTTGGTTTTCATTTGAAGCTGTAGCAGAAGACCATGCAGTCTCATTACTTAACATAGCAGGTGATACTACTGCATTATCTTTTGGATTATATGAAGGAGCAGATTGTAATAACTTAACAAACATAGGTTGTCCTAATAACGGTCAAATAGTTGCTAATGGTTTAACAATAGGAGAAACATATTACGTACAAGTATTCTCTAATGGAAATACACCTTTCCAGAATACTACTTTCGATTTATGTATTATCTCATTACCACCTCCAATCATTACAAATACAGATCAATATACTGTTGAAGAATTAGTGGAAGATGTATTAATAGATTCTCCATGTTCTTTAGTCTCTAATATAACATTCTCTACAGGAACAAACTTTGGTTCTACTAATGGTATTGGTTACTTTGAACAAAACGGATCTGACTTTCCTTTCGAAAGTGGTGTGATATTAACAACAGGAGATGTTTTAAATGCGCCAGGACCAGAAACAGGAACTATTAGTGATGGAGCCTTTGCTTGGTTAGGGGATGCAGATTTAGAAAACGAAGTTGGTTTACCAGCAGGACAGACTAGAAATGCAACAATATTAGAGTTCGATTTTGTACCAGTAACACCACAAATGTCTTTCGACTTTATTTTTGCGGCAGAAGAATACGGAGGTTTCCAGTGTACATTCTCGGATGCTTTTGCATTCTTATTAACCGACGCAGCAGGAAATACAGTTAACTTAGCCGTAGTACCAGGAACAGCGACTCCTATCTCTGTACTTAATGTAAGAGACGAAGCATTTAATGGAGGTTGTGCTTCTGTTAACCCAGAGTTCTTTGATGCTTATTATGATGTTTTTGATTTTGGTGCAGGTATAGGCCAAAACCCATTAACAAGTCCAACTAATTTTAGAGGGCGTACAGTACCAATAACAGCAATGGCAACAGTAGTGCCTAACGATCAATACCATATTAAACTAGTAATAGCAGATGATCAAGATACATTATTTGATTCAGCGGTATTTTTAGCAGCAGGAAGTTTCGATATTGGTACTATAGATTTAGGAGATGACATCTTATTAACTAGTGGAAACGCTAACTGTTTAGGAGATGAAGTGCTTTTAGATATAGGTATCGATATTCCAAACAACTCTGTACTTACATGGTATTTTACAGACCCTGAAATTCCAGGAATCTTAGAACCAATACCAGGAGAAAATGGTCCTACACTTACAGTAGATGAAACAGGAATATATACAGCCGAAATATTAATAACAGGAACAAGCTGTTTCTTTATGGATGAAGTTTTAATAGAATTCTTCCCTAATCCAATAGTAGCTTTTGAAGAAGATTATGTTATTAAGTGTGCTAATGAAGATTATGACATTTCTATTAATGTAGAAAACTCAGACGAACTAGTAAACCCATTAACATATAACTTCTATATAGAAGGGAATTTAGTACAGTCGACATCAAGTAATACATATACTTTAACAGCAGAAGCCTTAGAGCAAGGAGATATTACAGCAACAGTTGTTGATGATGTAACGGGTTGTTTAGGAGAAGCAGCAATGTTTGTAGAGTTTTATGAAAATGCCAACTGTGTAGATCAGCCACAAGGATTGTCTCCTAACGGAGATGGTGTAAACGACTGTTTAATACTAGATCATTTAGAAGACCGCCGAGATATTACTAAAGCCCAGGTGTTTAACCGTTACGGTGTTAAAGTATGGGAATTAACAGGATATGTAGACCAATGGTGTGGTACAGATCAAGATGGAAACTTACTTCCAGTCGGAACTTATTACTATAACGTGTATTTAAAAGATGTTGAACAACCTCTTACTACTTTTATATACTTAAACTACTAAACAAACGAAAACAAAACCAATGAAAAAACTAATATATACCATTTTCATATTCTTGTTAGGCTATCAATTATATGCACAACAAGACCCGCAGTATACGCAGTATATGTATAATATGAATGTAATAAACCCTGCCTATGCAGGGTCTACAGAAACCGTATCT
>NZ_JBSHNT010000136.1:0-3361 GCF_053601615.1 Pontimicrobium sp. MEBiC06410
ATGGACCACAGTTTTTTGTAGAAACAGATATTACAGATTTAGGAACAGCAACATCACTTACCGTATCAGACAATCAAGGAAACTCTCAAGTTGTAAACGCAACAGGAGTTGTTTCTTTTGGTCCTTATGCAAATAACACAGATGTAGTCGTTACAGTAACAAATGATAACGACGGGAACTGCTTTATAGTAAGCGACTCCTTAACACAAGAAATTTGCTTAGACCAATATGTAGATTGTACAGCTGGGCCTGTAGCCTTCTCATACTGTTATACAAATAATGATACTAATATTTTTGTTTTTAATAGCGTAGATGGTACAACACCTCTAAACTTTACTATAAATTCTGGGCAAGTAGAAAATGGTTGGGATGAATTAGTTGTTTTCGATTCAGATGGTACAACAGATTTAAACGCTGCAACTCCTTATGGAAATGGCGGTGATGTTTCTGGAATAACATATCAATCTACTGGAAGCTCAATAGCTTTCCAAGTACAATCAGACGGTTCTGTAAACTGTTCAGATAATGGATTTACACCTTTAGATATTACAGTATCATGTGCTACATGTATTAACCCAACTGCAACTTATGCAATTGTAGATGATTGTGATAATGGAGATCAGTTTTTTGTAGACGTAAATATTACATCTATAGGCGATGCAACCTCTTTATTAATTGAAGATAACCAAGGAAGTGCAGGTGTATCTGTAACTGCAACAGGGGTAACACAATTTGGTCCTTACCCTTTTTTAACAGATATTATTTTTACAATAAGTAATGAGCAAGATAACAACTGTATCATTACAAGTTCTGCAATTCAATTAGCAGCTTGTCCACCAGATAACGACAACTGTATTGACGCTATAGAAGCTCCAGTAAATGATGGATTCCTTTGCGAAGTTAGTACACCAGGAACACTAGTAGAAGCTACCGATTCTGGAGTTCCAAATGGAAGTTGCTCAGGCAACCCAGATGACGATGTATGGTTTCAGTTTACTGCATTAAGTGAATTCCAATTAATAGCCTTAACAAACTTACAAGGTAGTGATACATTCGATATAGACATGGTATTATACGAAGGTACATGTGATGCTTTAGTAGAAATTGATTGTTTTGCAGGATTCCCTGCTGCAGATATAACACCTCAATTAACAATAGGAGACACTTATTTTATTAGAATATTCTCTGGAGGTGGAGACCCTGAAACAACAACATTCGACTTATGTATTACACCATACATTGCTCCAACAAATATAACATGTGAAGATAGCGAAAACTTCTGCCCAGCTGGAGAAGATGGTGGAGCACTTTACATCTCTAATGTAATAGACATGCCAAACAATGCCTCTGTAGCATGTTTAGGAACCATTCCTAATCCTACTTATAGTGTACTAGAAATTGGTTCATCTGGAGATATTTTAGTTGAAATTGTTCAAAACACAGCATTTGATGCTAACGAAAATGCAATAGGAAATACACTTGATGTAGATTATGTATTATGGGGACCTTTTAGTCCAGATGAAGATTACTGTAATCTTAACTTAGAAGTAGACTGCCCTTCTTGTCCAAACAACACATCAGATCCAGACTTTTATCCTTTTGGTAATATTGCAGATTGTAGTTATTCTGCCGCTGCAATAGAAAACTTTACTTTAGAAGGCGCTACAGAAGGAGACTTTTATTTAATTTTAGTAACAAACTTTGCTAACGACCCAGGAATTATTCAAATTACTCAAACAAATATGACGAATACCGATGCTGGAACGTTAAGCTCAGCTATCGATGTAGAAATTGTTAGTAACGATACTTTCTTTGAAGATTTAGACAATGATCCAGCAACACCAAGTGTAGCTAACGTTTGTGGGTTTGACTCTGTAGTAATAGAAGCAGATTCTTCTTTTGCAGATTTATATGAGTGGTCTGTAAATGGTATTTTAGACCCAACATTAACAGGGCCAACCATTACAGTAACAGAATCTAACAGTTATACCGTAACGGTATACGATACGCAATGTGATGGTTTCGATACCCAAACAGTAATTGTTAACTTATACCAAGATCCTTTAGTAAATATTGTTCCTGATGATGAAGTTAGCATTATTACTTGTGATGATGAATCTGGAGATGGTATAGAAGATTTCGATTTTACTGGTTTAAGTGCTATTATATTAAACTCTCCAGGACAAGATCCTGCAGATTTTGTTGTTACTTATCATGAAACTTTAGGAGATGCTCAGGCAGGTACAAACCCAATATCTTCACCTTATTCTGCTACAGATGGAACTATAATTTATATTAGAGTTGAAGATGTAGATGCTGTAGGTTCTGGCTCTGGATGTGCTAGCACAAACACAACGTTTACTTTAACTGTTTTAGGTGCTCTTCCTGTTGCAACAAGTGTAGACATGGAGCTATGTGATGATGATTCTAGAGATGGTGTAGAGCTTTTCGATTTAGAGTCTAATTCTCCAAATATCTTAAACGGTCAAGATCCAGCAACATTTACAGTATCTTATTATGCAAGTGAAGCAGATGCTAATGCAGCTGTTAATGCTTTAACTTCACCATACCAAAACACAAGTAATCCACAAATTGTATACGCTAGAGTTGAGAATACTTCTGCATCAGATTGTTATAAAGTAACACCTTTTAACCTAATAGTTAACGATATACCTGTATCGTCATTTACAAGTGATTTTGATTATGAGGTATGCCCTAATGCTACAGTACCAATTACAATTACTGCAACTGCAGAAAACTATACAGAATCTGAAGTTACTATTGCATGGTATAATAATGGAGATTTAATACCAGGAGAAACAAGTTTAGATTTAGACACTGTATTAACAGAAGGAACATATACTATAGAAACTACTTTTAATGCTACAGGTTGTACAGCTACAGCAGAGATTTTTGTTGTAGAACTTCCTACATGTGTAATTCCTCAAGGGATTTCACCAAATGGAGATGGTCTTAACGACACTTTCGATTTAAGTAGTTATGATGTTCAAAGTCTAAAAATCTATAACAGAAATGGTACTGAAGTATACTCTAAAACAAATTATTTAGATGAGTGGCATGGCCAATCTAAAGATGGAGATGAACTACCAGTAGGAACATACTATTATGTAATGAAATACCAAAACGTTAAAGTAAAATCTGCTTGGGTATATATTAATAGAGCTAAATAAAAACTAAGATTTTTTTGAAAACAAAACCGATGAAAAAACTAATATATACCATTTTCATATTCTTGTTAGGCTATCAATTATATGCACAACAAGACCCGCAGTATACGCAGTATATGTATAATATGAATGTAATAAACCCTGCCTATGCAGGGTCTACAGAAACCGTATCT
>NZ_JBSHNT010000137.1:0-275 GCF_053601615.1 Pontimicrobium sp. MEBiC06410
TAACAGCCTGTTCCGTTTAATCCTGTAGGGTCATCGCCATTGGTTAATCGGACATAGATGGTTTGTGGGGTGATCCCTGTATTTGGATTGGCTGGGTCTTCGTTAACATACATTGTTGGGTCTGCTATAGCGTTAGTTCCGGCTATGGCATCGTCTTGATTGGTGTAGTAGCTTGCTGTAACGCCAACTTCTCCATTGATAATAAAGGCTTCGTTTTGGGTTAAATCGAAGGTTTCTGCTAAATCATTCTCGAAAAAAACATCTACATCATCACA
>NZ_JBSHNT010000138.1:0-227 GCF_053601615.1 Pontimicrobium sp. MEBiC06410
TTAACACAAGCCGATGCAGATGCAGGCATTAACCCATTACCAATACCCTATACCAATGTCACCAACCCACAAATTATTTATGTACGAGTAGACAATAATACTATGGTAGATGATGGTACAGGAACAATGGTTGATAGCTCAGACTGTTACGCTACCGCAGAGTTAACCCTGCAAGTCAACCCAATGCCATCGTTTAATTTAGAAGACAATTACCTATTATGTATCAA
>NZ_JBSHNT010000139.1:0-97724 GCF_053601615.1 Pontimicrobium sp. MEBiC06410
TATGATGCATGCATAACCCTAAAACATACTTATCTTTTCCTGTGGTTAGTAATAACACGCGTAATAATGGCCCTTCTGATAAATTAAATGGGGCTTTGATAAACTTATCGCTGTGTGCTTGTATTGCTTTTGACTTTTCTTTTGGTTTTAACTTACTATAGTTTGCTTGTTCTATTGTTAAGACTAAACTGCTTGCTATGTCTTGGTAGGCTATTCCTTCTGAGTCTTTTTTAAAGGTTGTGCGTAATGACTCGTGGCGTGCTACTAATGCATTGATACTTTGTTCTAAGTGTGCTATGTTGAGCGCACCATTTACTTCTAATAATCCTGGTATGTGGTACCTTTCGCTTTGCCCCAACTCTGCTAAAAACCATAGGCGCTGTTGTGCAAAGGATAGCGGTAGTTGAACTCTGTTTTTTACAACTGTTATTCTAGGTAATGTTGTTGCTTTACTGGTGGCTATAACTTGGGATAACTGCCCTAGTAATGGGGTATGATATACTGTTGCTAGTTCTAAGTTTATATTAAAAACTTTATTTATTCTTGAGAGTAATTTTGTTACTAATAATGAATGCCCTCCTAATTCAAAAAAGTTTTCTGACAATCCTATTTGATTTACTTCTAAGATTTCTTCCCAAATTCTAGCAAGTTTCTTTTCTATTTCTGTTTCTGGTGCTACGTATTCATTTAGTCCGTTAAATTCAACTTCTAAATTTTGTAATGCTTTTCTATCTACTTTTCCATTAGATGTTAATGGTAATACTTCTACTTCTAGAATAAAAGTTGGCACCATATATTCTGGTAAGCTAACAGACAGTTGTTGTTTTATACTTAAAACATCTAGTGTTTTTGTTTTATCTATTAATACACAATAGGCTATTAATTGTTTACTTCCTAAATGGTCTTTGACTATAACAGTACTATTTTGCACATTATTTTGTGTATTTAATAGGGTTTCTATTTCTCCTAATTCTATACGGAACCCTCTTAGTTTTACTTGACTATCTATACGTCCTAGAAATTCTATTTGTCCATTAAATTTCCATCGTGCTAAATCTCCTGTTTTATATAGTTTTCCTTCTCCAAAAGGGTTATCTATAAATTTTTCTTGTGTTAAATCTGGACGATTTAAATAACCTCTTGCTAGACCATCTCCTGCTATACATAACTCTCCAGAAACTCCTACTGGTTGTAATTTATGTTTTGTATTTACTATATGTACTTTATCATTATTTATTGGTGCTCCAATTGAAATATCTCCATTAACTTCTTCAATATTAAATGTTGTTGAAAATGTAGTGTTTTCAGTTGGCCCGTAACAGTTTATTGCCTTTAAGTTTGGATATGTACTTTTTAATTTCTCTATGTGTGTTGGAGAAATGCGTTCTCCTCCTGTTAAAATAGTTTTAAGTGTTCTAAAAAGTTCTATATCTGAATCTATTAATTGATTTAACCAACTAGAGGTAATCCACATAATATTAACCGTATTATCTGATATAATTTTAGCTAACGACCAACTATTTAATAGTGTGTTTTGTTCTGCTAATATTAACGTCCCTCCATTTAATAATGGTCCAAAGAATTCAAATATTGTAGCATCGAATGAAAATGCTCCTGTTGATATAATAGTATCGTTTGAAGAGAATTGATAGTAATTAGAGTTTTTAACTAATCTTACAACACTACGGTGTTCTACCATTACGCCTTTTGGTCTCCCTGTAGATCCTGAGGTATATATTACATAAGCTAAGTTATTAGCTGCTACTTTGTTTTTTAATGTTCCTTTTGCTTCTGTAACTGCTTTATTGTCTTCCCATTCTTTTGCTAATGAAATTGTGGTTATAGTATCCTCTATTTTATCTAATACTGTACGTTTTAAGTGTTCTTGAATTAATAATAGTTTTACAGAATTTGTTGTATTACCTTCTACAATGCTATCTGTAAGCATATAATTAATTCTATCTTTTGGGTACTCTGGATCTATAGGAACGTATGCTCCTCCTGCTCTTAATATTCCTAAGATAGCAACCATCATTTCTATTGATCGTTCCATACAAATTCCCACAAAGGTTTCTTGTTCTACGCCTTGTTCTTGTAGGTATAATGCTAATTGTTTACTGCGGTTGTCTAACGCTTTATATGTTATTGTTTCTTCTTTAAATATTACAGCTGTAGCATTTGGTGTTTCTTTTGCTTGCGCTTCAAATAGCTCATAAATGCTTTTTTGCTTAGGATAGTCTGTTATTGTATTATTAAATTCTTTTAACAATAGTTCATCTTCATCTGTTACCAGACTAAAATCTTCTAAAAGCATTTCAGATTTTGTTATCATATTAGATAACACATACTGAATAGCGCTTGTAAATCGCTCTATAGTATTCTCTTCAAATAATTCTGTGTTATAATTAACAGACAGTATTAATCCTTCGTTTTGCGTATCTATAAAATCTATTGTTACATCGAACTTTGCCTTATCGTAATCAATATTCTCAAAAGTTGTTGAAGCTTTCCCTAGTTTTACTCCTTCTTCTTTTTTAAGGTAGTTAACCATTACTTGAAAAATAGGGCTAACATTTGTTTCTCGATTGGGTTGTACTGCCTCGACCACTTTATCAAATGGTATGTTTTGGTATTGCTGACTCCTTATTAGTTCTTTTTGTACATTATTAAAAACGTCTAGTAATGTTTCGTTTGTTTTAAATTGTATTCTATTTACTAATGTATTTACAAAGAAGCCTATTAACCTTTCGGTGTCTCTATGCGATCTATTTGCAGCTGGTATTCCTACACATATATCATCTTGTCCACTGTATTTATGCAATACAATAAATATGCTTGTTAATAAACTGGTAAATAATGTGCCCCCTGTGGCTTTATTAAATATTGCTAATTGTGCTTTTGTTTTAGTATCTATAACCTTATTTATACGCTTCCCTTCGCCTTTTAATTGTTTTGGTCTTGGGTAATCTGTAAGTAATAATAGGTCTTTATGATTTTGTAAATGAGATTTCCAATGTGCTAATCCTTTTATG
Source organism: Pontimicrobium sp. MEBiC06410 (assembly GCF_053601615.1). Taxonomy (NCBI): domain Bacteria; kingdom Pseudomonadati; phylum Bacteroidota; class Flavobacteriia; order Flavobacteriales; family Flavobacteriaceae; genus Pontimicrobium; species Pontimicrobium sp. MEBiC06410. The sequence goes on from NZ_JBSHNT010000139.1 coordinate 3,033, forward strand.
TAACTGTCTTTTTTAAATAGCTTTTGTTGCCACGCTGCATAATCTGCATATTGTATTGGCAAGCTTGGTAATATAATTGCTTCTTCACGTATGTATGATGAATATATTTCGTTAAGTTCTTTTCTAAAGATGCTTAAAGACCACCCATCTGCAATAATATGATGTATGCATAAACCAAATACATATTCTGTTTCTGCTAATTTTACTACTGTTGCTCTAATTAAAGGGCCGTTTGATAAATTGAATGGTTTATCTATAAATGCTTTGGAGTATTTTCTTAGCGTAGCTTCTTTTTCTGAGGGTGTTAAATGGCTATAATCTTCTTGCTCTATTTGTATTCTTCCTTCTCTTAATATATACTGGAAAGCTTCTCCTTGTTCATTTTTACGAAATATAGTTCGTAAGCTTTCATGTCTATTTATTAAATAGTTTAGACTTCTTTCTAATACTGATACGTCTAATTGTCCTTTTATTCTTAGTAATTCTGGAATATGGTATTGTTCTCCTTGACCTAATTCGGCTAAAAACCATAAGCGTTGTTGCGCAAATGATAGTATTGCATTTTCCCTGTTATTTATTACGGTAATAATATCTTCTTCTCCTTCGTCTTCTGTATTTATTGCTTTTGCTAATTGGTTTAATATAGGGGCTTCATATATTGTAGATAGTTCTAATTTTATTTTAAAGGTTTTCTTTATTTCTGATAATAGTTTGATTATTAGTAAAGAATGTCCTCCAAGTTCAAAGAAGTTATCATAAATTCCTATTCGGTCAATTTTTAAAATATTTTGCCATATTGTAGCTAATTGCTCTTCTGTTTTTGTTCTTGGCGCAACATATTCTTCTTCACTATTTATAACTAATGCTTGTTCTAAAAGTGCTTTTCTGTCTATTTTTTGGTTAGGAGTTAATGGTAACTCTTTAATTGCTATTATATATGTTGGAACCATATAATCTGGTAGCAATTGAGATAAATATGCTTTTAACTCAGGAATTAACGCTTCTTCATTATTAGTATTAAATACACAATAAGCTACCAATTGTTTACTTCCTGCATGTTCTTTTGCTATAACTGCGCAGTTATCTATAAGGTTACTTGTGTTAATTGTAGCTTCTACTTCTCCTAGCTCAATCCTAAATCCGTTAATTTTAACTTGATTATCTATTCTACCTAAAAAGTCTATATTTCCTTCTGGTGTCCAGCGTACTAAATCTCCTGTTTTATATATTTTCCCTTCTCCAAAAGGGTTGTCTATAAATTTCTCCTTTGTTAAATCTGGTCTATTTAAATAGCCTCTAGATAAGCCTGTACCACCTATGCATAACTCTCCTGCAACCCCAATTGGCTGAAGGTTATTTGCTTTATCTACTACGTAACACTTGGTATCGCCTAGTGGTTTCCCTATACTTTTATTTTGTAATGGGTATTCTAAATCTCTTTGTATGGCACTTACAGTTGTTTCGGTTGGGCCATATTTATCTATTATTCTTATGCCTTTATTTGCCCATGTTTCTAAAACTCTATAATCGAATACATCTCCTCCAGAAATTATTCGCTTTAGCTTTGTATTTGGTACAAAAGGAATTTCTCCTAAAAACGATGGTACGGCATGTAAATGTGTTATTTCTTTTTCTACTAATATTGTTTTAAACTTATCTATATCTAATAGGTCTTCTCTAGGCACTATATTTAACGTACTCCCAGAGACTAATGGTAAATATATTTGCTCTCCTGAAGCATCAAATGAAAAGTTAGAGAACTGTATAAATTGGTCCGTTTCATTAACTTCAAAATATTGTTTTTGATATTGTATTAAATCTGCAAAGCTGCTATGTTCTATTAATACTCCTTTAGGTTTACCTGTAGATCCTGAAGTGTAAATAACATAGGCTAAATCGTTTAATGATGGTTTTGTTTTTAAACGTCCTTTTGCTGTTATTATACTTTTATTGTTTTCCCATATTGATGAAATACAGTCTAGTTCTACACCGGTTTTGTTTATAAGTGTTTTTATGGATTGTTCTAGTGTTGTTTGAGCTAAAATTAACTGTATGTTGTTTTTAGCATTCCCTTTTATAATACTATCTTCAACCATATATTTAATACGGTCTTGTGGGTAATCTGGAGCAATTGGTACATACGCTCCTCCTGCTCTTAATACGCCTAACATGGCTACTACCATTTCTACAGAGCGCTCCATACAAAGCCCTACTAAAGTATCTGCTTTTACACCTTTTTGTGTTAAATAAATGGCTAATTGTTTACTTCTAGCATCTAACGTTTTATAGCTAATTGCTTCATTTAAATACCTTATAGCTGTTGCGTTTGGAGTTTGTTTTGCTTGGGTTTCAAATAAATCTACAATGGTAACTTGTTTTGAATATGTTGTTTCTGTTGCATTAAACTCTGCAAGTAATTTTAGTTGTTCTTTTTCTGTTAAAATATTAATGTTTTTAACTTTATATTCTGGATTACTTACTACTGCTTCTATTATGTTTTTATAATAATTTATATGAGCATTAATTGTTTCTGCTGTAAATTTTGCTCTTAGATATTTAAGGTTTACTGTAATGCTATCTTTTAAGTCTATAACTTCTAACGAGTAGTCTTCTACTGCATTTTGCTTAAGCGATTCTATTACTTTTACGTCTGTATTATCTTTATTATTTAAAATGTCTCCAAATATATTTTGATAGGTATATACAATAGAAAATAAGGTATCTCCTTTTCCTTTAGTAGCATCCAATGTTGTTAATAATTTGGCATAAGGATATTTCGCATAATCTATGTTCGATAAAAATTCAGCTTTTACCTTAGTTACAACTTCTGCAAAGGAATCTTCACCAAAAACTGATGTACGTGTTAGCATCATGTTTATATAATAGCCTATGCTTTTTGCATACTTCTCGTTTAAACGGCCAGCTATTGGTGTTTTTACAATTACATCTTCTGTACTTGTTAATCTATGTAGTAAGACTTTAAATATGGCTAACATTACTATTGAAAGATTAGCTTTAGATGTTTTTGCTAATGCTTTTAATTTTAATAAGGTGTCGCCAGATATCTCTATACTACTTATCCCTTCTTTTTCTATTGATTCTAATGACTCGGTTTTAGTATTGCTATATGGCAATTCTATTGCTTCTATAGTACCACTCATTTTATTATTCCAGAAAGTAAAATCTTCTTTACTTTCTTCTGCTTGTAAATACTTTTTTTCTTGATTTACAAAATCGAAATAACTTTTATCTTCTTCTATTTTTGAAATTGGTAATCCTGAATCTAGTGCGTTTAATAGTGTTTTAAAATCTGATACAAAAGGGGCAACTGAAGTTCCATCGAAAACAATGTGATGCACCATAAAAAGTATATATGTTTTATGAGTTGTAGCATCTTTTCTAATGTATAATTTTGTTACATTTTTAGCTAAATCGAATGGTATAGATTGTAAAATTTTAAATTCTGTTTCTACGGATTCTGATATTGTTTTTACATCTTCTTTTAAATAACCAGATGCCGATTTTACCTCTTGTTGAATAACGCCTTCTTCTTCATCGGTAAAAAATGAAACTCTTAGTGTTGGGTGTTTTTCTAAAAGGTATTCTGCTGCTTTATAAATAACGGTTGCATCTATTTCTTTATCAACGCTAAACCCTATTGGCACATTGTATTCTGTTGATTCTGGATTTTTATTTTGAATGAACCAAAGTCCTTTTTGTCCTTCAGACAATAGAAAATATTCTGGTAAATTATTCTTTTTATGTTCTCTGTTTTTTGCTTTGGCACTCTTAGTTTTTACAATAATAGTTTCAAAAACATCGAATATAGATTTAAAGTCATCTGCTCCTAAAATCTGTCCCATTTTTACGTTTACCCCAAAGTGTTCGTTTAAACGGTTTACAAGTTCTATTACTTTAATAGAATCGAAATCGTAATCTATTGGAGATAATGTTTCATCAAAATCTGCTGTAGGGATTTTAAATACATCATTAGAAATGGCTTCTATTGCTTCTCTAACAGTTTCTTCTTGTAGAGGTACTACGTCTTCTTCATTAGCAGCGTCTACTACAGTTTCTTTTTCTTCTTTAATAGGGTTTTTAGTTACTGTTTTACTTGGGTATTCTTCTAAAATTAAATGTGCATTAACGCCTCCTACTGCATAACTATTAAGCCCTGCTCGTCTTGGATGTGCTCCATTTTTCCATTGACATGGTTCTGTAGTTAATACTAAAGAATGGTTTGGATCTAATTCTGAATTTATGGTTTCTAACCCAGCAATTCCTGGTATTGTTTTATGTTCGAAAGCTTTTAATACTTTTATTATAGATGCCATACCAGAGGCTAGTTCTGAATGTCCCACAACTGGTTTTGAGGTGCCTACATGCCATTTTTTATCTGGGTCTTTAGAGAACTTTTTATATACTGTATCTATAGCGCTTAACTCTATAGCATCTGCCATACGGTTTGCTATACCGTGCGCTTCAACATAATCTATTGTATCTATTGGGACATTAGCTTTTAAAATACTTTCTTCTATAGCTGTTTTTAAGCCTTTGGCATTTGGTGCTTCTATTGAAAACCCTTTCCCGCCATGGCATACAGAGCTTCCTTTAATTACTCCTAATATATTATCATTATCTCGCTCTGCATCTTCTAATGGTTTTATAATAATTATTCCTACACCTTCGCTTCTTACAAAGCCTTCTGCATTTTCAGAAAAACTTTTTGTGTCTCCTTTTTTACTAAACAAGCCGCCAAAATCTGAAGCAACGGCTTTTTCCATTTCTTCTTTAGAGACTAAATTAACGCCTCCAACAATGGCTTGTTTACATTCTCCACTAGTAATACTTTGTATTGCGCGATGGATAGCGACATAACTACTTGTACAGTATGTATTAACTAATTCGCTTGGGCCTTTAAGGTTTAAGTGGTATGAGACTTTATTAGGTATTAAATATGCTAGTGTTTGATGTTCTTTTTCTGCATATTCTTGTGCTGCAATAAAAACACCTGTAGTTTTAGAGGCTAAGGCTTTTCTATCTATTTTATAATGCTCCATAGCATTAGATAGGACTTCAAAAATCAACTTTTCTTGTGCAGATAATTGGCTAATTTCTGATGCATCCATATTTAAAACAGACCAGTTTTCTTCTGCATTTTTTAAGTCTATTTGGCTATAGGCTACATGGGATGCTGTTGTTTCTTTGGCTAAGTTTAATTGTACATTGGTTGCTGTATTAAACCATAGTTCTTCTTCTGTTTTTATCGAGCTAAATCGCCCATTCATGGCCACAATAGCCATTGTAGTAGATGGCTTAGTTTTTACTTCAGGAGTTCTTTTAATATTTTTTTGGTGACGTTTAGAAACTTGTACTGGTTTTGGGGTTACTACATGGTCTTTAACTTCTATATTTTTAGTTTCTTTTGTATCGCTTACAACAGTATTTCCTGTTTTAAATAAATCTCCATGATCCTCTAACAAAAACTCTAAGAATTCTGAAATTGTAGTATAATTAATTAACGCTGTCGGTGCCAAATCTAATCCTTCGTACTTCTCGTTTAATACTTGTACTAGATTTATCATCATTACTGAATCGAATCCATAATCTCCAAAACCTTTTTCTTTATTAATTCTATTGGCGTCTAATTTTAATATTGATGAGATTAAGGTAAAGACTTCATTTTCTATAATCTTACTTAAATGGCTGGTACTTGTTGTCTCTGTAGAAACTATTATTGGAGAAGTTTCTATTGTTTCCTTAATGGTTACTGCTTCTTCTTCTCCTACTAATTTACTGTGAATCTTCTTGCGTTCTCCGTAAGCTATTACGCCTTGTTCTGTTTTATTTTTTAATAAGGTTTCGAAAGCCAAAATACCTTCTGCTGTTGGCAAAGCGCTCATGCCCCATTTCTGCTTTACATACTTTTCGCTCTCTGCATCCATTGTCATCCCGCCTTCTTTCCATAATGGCCAGTTTATACTTAAAGTATGCCCACTACGTTTTCCTTGCTTTTCTAATGCATTTCTATATACTGCATAATAGTCTAGCCATGTATTTGCGCTTGCATAATCACTTTGTCCAAAGTTACCTGTTACTGCAGCCATACTACTAAAATAGACTGTAAAATCTAGCTTTAAATTGCGAGTAGCATAATCTAAATATTTAACACCGTTAATTTTAGGTTGTAATACTTTTGTTGCTTCTGTTGTCGTTTTTTTAATTAAAAAGCTATCTGCTATTACTCCTGCACTATGTATGATTCCATTTAAAGCTCCGTATTCTTTTATTATAGTCTGTATAAGATGATCTACAGATTTCTTATCTGTTACATCACAACTATAATAGCTTGCATTTAATGCTTTTAATTCTGCATCGCTTAATTTTGAAGTTGAAGAACGACCAGACAGTATTAGTTTTGTTGTTTTATTTTTAGCTATATATGACGCGAATAGTTTTCCTAATCCTCCTGATCCTCCTGTAATTAAATAAACACCATTGTCTTTTACCGTTACTCCTGAATGTTTTGCGTCTTTAATTGCAGTCACTAAACGCTCTTGTCTATTACCACCAACGTATCTTATCTCTTCTCCTAATTGACTTTGTTCAAGTCTTATGGTTTCTGTTAATTCTTCTACTTTGTTTACAGATAACTCCTCTACTCCTATTGTTTTGGTAATTAGTTTTCTACTTTCTAATTGTGCAGTTTTTAATATCCCACTTGCAAATGCGTAATCTATATACTCGCTTGTGTTATAAATTAAAGTTAATCCTATAGTTTGTTTTGCACCTAAAAGTGGTTTTATAAGTTCTTGTATTTTATTGTAATACTCGATTTCTGTTGGTTCGTTTATTACAATAACTTCTTGCTCTAAGTTTTCTTTTAGTTTTTCGCCTAAATCTACAGATCCGCCTGCTATTAATACAATATGCTCTGTTGCGATTTCTTTCGCTTCATTATCTATCGCTTTTGGTTTCCAATGTGTTGTATAGGTTTGAAGCCCAAAATCTTTATTAACAGCTGTTTTAGAGCTTGTAGTTTTTGGTTGGATTGATTTTTTTACGGGTAAAGTTGTTAAGTCTTTAAATTGTAATAAAACTTCTCCTGTTTCCGATAAAATGTCTATGTCATAAATAACTACTTTATCTCCTATTTTATAGGTATCACTTTGTCTTACATGGCACCATTTGGCTTGCTGTACAGTATTATATATCGTGACTTTTTTGGTTGAAAAGGGTAAGTTTAATACTATATTTTCTTTTGCTAAACTAATTCCTAAAATAGACTGTAGGGCGCTATCTAGTACTCCTGGTTGTAATACATAATTATAATCTTCCTCTAATGCTATTTTACTTAATGATGCTGTTTTATTATAGTATAATTGTTTAATGCCTTGGAAGCTGTTTCCATAATTAAAGCCTAATTCATTAAATATTGCATAACATTCTTCTCCTGTTTTACTACTATTAAAGGTTAGTTTTAAAGCATTTATGTTAACATTTGGAAGTTTTGTTTGTTCTTCTGTATGCAAGGTTCCTTGCCCATAGATAATTTCGTCTTTATCAAATGTTGCTGGGCTGTATATTTCATAGCCATAACCATTCTCTTCTTCGAATAAATTAATCTGAATTTTTTCGGAATTAGAGTTTACCTTAATTGGTTGTAACCATGTTACATTTTTTAATTGTGTTATTGTTGTAGCCAAGCTTCTTTCTCCTGCTTCTCTTGCCCACTCTAAATAAGCTACTCCTGGTAATATTTTTTCTCCTTCTACTTTATGGTCTCTTAAAAACGATTCGTTTCCTGTTAAAACTGTCGTATATTTTTGTTCTGCTAATGTGGAATCGTTAGTGTGTACTAATGGGTGTAATTTACTAATTCCTTTTCCTGTAGATGTAGTTTCACTTGCTTCTGCTACCCAATAGCGTTCTCTTGCAAAAGGATAGGTTGGTAAGCTAATTTTATTTGGCTTATTATTACTGTTATATAATAAATTCCAGTCTATTTCAATACCTTGACTCCATAGCTGTACTAAGGCTTCTACTTCTTGTTCTTTTATTGCTGTTTCTATATATGCTTTTCCTGCATTTCCTTTTAATATAAAGCTGTTTGTGTGTTTTGTATTGGTTACATTGCTTAATAATAAACCTTCTCTATTTCCACTAATGTATTGAACTAATGTTGTTTTTAAATCGCTAATATCGTTTACTAAACATGCAAATCGTTCTTCCATTGCTTGTCTTCCCACTTGCAATGTATATGCAATGTCGTAAACATTTGTTGTGCTATTGGTTTCTATATACTCTAAGATATTCTTTACTTGTACGCCCAGACGTTCGGTGTTTTTTGCAGATAATACTATAATAGCTGGCGCATGGCTGCTATAGTGTTTTACAGGGTTTACATACTCTTCTATTATTATATGTGCATTGCTACCGCCTGCTCCAAAACTACTTAACCCTGCTAGCCTTTTATTATTAGAGCTAGTGTGCCAATCTTGCAATTGTTGTGGAACGGTAAATGCTGTTTTCTCGAAATTAATTTTACTATTTAATGTTTTAGAATGTATGCTTGGTACAATTTGCTTGTGTTGTAGTTGTAATAATACTTTAGTAAAGCCTGCTATTCCTGCGGCTGATTCTGCATGTCCAATATTACTTTTTACACTTCCTATTGCACAATATTGTCCTGTTACATTATTAAAGGCTTTATTTAATCCTGCAATTTCTATAGGGTCTCCTAAACTTGTTCCTGTTCCGTGTGCTTCAACATAGCTATAATCTTCTGGTTTTACCCCCGCATTTTGCATTGCATCTTTTATAACCTCAGCTTGAGCATTTAAATTAGGGACTGTTAGACCACTACTTTTTCCACCATGATTAATAGCTTCTCCTTTAATTACTCCGTAAATTCTATCACCATCTCTTTCTGCATCACTTAATCGTTTTAATAAAACGGTGCCTACACCTTCTGCTGGAACATAACCGTTACCGCCTTCTCCAAAGGCTTCACATTTTCCTTTATCTGATAAAAATCTGGCATTAGATAACCAATTGTATTTACTGGCATGTACGCTTAAATTAACACCTCCTGCTAAAGCGACATCGCATTCTGAACGGCGTATACTTTCGCATGCTAAATGTAGTGCTGTTAAAGATGATGAGCATTGCGTATCTAACCCTATACTTGGACCTCTTAACCCTAAGTAAAAAGAGGTCATATTGGCTACAGTAGAGACAAAGCTACTTGGTGAACTTTCACTTTTGTCTAAACGGAATAATTGATAGTCTGTCCAGAATACTCCTGCAAAAACACCTACTTTAAATAATTCTGAAAGCTTTGCAGGGTTGTAACCTGCATCTTCGATAGTTTTCCAACTTTCTTCAAGAAATATGCGAGCTTGCGGATCCATATTCTCGGCTGCTATTGGAGACATTCCAAAAAATAACGGATCGAATTTATCGGCATCTTCAATAAAACCGCCCCATTTACTATAGGTTTTACCTTGTTTTCCTTTTTCTTTATCAAAATGCGCATCTGCATCCCAACGGTCTTTAGGAATTTCCGTTACACAGTCTTTACCTTGTTTAAGGTTGTCCCAAAATTCGGCTATAGTTTTTGCTTGAGGGTAACGTCCACTTAAACCTATAATTGCTATGGCATTATTATTTGCCGTTTTATTTTGTTCTTTTTTAACTTCTGGCTTATACTCTGGGGTTTCTGTTGTTACTATTAAATCTCCCCATACATCATCTTCTATTAGAGTTTCTGGTGTTACTGAACGTTCTACAGGTGTTTTTTCTTGTTTTATATTGCTTTGTAAGGTTTCTTCTGCACTTGCTATTGGTTTTATTTCTGAGAATGCTTCTTTGTCATTTTCTAATAAATATGTGCTTAAATCTTCTATATTTTGATACTCGAATAATAATGTTGGATACAATTCATGCCCCACCTTTTCTTCAAGGGTTGTTACTAACTGCATTGTCATTTTAGAATCCATGCCTAAATCGAAAAACCCTGCTGTTATATCTATAGTAGCTGCTGGTTTTTCTAAAGCTATTGCCGACAATTCTTGTAAATAGCTTTGAATTAATTCTATGGTTACCATTTTTACTTTTGTAACAGCTACTGGTTCTACTTTCTGCTCAACAGTTTTTGGTAATTCGCCTGTAGTTTCTTTAGAGAATGCTTCTTTATCGCTTTCTAATAAATACAGACTTAAATCTTCTATATTTTGATATTCGAATAATAGGGTTGGATATAATTCATGCCCAACTTTTTCTTCTAATGCTGTTACTAACTGCATGGTCATTTTAGAATCCATTCCTAAATCGAAAAACCCTGCTGTTATGTCTATTGAATTTGCTGGTTTCCCTAGTGCTATTCCTGATAATTCTTGCAAATAAAGCTGAATAGTTTCTTTCACTCTGGTTGTACTTATACCATTTGAACTCATAATACTAATATTTTGGTTGTGCTTGTAACGCGAGGTTAGGCTTGTAATACTTTATCGTTGTTTTCTTGTAACAGGTTTGTTATTAAACCTGCATGTCTGATACGTTTTATAGCTAAGTTTTTAAACTCTACTAATAGTGTACCGTTTGCATCATAGATGCTTATGTCGCTTTTTATAACTTCTGAAGGTGTATCGTATTTTTCTTCTTTGTGTTTGCTATAAACATAGATTGTTGAAGGCAATGTATTATAGGCTCTAAATTGCTCTATTGAAAATGGAATATAGGATACTTGATTTTTTGTAATGGCATGAAATGAGCTTCCTGAAAAAGTTGCGCCATCTAAAAATGCAGGGCTTAAATAAAAGCGATCTAGGTATGATGTAGATAATTCACTTAAATGTAATTGCATTAATTCTTCTCTTCCTTTTTGGTATACCATTCCTAAAGTCTCCATAAATTCACCATGAACTATATCTACCGTTCTGGCTGATTTATAGACTTCTGCCATGTTTAATTGACGTTCACTATTTGTTTTAAAGGCCTCTATGTTAAATGTTTCCTTTATTCCACTTGGCATATTATTTAACCTACATTGCACATGCTTGTCCCATTTACCATAACTGTTTCCGTTATGATCTAATCTTCTAGAGCGTACCATTGCTTCGCTAATGGCATGTTTTCCTTTTCTAAAGCGTACTTCTACTCTACGGTTATAGGTTTCGTCTGTTGCTAATGGTTCTATAAATATGATTCGGCTTATCTCGAATGTTTTACCGAATAGAATTTTACTACATCTTAATATTAAGTCTAGATAGGTCACTCCTGGTACTATACTTACTCCATGTACCTTGTGATCTCTTAATACATAGTGATCATTATTCATATCTAAAGTAAAGATCCAATCTGCTCCTTGTTTTTCTTTTTTCATATTAAAGTATGTTGCCATACTTTTTGCAGAGACGTCGTTTATTTTTTGAGGTCGTTCTACTTTATTTTTTATTGGCTCTAGTATTTCTACTTTTTTTGTTTCTGTTATTGTTTCTGGCCAATAGCGCTTTTTGTTAAAGGCTATATTGGTTTTATTAAATGGTTTGGTAATTTTATTTGCCTCAGGAATACCTTCATTACTTAATATTACATGTGCATTATTCCCTCCTAATCCAAAGGCGCTTATTCCTCCTCTTCTAATTCCATTAACGCCATCCCAATCTTGTAATGTTCTTACTGGGTATACTGGTGAGTTGTTAAAATCGAAACGTGGGTTTGGTGTATCGCAATTTAATGTTGGTGGTAATTGTGCTGCACTTATTGCTAATGCTGTTTTTATAACTCCTGCTACACCTGAAGCGCTCATTAAGTGCCCTATATTTGTTTTTACACTTCCTACTGCACATTTTTGATTTGGATCGCTACTTTTAGATAATACAGCGGTAATGCCTTTTAGTTCTATTGGATCTCCTATTAAGGTTCCTGTTCCGTGTGCTTCTATATAACTAATTGTAGAGCGGTCTATTTGCCCATTTTCTATAGCTATTTCCAGCAGTTCTTGTTGTGCTTTTGGGTTTGGGGTTGTTATGCCCATTGTACTCCCATCATTATTTACTGCGGTTCCTTCTATAACGCTATAGATTTTGTCACCGTCTGCTATGGCATTACTTAATCGTTTTAAAACTATAACTCCACAGCCTTCTCCCAATCCTGTTCCATCTGCTTTTTCATCAAATGCTTTTGTTCGTCCGTCTTTAGACAATACTTCAGCTATACTTAATCCTACAAAATGGCCTTCGTCTAATAAAATATCTACTCCTCCAGCTAACGCTACTTCGGTTTCACCTTGTCGTAATCCTTTTACTGCTAAATCCATCGCGGTTAGCGAACTACTACATGCGGTATCTACAACCATATTTGGTCCTTTTAAATTATAGATATGTGCCAAATGTGCTGTTATAAAGTTCTGTCCTGTTCCTACAATAAAGTCTTTATGTAAGTTCTTTAGTTTGTGTTTAAAATTCCCAACTCTAGAGCCTGCATATACTCCTACCGATTTTCCCCATAGGCTTTTTTTATCGTAGCCTGCATCTTCTATAGCTTCTGCGCTTACTTCTAACCATTGTCTTTCTAGAGGGTCTAATTGACTTGCTAGTGCTTCTGGTATTTTAAAATATTCTGGATCGAAGTCTTCAATTGTATCTAAAAAACCTCCCCATTTGCTATAGCTTTTTCCTTGTTCTTTATTTGGTGAGTAATATGTATTTATATCCCAACGATTGGCTGACACTTCTTTTATACTGTCTTTTCCTTGTTTTAAGTTATCCCAATAGTCTCCAATGGTATTAGCGTCTGGAAAATGACATGCCATTCCTATAATAGCTATAGGCTCATTTTTGTTAATGTGATCTTGTTGTTTTGTTTTGTGTTTCTGCTCGACGTCTGTTATTAATGTGTCTTCTATTATTATAGATTCTGATTCTATTTTTTGGTTTAAAATCTTAGATAATGCGTCTTTATGGTGCTCTGACAGGTACTCACTTAGCATTCCAACTGTAGGGTGTTCTAATATAATACTTGGTGATAGGCTTACATTTCCGCCAAGTTCTTTTTCTAATTGTTTTACTAAGTCTGCTAATAAAATAGAATCTACACCGTACTCTTGAAATGGTATATCTAATTCTATACTGTCTGCTGGTAATTTTAAAGCTTCGCTAATTTGTACTGTAACCCAGTTACTAACGACTGTATCATCTGCTTTAGTTATTTCAACTTGTACTTGTTCTTTTTGTTTTGGTATTTGTAATAGGTTTTCTACAGAGAATACTTCTGGATTATATACCATAGGTGCTATAGTTGGCATCTTATCTTCTGGTTTTAACGCTATTACTTTATCTATTATGTTAGCACCTTCTAAATTGGTTAGAGATAATAGCCCTAGGTCTCTGTATATACCTTCGGTTACTTCTCCCATTCCTGTTTCTTTCCAACTTGGCCACTGAATACTTCTGTAACCTTCTTTATAGTGTAAGGCTGCAAAATTTTCTAAATAAGCATTACACATAGCATAATCGCATTGTCCTGCTCCTAAATGTGGTACTAATGCAGAAATGGATGAAAATAAAATTCCAAAATCTATATTGTGTGTTTTTAAAACCTCATATAAGTTATGTAATCCTATAACTTTTGGCTCTTGAAGTTTAATAATTGTTTCTATTGGTTTACGTATAAATGCTGGTGTTTCCATATCTACTAACCCAGCACAGTGTATTAATCCTTTAATCGCTCCCCATTGTTTTTTTATTTTATCTAATGCTAACGAAACTTCTTTTTTATTTACTAAATCTGGTTGTATTAATTTAACTTCAGCGCCACAATTTTCTAAAAACAAAATGTCTTTAATTTTTTGTGCCAATGTATTATTCTCTTTAACAATACTATTCCACGCTTGTCTTGGCGGAAATTTTTGTCTTCCTAATAACACTAATTGCTTTACTTTATGTTTTGTTACCAAATGTTTGGCATATGCCATTCCTAACCCTCTTGTTCCTCCTGTTATTAATATTGGGCCTTCTATTTTTGCATCTGCATTTAGTTCTACTGGTTCTAGGTAGGGCGTTTTCCATTGGTTGTTAATGTATTGTAATTTTACATTTCTAGATACCGACGAGAGTGTTTTTAAAATGGCATTTACGTTTACTTCTAGTGTTGAATCTGGTTCTAATTCTAAACTTATACTGGTTACTTTACTATACTCGGCTCCTAATGTTTGGTATAATCCTTTGCCTATTATGTTTTCATTTGTTTTACAAAGTTGTACAAGATTTATATTTTCGTGGTTTGAGCGATCTATTACTTTTTGAATGACTTTTACCCAAGTATAGTCTTCCATAGATTTACTTCCTAAATCTATTACTGCTCTTACCGTTTTGTATGGAATATTTTCTATGTCTGAAAGGTTTACAACTAATGTTTTATTTATATGTTTAGTTAATGCCTCTGCTATAGCCTTATTGTCTTCTATTACATTTAAAATTAAAACTGTTCCTTCTATTGCAACTTCGTTTTTTAATGTTATTGGTTTCCAGTTTTCTTTGTATAGTTCTATTGTTTTTGCTGGGGTTTTACTGTTCTCAATTGCTTTTGGTTGTTCTACTATTTTAAATGTTGTTTCTGGTATCCAATAGCGTTGTCTAGCAAAAGCATACGTTGGTAATGATATAATGTTTGGACAGTTATCTTTATTGTATAATTGTTTCCAATCTATGCTTACTCCTTTTACCCAATATTCTGCTAAGGTTTTTAAATCTATACCATCTAATGCTATTTGTAATTCTTGATTTTCTATCGTGGTTTTAATTTTACGTGTATTACCTAGTAGAAAATTAGCGTCATTACTATTTAAGTAATTTTCTAATTCATTTTGCAACTCTTTTATACTGCTTACAGAGATTGCTAAACGTTCTTCCATAGCTTCTCTTCCTACTTGTAATGTGTAGGCTAAATCGTAAATAGATGTTGTATTATTAGTTATTATGTAAGTTAATAGATGTTGTACTTGGTCTTTTAACCTGTTTTTATTTTTTGCAGAAATAATAACAACTGTTGGTTCCTTACTTTTATATATTTTATTTTCAGAAATATATTCTTCTAATACTACATGGGCATTACTTCCTCCTGCTCCAAAACTACTTATTCCTGCTATTCTTGTTTGTCCTTTTTCTGTAAACCATGGTGTGGTTTCTTTTTGTAATGCGAATGGACTATTCTCTAAATCTAAATAGTCATTAGGTTGTTTTAATTGTGGGTTTCCTGGAATCGTTTTATGTTTTAGTATCTGTATTAACTTTATAATTCCTGCAATTCCTGCTGCTGGTTCTAAATGCCCTATATTGGCTTTTACACTTCCAAGTTTTATGTGCGGTGATACTGGTAATGTTTTACCGGCATCTTTATATAGGGTTTTAAATGCTAATTTTAAACCTTCTGTTTCTATTGGGTCTCCTAATGGGGTACCTGTTCCGTGTGCTTCAATATATCCTACTTGCTCTGGGCTTACTTTTGCAGATTTGTATGCTTTTATTAGGAGTTCTTTTTGTGCATTAGGGTTGGGTGACGTTAATGTATTTGCTTTTCCTCCATGATTTTCTGATGCGCCTCGAATAATGGCATGTATACGATCTCCATCTTCTTTAGCTTTGCTTAATGGTTTTAATACAATCATACCTACACCTTCTCCTCTTACATAACCATTTGCGCTTTGATCGAATGTTTTACAGCGTCCTTCTTTACTTAAAAATCCTGCTTGACTTAATGGAAATAATAAATCTGGCATTAATACTAAACTTACACCTCCTGCTATAACAACATCGCAATCTCCGTTTTGTATTTTTTCTAATCCTCTTTTTATTGCTACTAAAGAGCTTGAGCATGCTGTATCTATTGTTTCACTTGGTCCGTGAAGGTCCAATAAATAAGAAATGCGGTTAGCTACCATAGCTTGTGATAGGCCTGTAATGACTTGCGAATCTGTTATTCTACTTCTATCTATAAGCGTAGCGTAATCATCAAAATAACTTCCAATAAATACTCCTGTATTTGTTCCCGATAGACTTTTAGGGTTTACTCCTGCATCTTCTAATGCATGGTATGCTTCTTCGATTGCTAATCGATGTTGCGGATCCATTAATTCTGCTTCTTTAGGAGATATGCTAAAATGTAATGGATCGAATTTATCTATATCGTCTATGAAGCCTCCCCACTTTGCAGTTGTTTTTTGCTTATCTTTTGTTGTATCGCCATAATATGCTTGCCAATCCCAACGGTCTTTAGGGATTTCGGTTACTAAATCTTTATTGGCTTTAATATTTTCCCAAAATGTATTTACATCTGGAGAGCCTGGGAAACGACCACTCATTCCTATAATTGCTATAGGTTCGTTTGCTTTATTTACTGAAGCTCGTATTGCACATTCTTCTTTTTTACAATTTTTAGGTTTTTTTAATATTACTGGTGCTTCAGTACTTTTCTCTACTGTAGCTGGTATTGTAAATTGATGTTGCTTTGCTACTGCTTCTTTATGCTCTTCTAATAAAAATCTTGTTAGTTTTTGTATAGTAGGATAGTTATAAAATAGTGTTGGTAGTATTTTTAAAGTGTAAAATTCACTTAATACGTTTGCAAATTCGGTTAGCCCAACTGAGTTAAAACCATAATCTCCTATTTCTTCTTCTGTAGAAATATTAGTTATTGATACGTCTAATAACTCGGATACTGTTTGAAGTAAATAGTGTTCTACTTCTTTTTCTATATTTATTGTTTTTGGAGCAGAACTGTTAATAGTGTTAGCTCCATTTATGTTTGTTTCTAGATTAGTGTCTTCTATTTTTAAACTTGTTTTGTCTGCATAAATATCTAACCAATAGTTTTGTTCGTTAAATGGGTATCCTGGCAATGATAATTTTGCATATTTTATGTTTTCAAAATATTTATGAATAGGAGTTTCATAACCTTTTGCCCATAAATCGAACAAAAAGGATTTATCTCTTGTATCATTTAGTTCATTTAAAAAGTCTACTACTTTTCCATTCTTTAAGAATATTTCATTAAGACTTAATTCTTCTTTATGGTTTCCATTTACATAATAGCCTCGTTTTCCTTTAGAGCTTATAAACTTATCTAATTTCTCTACTAAGTTTTCTATTGTTTTGTATCTAAATACAATACGTTGATTTAGTTCTTTTCTACTAATTAAATATTGGTATTCTAATTGCTTAGGGTTGCAATCGCTATGTTTTACTAAAAAAGTTCTTATGCGTTCTGCATATGGTACAAATTGTGATGCTTCTGTACATGATAATGCTAAATAGTAAGCGGTATCATTTTGCTCATCATTTTTATTATTTTTAGTTTCTGGAATGTATTCTTCTAATATGGTGTGAATAACATTTCCGCCACCTCCAGAGTTATTAACGGCTCCTCTTCGTGGTATTTCTTGTTTATTTTCGTCTATTAATCTTGGCCAGTTTTCTGTTTCTGAAGAAATATAATAGCGTGTTTTGTCTAGTTTAATTTCTGGACTTAATGTTTTAAATCCTTTTATTCCTAATTTTTTATTTGCTTTAAACGAATAGACTAACCTAATTACAGAGGCTAAACCAGAGGCAGCATGCATGTGACCAATGTTTGGTTTTAGCGAGCTTATTTTACATGGTGGTGTCTTTTCATTATTTAATTCTTTGCCAAAATATTTATCGGCTAATTTAAATGCTTTAATTTCTTGAGAGTCTGCTAAAATTGCAGAGGCGGCATGTGCTTCTATATGCGTCACCGTTGAGGGATCTACATTAGCTTCTTTATAGGCTTCTATAATTGCTTTGCTTTGTTGTCCTGAATCTGGGAAGGCTATATTTCCATTTCCTCCTACATGACTTGATTCTGATCCTATAACTAAAGCATGAATATTATCGTTATCGTTAACTGCTTCCTCATTTCGTTTTAATAGTAGGCTTACAACTCCTTCTGATGGTGTAAATCCAGATGCGCTATCTTGAAACGGACTACCTCCATCTTCTATTGTAGACATTAGTCCCATAGATTGAGAGCCTCCAAAAAAAGAGCGTGTCCATTCTTCTCCATATATTAAGCTAACGCCTGCTACAATTGCATAATCTACTTCTCCGTTTTGAAGCATTTTTTTACCATGATGTAATGCGGTTAATCCACTAGAACATGAGGTATTAATGCAGTAACTTGGCCCTTTTAAATTAAAGTAGTTAGAGATGCGGTTTGGCAAATAGGTTTGTGCCATACCTAAACAAGAATAAGCTGTTACTGGAGCTTTTGTAAGGTATTCCATGTAAGGATTAACTTCTTTACCTACAATAACAGCTACTTTCTTATCTTTAAGGGAAGAGGGTAAAATACATGCATCTTCGAACAAATGCCACACAGATTGTAATAACTTACGTTGCTGTGGTGTCATATATTTAGCTTCTTTGCCAATAATATGAAATAGTTTTGCGTCGAATCCTTGCAGATTTTTCACAAATGCACCTCGCTTTGGTTGTATCGTTCTTTTTGGGTCATGATCCTCCGGAATTACTTTGATCAATTGTTCCTGATTCTCTAATTTTTCCCAAAACTGCTCTATTGAATCTGACTCTGGAAATACTCCAGACATTCCAATAATTGCAACTGGTTTCTTTTTAGATACGTTATTATATTCTTCTTTCTGTGACATTTTTATATATGCTTATGTTTGCAATAACTTTAACCTCTTCACTTATTACTAGCACCTACTAGCCGTGAAATAATTGCATATTTTTCTTAAATACTTTCACTTTATCTTTTGCTGGATCTTTTATAGCCAATACTAATCCATCAGTATTTTTTCTTGCTGATAATCGTTCTATGTATTGCTCTTCAGATAAATCTTTTTCAGATGTGTAGTTTACCGGGTTTTGAGCTTCTAAATAACTTGTCCAACTCTCATTTACATCGTAAGGGAAACCTGTAGATTCATATTGAGAATAATCCATTGTCTCGTTATTAATAAAATTCTGAACATCTGCGTGTTCAAATTCTTTTCCTTTAAGGATGTAACACTTTTTTTCTTCTGGAATGACTACAGAGTAGAAAAATCCCATATTCAATAAAAATTCTTTACTTTTCATAATGTTTTAGCTTTATCTATTCTGCGTTTTCTAATTCTTTTTCTTCTTGTTCTCTTCCAAAATATGTAGCTCCGGTAATGATTTCCTCCTTTTGTAAGGATTGGTAAATCTTGAAGTTGTAATCTCTATATCTTGGGTCTGATCTTAAGATATTTTCGTATAATGGCATTCTAATTGCTGTATCGAAAGATTTTGTGTTTTCTACTAAATCTACTTCTGTATAGCGTTGGTTTGCCATAATTGTTAATGGCGATTGATTAATAATAGAGTGTGGCCACCATTTTGGGAAGAAAATAACATCTCCTGGTCCTTGATCGTAATAATATTTAGGAATGTATGCATATACAGGGTTATGTAATACGTGATAATCTAAATCGTAACGTATACTTGTAGAACCGCCAACAAAGGCAGAAGATAGCATTCCTGCTGGTGTATGTGGTGTTGGTATAATTTGTAACGAATAGGCGTGTAAAGGATCCATAAAGAACCAACGTTTTACTCCTGAAATTCCAAAGGTTGCACTAACATCATTATTAATATGCCAGTCTGTTCCCCAGGTTTTAAAGTTTCCTATAAATAACTGTGGAAATAATGGTTTTACTAAATTATCTACCATGTTATTTAACTTACTTACTCCAACATCTTCTAAAAGTTCTGGATAAGCATTAAAAAAGTCTACAGAGTTATTAATGTAAAATGTTTCTTTAGATTTTGGATCTAACTGATTTTCTAAAACATATTTAGCGGTTACTTTTTTAGCTCCTTCTCCAAAACCAATGTTTTTATCTGCTCCATCGTTTTTAGAGTAATCCATACCAAATAATTCTACATCTCCATAGTTTTTTATTAAGTACTCATGGTTCCAAGACTTTGCTGCCTTAGTATCATTCATTAACCCTTTTATAACTACTGGTGGTGCTCCAGGATCGCATAGTAGTTTAGTCAGTTTTTCTTGATCTATTTCTTCTGGTTTGTATGCTTTAAGTTTTATGTGAGATTTTCTGTAATCGATTTTGTCGAAATCTTTACATTCTTTTTTAAACTTCTCAAACTTATTTTTAATAAACTCTTTCTCTGCATCTAGCGCATAGTTTGTAGAGGTTAATTGGTGTCTCATTTGAACATACGAGTAGTGTTCTACCATCTCTGCATCGTCTAAGTATAAATACTTAGCATTTTCTAAAATGCGTTGCTGATCACTATCATATTCGAACGCGTTCATATCTAGTTCTTTTCTCATTGTGATTTGTTTTTAAAAATTCATATATATTAGTTGTGATTCTAGTTATATAGAGATGCAAGACATTACATTAATACTTCCTCCATTTTAGCATAGTGTTCCTTCTTTAGGTAGTCGCTAAACTCAGCTAAAGAGGTATATTCTAATAGTACTGCTGGACGTACTTCTATACCAAAAGTGTTGTTAATGTCCACGCACAATTTGTTTATTTTCATAGATTCAAATCCATATTCGTCTATGTCCGACTCCCACTCTACAGCAGACGGTTCAATACTTAATAGTTCTGCAGATTTGTTTGTTAAGTACTCTTTAATTTGTTCTTCTAATTCATTCATTGGTTACCAGTTTTAATTATTATTTAAATTTTTGCTTGTTTATATTTATTATTTATATGCCTAAGCTTTCTAAATACTTTAAAAAAAGCCAATAGGAAGCTTGGGCTAAATATCTTAACCTTTATTATCTATATATTTTATTGGTTTTTTTAAAGTGTTATTTGAGCTCCTAGCACAATCCCATGGCTAAAAACGTCTCTTTCACTATGTGTTTCTCCTGCTGGAAATGGTGCGTTTGGAGCACTACCACTTATAAAGTTTAATGGTACATATCCATCTGTTCTAAAAAGTTCTAAGAATAATTTTGATGAATTATTTAAAAGTGCTGAAAACCCTAATACTATTTGATTTTGTCTTTCCCATGGTGCTCCATCTGGTCCTGAGATAAAATTAGAGAACTCACCAGAAACTGCATATTTAAAAGCGCCGCTATTATTAAAATTATATTTAGCTCCTACTTCCATCGAGGATACTTTTGATGCTTCAAAAACATCAAGTGGAGGTGTTGGGTTATGTGTTCCTGGCCAAACTTCTAATGTTTTTGCAAAACCTCCTTTTAAAGTTAATCGGTCTTTAATATTTAGTTTCCCATAAAATGTATATGCTGGGTTATTATCTGCACATCCAGAAAAGTGAGTTACTGGAAAGCCGTGGCAGTATGCGCTTCCATGTAAATAAGAGCCTCCAAAAAGTAAATTTACCCCTTCTTTAATATTTAAAGTATAATTTAAATCGAAAACAAAATTATTTAGTCTAGATGGCACATTACTATCGTTTACAGGCATTGTTAATGCTCTAAATTGCGATCCGCCTTGTACTGCCATAAATGTTGCATGAACATCCCATTTTTTAAATGCGACTTGAGCTCCATAGCCCAGACCACCAAAGGCATGCCATAATGTAGAGTTTGTAAAAGGGTTTACACTTCCTGTTATGCCAAAAGGGGCATCCATTTTACCTATAGCACCGTATACAGGAAATTTATTTAAATCTCCTATTAACACATATCCTTTACGTAATTGTAATTGGTTTCTAGTAAGTGTTGTAATAGTTCCAGGCCCAAAACTTTGTTGTGGATCGTAAAGTATTTCTGCATAAGCGGTTAACCAATTATTAACGGCTGCTGTTGCCGAAAATTGAAATGAATGTATTACTGCTTCACTTACTTCTTTTCCTAATTGATTATTAGGTGTTGGGTGACGCATTAAATATCCAAATTTTGAATCGGTATTAGACTTTTGATAGTCTCCTAATGCTATCAATGATGCTCCAAATGTTAAGCTTTTGTTTTTAAGCGTTCCCTTTTGTCTTTCTGTTATTAAAATATTTATTTTTCTCAAATCTTGATTTGGTTCAAGCATTTTATATGAGAGCTCCGAGTTTATTCCTAAAGACGGTTTAATAGAATCTTTTGCTTTTTGAGCTATTGAACTATTTACCATAAATACTATAGCAAATAGTGTAACAATATGTTTCATGAGGGTTTTGTTTTTATTAGTTTATTAGTTTTAAAATGGATTGTTTATATATAGTTTTAGAGGTTAAATGTTTAGATAAGAAGCTGTTTTGCTTCGTAACGGTCTATATTGTGTTGTTTTATTATTTTGTTGTAATCGCCTAAATCAACAAACATTTGTTCTTGCCCTAATTGTATTGCGTAATGCATTAATTCTGCGCCTATTTCTGTTGGCATTGGTACAGATCCTTTAGTCCCTGTCATGAGGTCTATAGCGATTTCAGAAAGTTGCATTCCTCCACCTGCCCAGTATGGCCAATTCATTGTTATTGATTGTCCTTGTCTTCTACCATTTTTAACAGCTTTATTTCTTGCCCTTATAAAGCCATCTAGATAAGCATTAGCCATAGCATAATCTGCTTGCCCTGCATTACCGAGGGAGTGTAATGAAGAGAAGCATAAGAAAAATCGTAATGCGATGTCTTTTGTATGCTCATCTATATATTTGGCTCCGTATACTTTAGGCTCGAATACTGTTTTAATTTCTTCTACTGTTTTTTTCATTATATAGTTATCTCTAATAACTCCTGCACAATGAATAACGCCATCTAGTTTTTGATGTATTCTAAGAATTTTCTGTATTAAGTTTTTAACTTCTTTTTCTTTAGAAATGTCTGTATCATAATAAACAACCTTGTTTGTGTCGTTGTTTAATTCTTTTAGTTTTTCACTTTTAGCTTTATCTAGTATTGATCTCCCAACGAGTACTATGGTTACATACTTACTATGTTTTAAAATATTTTTAGTCATAGCAATACCTAAGCCTCCAAGTCCTCCTGTTACTAAAATAACGTCTCCAGACTTATAAGTCTTTTCTAATTTTATTGGCTTATTTATAATATTTATTGGACTAGTATATTCTACATAGCGTGTTTTCCCTTCGTATTTTATTATTCTATCGATATCTAGATTAGCAATATTATCTTTTAAAATAGTATGCAACGTATTTTCTTCTACCGTGTCTTCAACAAAAATTAATTGTGGTTTTACTTTGGTAGATTCTTGCCTAGTACTGTGTACTAACCCTGTTAATCCATAACTATTATCTATACAAGATTTTGGTAAAATAATTTGAATACTTACCGTATGTCTTGGTTTTTGTTTAATTACATTTTGAATGTATAGGAATACGTTATTTACTAATTCTGTGTATGTTTTTTCATTATAATACTCTGGTTTTGGTACTACCAATCCATTAATATCTTTTAATGTTACTGTATCTATATAACATAGAATAGCATGTTGTTCTAATACCGTAGTTGTTGCCTCATTAAAAGTGTTGCTTTCAACTTTATCCCATTTTAAATCGAAAAGAAATAAATGGTTATTATTAATTTTATAAGGTGACTCCGTTTGTCCTTTTATTAAATCGTAAATAGGTTTTGGACGGTCTGTTTCTCTCATTTTTATTTTATTTTGTATGGGAGTTTTAATATTAAATGGCCAACAATATGTTGTTTTAAGGGTTGTTGTTGGTATAGGAATACGTTTTAAAATACTTGTGTGTTTTTGAATGCGACTCCATTGTATTACAGCGCCTTTTGTCCAATATTTAGTGAGCGCCTTTATATCTTTGGTAGTATAGGCTTCTTGAACTAATACTGCGTCTCCTGCTTCTATTTTATTTGCGTTATAAAAACGTTGTTTATTGTCTGCCCATGCATTTTTGTCTAACAGCCATGCTTTAATACTTTCTAGTAAGTCTTTATACGTGTTGGTTATTATTGCTAAACGGCAGGTTTCTATATGTCTTCCTTCTTGTAAAGTAAACTCTAGTCTATTTAGTAATTCGAATGTGCTAAAGTTATCTTTTAGTTTAGGTAATGCTATTACAAATTGTTCTAATAGTTTAGTTAATTGTTCTTCATTTTCATCTGAGAATATGAAACTAAATTCTCGTTCATTTTCAACATTCTCTGTAGTCTTATTTTGATATTCTTCAAAAATTAAATGGGTGTTTACGCCTCCTATACCTAAACAATTCATTGCCATTCGTTTAGGGTTATCGGTTAAAGTTTGCCAGTCTATATCATTTTTTAAAATAGAAAAGTGCTTATCTAGAGTAATTGCTCCATTTATTTGCGATAATCCTTTTACTCCATATAATTTTTTATTTTGTGTACTTGCTATTAATTTTAACAAGCACGGGAACGTTGAGGAGGTTTCTGCATGCCCCATTAATGGTTTTAAGCTTCCCACGTAAATTGTTTTATCTTTTATTCCATTTACTGGGTTTTTAAAATAGTTTCCATATACGGATTGAATTGAAACCATCTCTGATGTATCTACAAAAGATACACCATTGGCTTCTGCTTCTATATAATCTATTGTTAAGGGATCTATTTTTGCTTGTGCTATGGCTTTCTCTATGGCTTTTTTCTGCCCTTTTATATTTGGGCTATTCCATTTTAAAGGTGCTTTACCACCGTGGTATACTCCTATTCCTTTAACTACTCCATAGATATAATCTCCATCTTTTTCTGCCTCGTTTAAAGGTTTTACAACTATAGATCCTATGGTTTCGCTTCTTACAAACCCATCTGCATCTTCACTAAAGCTTTTAGTTTCTCCGCTTTTAGAATAAATTCCTGTAAGGTCTTCTTTAATTAATTCATGAGAGGATAAATTAAGTGTGGCTGTGGCCACAATAGCTTGTTTACAATCGCCTCTTTGGAAAGCGTGAGAGGCTCTTTCCATTGCTGCTATAAACGATGAGCATGCTGTATCTACTACTTGGCTAGGGCCTTTTAAATTAAATACATGAGACAAACGATTGGCATAGAGTGCTGGTGTTTCTACTTCATACTCCTGCGCTTCACGCTTCATAACATCTAAGTATCCTGAATTTCCTGTGGTAGCAACAAAAACACCTGTTTCTTTTTTCTGAAAGTCTTTTACTTTGTATCCGCTATCTCCAATTGCATTCCATACAGATTCTATTAGTTTTCTTAATTGTGGATCTATTTGTATTGCTTCTTCTTTAGTGAATTTAAATTTCTTATAATCGAAATACTCTATTCCATCAATAAACCCGCCATAAAATTCTGCTATTTGTTTGCGCTCTTCATCTTTTAAACCTAATAGGTCTAATCGCTTTTGTGGAATTTTTTCTGTTAATGAGTCTCCTTTTTCTAGGTGCTCAAAAAAGTGCAATGTATTTTCTGATTGCGGTAAGATACCATTAACTCCTATTATTGCAATTGCATTACTTTCTGTTTCTTTTTCTTGAGGTTCTGCTTCTTTTTGTGGTAGTATATTTTCGGTTTGCAGTGTTTCTTTAACAACCTTTATTACTTCTTTTACTACAGGTGCGCTTTGCTTAATATCGTTAAAATTATCTCCAAAGTCTGCTACTAAATATTCTACAATGTCATTAAAGGTTCTGTACTCCATAAAAAGTAATGGTGGTACTTCTGCTACAACTTCTCTTATATCTGCTATCATAAGTCCAGACATAATAGAATCTATTCCATAATCGCCAATATCTAACGTGAAATCTATATCCTTTTCGTCTAGTTTTAAAACCTTTTTTAATACAGTCATTAAAAAGTTTTTTACTTTTTCTTCTGTTGTAAGTTCTACGGTTTCTTCTATTGAGGCCTGTATTTCTAATACTTTGGTTTTAGTACTGGTCGTTTCTAAGGTTTCTTGTTCTGGTTTAGATACCCAGTAGTATTGTTTTGCAAAAGGATATGTTGGTAATGTTATTTTATTTGGTATTGTTTTTCCATATAAAAATTCCCAATTTAAATCTGTTCCTTTTACCCAGAGTTCTGCTAATAATGTAAACTCTTTTTTAGAAATTACAATATCCATATAGGCTTGCCCTGCTTCTCCTTCTAGTAAAAAACTGCAATTGTCTTTTCTAGAGTTCCCTGTAGCTATATCTATTGTATCGCCTTCTAAAAAACTATTTAGTTTTGTTATTACATCATCTATTGTTTCTGCTTTAAATGCAAGGCGTTCTTCCATTTCTTCACGGCCATACTGAAGTGTGTAGGCTAAATCGTGAAGTTGCACCAGGTTAGATTGAAGGTGTTTTTTTAGTTCTATTGCTTTTTCTTTTAATCTATCGTTATTTTTAGCCGACAAGATTATAAGTGCTGGACTAAGGCTTTTATATACTTTTTGTTTGTTTTTATACTCTTCTAAAACAACATGCGCATTGACACCTCCAAATCCAAAAGAACTAACGCCAGCAATTCTTGTTTTATTTTTAGCAATTGTCCAAGGTGTCGTTTCTGTTCTTAAATGGAAAGGTGTTTCTTTTAGATTAATGTACTTATTTTGCGTTTTTAAATTAGGGTTTCCTGGTAGTGTTTTATTTTTAATACATAATAGTACTTTTAATAACCCAGCAATTCCTGCTCCTGCTTCTAAATGCCCTATATTAGTTTTTGCGCTTCCTATTCCACAATAGCTATATTTAGACGGTTTAATATTTTTTTCTTTGTATAACTCATTAAAAGCTAGTTTTAAGCCTTCAATTTCTATGGGGTCTCCAAGTGGTGTTCCTGTTCCGTGTGCTTCAATATAGCTAACATCTCTAGGATCTATATCTCCAGAGGTGTAAGCTTCTATTAATAATGCTTTTTGTGCTTCTGGATTTGGAGATGTTAACGTATTTGCCTTTCCGCCATGATTTACTGCGCTTCCTTTTATTACTCCATAGATGTAATCTCCATCTTGCTCTGCTTTACTTAACTTTTTTAATACGACAATTCCAACACCTTCTCCTCTAACATATCCATTTGCTTCATTATCGAAAGTTTTACATTGTCCGTCTACACTTAACATGCCTGCCTGACTGTAAGATACAGTTAACTCTGGTCTTAACATTGTATGTACGCCTCCTGCTATTGCAATATCACTTGTTCCGTTTTTAATACTTTTTACAGCTTGATCTACAGCTACTAAAGATGATGAACATGCTGTGTCTATTGCCTGACTTGGCCCATGTATATTTAATAAATAAGAGATTCTATTTGCTAAAATAGAACTGGCTGTACCAATTGCATCGTAGGCTTCTGCTTTTCCTTTTCTTGCTTCTCCAGATATGTGTGCGTAATCTGAGCCAGAGACACCAATATATATTCCTGTATTTGTTCCTTTTAATGCCGATGGTACTATGTTTGCGTCTTCTAAAGCTGTGTAAACACTTTCTAGTGTAATACGTTGTTGCGGATCCATTAGCTCTGCTTCAAAAGGACTAATTCCAAAAAATAGTGGGTCGAAATTACCAACTCCTTCTATAAAACCGCCCCATTTTGCTGTTGTTGTTTCTTCTGGATTTTTATTAAATGTTTTCCAATCCCATCGCTCTGTAGAAACTTCTGTGATGGTATTTTTATTTGCTTTTAAATTTTCCCAATAGGTGTCTAGGTTTGGTGCTCCTGGAAATCTACCACTAATTCCTACAATGGCAATATCTTCTTCTATAGAAGCGCTATATCCATTCCTTTTATTTTGTATTGTTGATGTTTCTATTCCTAAAAGATAATTAGTTAATGTGTCAACAGATTCTGTTCCATAAAACCGACTAGGGTTACTATCTATTTTGTGGTTTTCATATAAATACTCTGATAGTTCTTGATAGATTATTGATTCTATTCCTAACTCATTAAGCTTTGTGTCTTTTGTTAATGTGTCTACCTCTAACACAGATTTCAAAAATTGTAATACAATTGTATTTAATGTCTTTTTATCTAAATCTGTTAGTGGCTTAGCGTTTAATGTTATTGGTGTTTTATAGTCAATTTTAGACTGTTTTATCTTTAAATCTTGCTGCTTTACTACTACAGGCTCTTTTTTAATCTCTAAAGCATCACTGTTTTTTAATTGTTTTGTAGTGTATACTTTTGCTATTAATTGTTGATCTTTTGCTCTGTATAACGAACTGTGTAATGTTACTTCATCCTTTTTTTGTTCTAGTTTATTTAACTCGTAAATAAGTTTATCTCCAGAGTTAGCATTACCATAGTAGTGTATATCTCTTGAAATTACTCCTGCAATTTCTAACCAGTCTCCTTTTAATTGATATTGGTTTTTAATATACTCACGCTCACATTTATCATTAATTTTTGGATAGCTAGCAAAATATAATAATCCAACACCATTTATATCATCATAAGCATCTATTATGTATTCTTTTTGGTAAATAATTGGCTCGACTCCTTCTGGTTTTAATTGATTATTTTCATCGAAGATTCCGCTTTTATTTTCTAAATATTCTTTTGCGACTGGAGGAAGTTTACTGTGTAGTTTTATAGCATCTGAATCTATTTCTGCTTTTAAAGCTCCCTTTTTTAGTTTAGTATTATCTGAAGCTTCTCTTGTAGAAAATACAGACATTAAATTCGCTTTAAATGCTCCTGATGTTCCTACTCCATCTGTTTCACTAAAAAACATTTTACTTCCGTACCTAGAAAGTTTACTTTGTAATTCTAGACTATCATTCTCTGCAAATTTTGAAATATTAGCTCCGGACCAATGTAAACGTACAAAACTTGCATATAGTCTTTCTCCTCTACTATCTGTTAATTGGTCTGAAGCTGTATTTAAAGCATTTGTTATTTGTTGCCAATGAACATCTCCTAGTTCTTTAAGTAACCAATTTTCGCTTAAACCTCCCCATAATAGTTGAGGCATGTTTAATTTGTATTGTCTTTTTAAGCTCATCTTTCTATAATTAAAATAGCGTTATATAGTACTTAAAGCCTTAAAAGCGGTGTACTACAAAGTAGAGCAACATATTTGCTATGCTACTCCTAGAATGTTTTTTGCTGATTAATAAGTTATTGTCGTGTTACCAATAAGAAAACAGGTAACGTTATCTCTTTTTTATCTATAAGCGGTAGTTTACTTTAAAACTTCCATAATAATTTCTGTTATTTCCTGGATAAAAGTACCTTGGTTCTGCGCCACCAAAGCCTACAGCATTTATTAGTACAGATTGTGCATATTTGGTATCAAATAGATTATTAACTCCTATACTTATACCTAAAGTTAATTTATCTGTTATTCCTTTTTTATAACCTATTTTGGTATTGAACACAGAAAATTGATCGCTACTTAATGTATTGGCATCTGTTAATGGAATTTTATCTACAAATTGATACGTTGTATTCCAGTAAAATCCATCTAACAGGAAATAAAAACCTGCATCTAGCTTATTTTTAGGAACACCTGTTAAGTTATTTCCTGAAAAATCCTCGCCTTCATCTATAAAATCAACAAAAGAGTGATTATTATGGGTATATCTTACAAAAGTTTTTAAAATAGAACCGCCAATAAATGGAAACTTATAATTTGCATCTATCTCTAATCCTTGGTGTTTTGTTTTACCAGCATTTCTACCAACATATTGATCTTCTCCAATACGCTCCCCAACTAATAAGTCTTTAATATTCATTTGGTATAATGAGATATTTAACAGCAGGTTATTTTCTAACAGTTTTAAACTAGAACCTATTTCGTAACTCATTCCTTTTTCTTGCTCTATATTAGGATTAATTACTCCATCTGGTGTTAATGTTTCTTCTAATCCAGGGTTAGAAAAACCTCTGCTTATATTAAAATATAGATTATATAAAGGGCTCCATGCATACTCTAAACTTAAACTAGGAAGCAGAATGGGATCAAAGGATCTAGAGGCATTTTTATTATCCTCTCCATTATTAAATAAATCTCTAAAATCGTAAGTTGTTTGGTTTAGAGCGAGGTTAAACTGTGCCCTAAATTTATTTGTAATAGGATAACTAAAAGATCCAAAAATATTTAACTGATCTCTATATTCTGTGTTATTACTTATTTGCTCGCCTTGCAGGCTTCCATTTCCATTATTATCTCTATACTCATTTCTAAAGGTTTTCCAATCGTATTTATCCTTGTATAATTCTCCTCCTAATGTATACTCAATTTTAGTGGTATTAATATTTGAGTAGCCTTTAAATTGAGTTCTAAATCCGTATCCGCTTGTGGCTTCATTTAAAATATTAAATGGTCTTGCTTCGTTATTATCTAAATGGCTATAAAAAATAGAGCTTGTATTTTCTAGTCTTTCACTTAATTTCCCTTTGTAATGCACACCAATAAGGGTATAGATATCATCTTCAAACCCCTGTGCCGCTAACCAATTTCCTGCGGCTTGAGTAGGATCTTCGTTAAAATCTGTTTGGTTTATAGAGCTTGGTATTTGTGCTATATAATCTATATGATTTACAAGTAAACCTATTGTATTAGAGGCATTAATACGATACTCGGTGTTTAATAATAGTCCGTTTCGTTTAAAGCTATTATTCTCTCTATATCCATCTAAATCTGTATGGTTATAATTTAAACCTATATAAAAAGCATCAGAATTATGCTGTACACTTAAATTATCCTTAATTAAGTTGTAAGAACCTAAAGTAAAATTATTAGAGAGTACAGTGGTATTGTATTTTGGTGTCCTGGATTTTAATAATATTGCACCTCCTAAATTAGCACCATATGCTGTTCCTTTTGGGCCTTTTATAACTTCTATACTTCCTAAATTTTCTAAATCGAAAGCTTCTATTGTAGAACTTCCTGTTCCATTTGTAATAGGTATATTATTATAATAAAGTCTTAGTTTGTCTGTACCAAAGGGCGTTCTTGCTCCTATGCCTCTAATCGTTATCCTATTAGTGTTTAAAGCTCCAGATAAAGCATAAACGCCTGGAACTTGGTTAATTGATGTTGTAATGTCTAAAGGGCTAAAAGTTTCTAGAATTTCTGAATTAACAATTGCAGAAGACGTTATACCAGTAGCATTTTTTTTAAATGTATTGGTTAAAATCACTTCTTTTATTTCTATTGTTGTTACAGAATCTTTAGGTGTAGTTTGCGCATTTACATATAGTGCTAAAAAGCAACTAAGCAATGCTACATTAAGCTTAATTGGGGAAGATAAAGGGTATGTAAGGAAATAACGTGTTAACGCTATTGTATTTAAATTAATCATTATAAAGAGGGAGCTTATACTTATTTAAGTATTTATAAATTTATATGTTTTTTAAATCAATTTCAAATAAGTATTTCTAATTAACTAATTCTTGAGGGGTTTTTATTATTTCAACAGGAATAGTAGCCATTATATTTTGCTTAAGAGACTCTATTCTTACAATTATTTTATTAGTATTATCTACTTTTAATATTTCACATTCTAATCCTTTCAAGGCACCTTCATTAATTGTTCTAATCTCTCCTACTTTTGGTAGCTCTGCATTAGTCTCAATATCTGTTAATCCTTTGGTTCCAATAAAAAGTTTTATTCTATCTATTTCTTTATCGCTTACTCTTGCATAATCTTTCCCAAAACTTATATATGTACAAACACCTTGAACGGATAATGCTTTATGAAAATCCATTGAAGAATTAATATTCACAAATACATACGAAGGGAATAATGGTTTTATAATAGTTTTTTTTCTATCACTCCATTGTTTTACAGTTTTATATTCTGGGAGGAAGGAGTCCAAATCTATATCTTTAAGAGATTGATAAACCTTTTTTTCACAGCGAGATTTGACATATAAAATATGCCAACCAATATTAAAATTCATAAAAAAGTGTGTTTTTTCAGCACAAAATATAGCTTCGCTTCCCTCAGTCACATGAAGTTATTTCTACAAAGAGAAGATTGTTAGTTAAAACAAATCTCGATAATATTACTGAAGAAAAAACACTTCTATTCCATAAAAAAAGTAAGGGCGTTCCTTACTTTTTTTTAACATTTTTTGCACCTATTTAAATCAATAGATAAAGTGTTCAAATACTAGGTTAAACGAATATTATGATTTTATTAACTTTCAAAAAATCTTTGTTTTTTATTCATCTTTATTCAAAAAAAGAAGTTTTTTACTATTAATTATTTAATTATCAAAGTCTTTTTTTGAGTTTACTGAGAGTTAAAAATGAGATTAACACCTTCAAAATTAGACGCATTTGAGAAAAACAATCCTAATAGGATTTAAATAAGCTCTTGTTAATCATCTTAATATTTTAAATACAATTACATTTTTTTGAAAAACCAATTTTATAATATTTTTTTCAGAGACTAACTATTACGTAATTAATGAAACAGAAAAGCGACATATATGTTATAAACACATTTATTTATTAAACCATAGTTGCGTTTTACTTCTTTTGAATACTAGTACAAGTTTGACTAAAAACATACACTTTATCGATTTTATTTGCATTTCAAAGTGTTTTTAAAGTTTTTTTCATACTTTAGTAAGGCTCAGCTCCCCCAAAAACAGTACCTACCATGAAAAAAACTATACTCCTATTAGTAGTGTTAGTTATCTCGTTAACTAACTTAAACGCCCAAGAAACGCATAAACAAAAAGCAGAAAAATACTTAAAAGAAAAGGATGAAGTCTGCTTTACATTTAAAGCAAGTAACAAAGCACAATTTAATGCATTATCTAAAATAATCTCTATAGGACATAAACATGTAGATGAAGATGCCTTAGAGGTAGAGGCTTATGCAAATTCAAAAACATTTCAACAGTTCTTAGAATACAATATTCCATACAGTGTAAAAGCTGAAGACAATGAATTATTGTTCGATCCGCATTTAAGTGGTCAATCACCTCAAGCAATATCTAAATACGGAAAAAATGCAGCAATTGCAGCTGGATGGGATGTAACATGGGATGCTTACCCTACATATACAGAATATGTAAATAAAATGACATACTATGCCAATACATTCCCTTCTATTTGTTCTTTAGAAAATATAGGTACAACTAAAAATGGTAGAGCCCTATTAGTGCTTAAAATTTCTGATAATGTAACAATGGAAGAAGCAGAACCAGAGTTTTTTTACACCTCTTCTATGCATGGAAATGAAATTGCAGGTTTCCCTTTAATGATTAGGTTAATAGATTATCTTTTAAATAATTATGGTACAAATACAGAAGTTACCAATTTAGTTAATGCTACAGAAATATATATTAATCCTTCAGCTAATCCAGATGGAACTTATGGAAATACAGGAAGCATAACTATAAATAGCCCTACACGTTCTAATGCTAACGGACAAGATTTAAATAGAAACTATCCCGATCATGAAAACATTGGTAGAATAAATGAAGGTGCAGGTAATACTAGTAGATTGCATGTTAATAGTACTGGAGGAGTATATGAATTAGAAACTACTGCCTTTATGAATTTTGAAGCTTCTAAAGATTTTGTTCTGTCTGCTAATTTTCATGGAGGTACAGAGTTAGTTAACTATCCTGGAGATAATACATTTACACAACATGCAGATCATAATTATTACGAATATATTTCGGTTGAGTATGCAACTCATGCCCAAAATGCTAGTAATGCGCTTGGGGATACTAATTATATGACGGTAGATGAAGACCAAGGAACATACCCTAGCCCAGGCGTTACCCATGGAGCATCGTGGTATACTGTATATGGAGGAAGACAGGATTACATGACATATTATAGACATGCAAAAGAAGTAACTATAGAACTTTCTAATGTTAAATTTATTAATGGTGCTCAATTACCCAATTTATGGGAGTTTAATAAACAAGCTTTTTTAGATTACATTAAACAAGCAAATTATGGGTTTCAAGGCATTGTTAGCGATGCTTCTGGAAATCCAATTGCAGCAAAAATATCTATAACTGGACACGACTTTAATAATTCTTGGGTTAACTCTAGTAAAACATTAGGTGACTACTATAGGTTAATAGAAGCTGGAACTTACAATGTTACATACGAGGCTAATGGTTATACACCTCAAACTATTAACATTACTGTTACTAACAATGCCAAAACAATACAAAATGTAACATTAGTAGCTACTACACCAGAACCCGTTACAAGCGACGAGACTATTTGTAGCTCTCAATCTGCGACATTAACAGCTACCAGTTCAGGGGTTTTAAATTGGTACAGTTCTATAGATGCTACGACTCCTATTTATACAGGACCAACATATAATACACCTTCATTACAAAACAATACAACATACTATGTAGAAGATGAAATCACAAAACCATCAGTAGGAATTTTAGACAGTCAGAATAATGGAGCACAAAGATCTGGTAGCAGATACTTAGTTTTTGATGCTACAGAATCTGTACTCTTGCAAAAAGTAACTATTAACCCTAGTCAAGCAGGAGAAATGGAAGTACAACTACAAGATAGTAATGGAAACATGTTAGACTCTAGAGTTATTTTAATTGAAACTCCTGGAGTACAAACCATAGAATTAGATTTCTTAATACCTGTCGCTACAGATTTAAGATTAACTGCTGTAGAGTTATCTAGTGGGTTATCTCTATACAGAACAGGTACTGGTGTTTCCTATCCCTATACAAACAGTGGTATCTCTATAAAAGATAGTAGTGCAGGAAGTTCTTTTTATTATTTCTTTTATAATTGGGACATTGCTAATGTAAAGAGTACCAGAAAAGCTGTAAACGTAATTGTTACACCTAATCCTGTAGCCGATTTTTCCTATGAGGTTAATGCTTCCAATAATGGAGAAGTGACCTTTACTAACACCTCTTTAAACTCAGATAATTACACTTGGGATTTTGGAGATGCTATTGGAACATCTACTAATTTAAACCCAACATATACATATACAGAATCTGGTACATTCAATGTTACTTTAACTAGTACAAGCTCTACATGTGGAAATGATTCTAAAACACTTTCTGTTACTGTTAACATCACAACACTTGGTATTTCAGAAAACACATTAGAAACATTAGACATATACCCTAACCCTTTTAACAATTCAATAAATATAATTCTCCCTAATACATTAAACAATGTAACTATTCGATTATATGATTTAAGTGGGCGTATTATTTACAATACCAGAAAAACCGTCATAGAAAATAATAGATTAGAAATAACTAATTTAAATACTCTATCTAAAGGGACTTACATATTACAAATTACTGATTTAGAAACCAATGCAACTCTAAAACATAAAGTCATTAAATAAAAACAAATGACTTAACTACACTCATTAATATTTATAAAAAAAGCCTGAAATAATTATTTCAGGCTTTTTTTATAAAATATCATTCTAAATAAAACCACTTAACCATCATAATTATGTACTTCATCGATATTTAAAACTTTTTAAACGCATTTCATCGAAAAAATAATTCTATAAACTACCGTTTATCGAAAATAATTGCATTTAATCTTTTGTTTAAATATATTTAGTTAATAGAAAATTAGTCCCAAACCAATCAAAGCTACCTGCTTATGAAAACTTTTACCCTCAAAAAAGATTTACATAATGTAAATTTAAAACGTACAATGTTATTAATTATAATAGCATTTTCATTTCAATTTTCTAACTCTCAAAACGCCTCTGTAGACCTTTCTATAACTTGGCCTAATTGGTCATCAGAAAATAGAGTGGAAATATATGACCCTTCGGGCACACTAATAACAACTATAGATAATGGATACTCAGGACTATACAATGATGCCTATTCCACAACATTAGACCTAGGTTGCATGCCTACAGGTAATAACTACTACATAACAATGTATGACACCTATGGAGATGGCTGGAATGGCGCTTCAAACATTACTATAAATGCTGGAGGAGTTACAACGCTAACAAACTCTGGAGCTAATGCAAGCGCAGCTGGTTATACTTTATACTTTAATGTAACTGGAAGTTGCTCATGCACAACCTTCGTAAACACTTTTCCATATACAGAAAGTTTTGAATCTGGCACAGGTTTATGGACCCAAAATGCTTTTGATGGGTTTGATTGGACTAGAAATACAGGAGGAACTATATCCTCTTCTACTGGCCCAAATAATGCTTCAGATGGCGCATATTATATGTATACAGAAGCATCCTATAACTATAATAATTATGCATACCTAGAAAGTCCTTGTTTTGATTTAACATCAATGTCTTCTGCATTATTTACTTTTTATTACCATATGTATGGAAACAGTATGGGAACTTTAAATGTAGATTTAAGTACAGATGGAGGCTCTACATATCCAACCAATTTATGGTCACAAACCGGACAAGTACAAACTAGTAATGGTGCTGCTTGGAATCTTGCAACTATAGATTTAAGTGCATATATAGGGCAAACTATTAAAATTAGGTTTTCTGGAACTACAGGTGCAAATTACACAAGCGATATGTCTATAGATGACATCTCATTAACCACAATAAGTACACCGCAACCCGAAATAGAAGTTACAGGAAATGGCAACTCTTTTACTAATGGAGATTCTACACCAAGTATTGCAGATTATAGCGATTTTGGAGCTTTAAATGTAGCAGTAGGCTCTATCACAAATACATTTACCATTAACAACCTAGGTACTTTAAATTTAGACTTAACTGGAGGCGCACCTTATGTAACTATTACAGGAACAAATCCAACCGATTTTACCCTAACTGCATCTCCCACCACCCCAATTCTTCCTGGAGGTAGTACTAGTTTTGATATTACTTTCGATCCTACAGCAAATGGTGTTAGAACAGCTATAATTACAATAGCAAATAATGACACAGACGAGAACCCATTTACTTTTTTAGTTGAAGGTTTTGGTGGTGTACCAGTCATTGAAGCGCCAGGTGGAGTAACTGCAAATTTAGAATTATGGTTAAAAGCAAACGATGGAGCAGGAACAACAGATGGGCAACCCTTAACAACTTGGTACGATCAAGCAAATGCTAATGATGCCACCACACCTAATCCTGGACAAGAACCAACCTATAGAGACAATCCAAATTACAATGTAAACTTTAATCCTGTAGTAGACTTTGAAAACAATTACAATAATGCGCCCGTAGATTACACCTATTCAGATACTACAAGAGACATTATGGCTGGAGCATCTGGATATTACTCAGACGATATTTATGTAGTGCTTATACCAGATATTAATACAACATCTGCTACACCAAGTATGGATATTTTCTGTGCCGACTCAGACACAAGCACACAAGCAACAGATGGTACTGGCATAGGGTTTGGAGCCTATTCTATAAGATATGCTGGCGAAGTACTCTCTTTTGCACATGGTACTACTCCTTCAGGTACAACCCCTGTTAACAATAGAGGGTATGGTGTTGCACAAGTTAACAACACCTCAAATTATGATAACGCTGGAATAATAAATGGGCGCCATAACACATCAAACAGCGCTTACGAGTTACTTTATAATAGTAACAATGTTGTAAATACAGAAGTAGGTGTCCCACAATTCGGAACTGTAAATAACGCTAATTATTGGCTAGGAAGAAGTGAAGGCTATAAAGGGAGTTTAGATGGCAGAATTGTAGAGCTAATTACATTCTCTGCTAGAAATTCCGATGGAGTAGATAGAGACAGAATAGAGTCCTATTTAGCAATTAAGTATGGAATTACACTTGGAGTTAATGGAGTTAGCCAAAACTACTTATCCTCCGATGGAAATATAATCTGGGATGTTTCTGCGAATGCTGGATTCAATTATGATATAGCTGGAATTGGTCGTGATGATAATTCTGAATTAAACCAAAAACAATCAAAAAGTGTTAATCATAGTTCTATAGTTGCCATATCTCTAAGTAATACAGAATTAACAAACAACTTAAACATTAATGGCTTTAGTACAGATAGAGAGTTTTTAATATGGGGAAATGATGGAAATGACACAAACTCTTCAGCAACCTCTATTACTGTAAGTTTAGGACCTGCTACAATTACTACAGTAACAGATGTAATGAATAGAAAATGGAAAATAAATGAAACGGCTGGAGACGATATTGGAACTGTAGAAGTTTCTGTATTCGAAACAGATTTAGCAGGGCTTCCGCCTTTAACAGGAAATGATGCTTATGTAATGCTAGTAGCTGACGATGCTAATTTTTCAACAGGTTTACAAACTGTATTTTTAGACCCAAGCACTTTTAATGGTTTAGCTACTAGAGAAGGAACTTACGATTTTGATGGCACTAAATATTTTACTTTTGGTGTTGCACATGAAGAAGTAAGAACAAGACACTTAGGCTTCGACGGAATAGACAACTATACCTTAGTTGGCGACAGAATAGATTTAGCAGGTAGTTTTACAGCTTCTGCATGGGTAAAACCAGATGGAGATAATGCGATGTCATCAGATAAAACTATTGTTGCAAAAAACAATGGCACATCTGGTTATAAGTTTTTCATTACAAATGGAAATATTGTTAGCTTTTCTGTGGGCAATACTCCAGCAGACAGAATAGATTCGAATACAACTTTACCAGATAATATTTGGCATCATGTAGCTGTTACCTACGATGGTACAACCGCTAATTTATATATAGATGGTGTTTTAGACACAACTAAAACCATGACCTCTCCTACTCCAAACGGAGCAGCTTTTGCAATTGGAGCAATTTATGTAAGTAAATCTAATATACAAGACTTCTTTAAAGGAGACATTGATGAAATACGTATATGGGACACAGCTCTTACCACAAATCAATTACGCTATGTAATGAACCAAGAGTTAGAAAAAGCAGTAACCGTTGTAAACGGAGCAGTAGTACCAAATACCATTACTAAAAATGAAATAGAAGTTGTTAATTGGACTAATCTTTTAGCCTACTATAACATGAACTCCTATATAGGAACACATTTAAATGATGTTTCTGGAAATGGAAACAGAGGAAGCTTAACCGATCCAGATCAGTTTACTTTAGAATACCAATCGTCTCCTTTACCATACAGCTCTCTAGCAGATGGTGACTGGGACACAGCTACAACTTGGCAGAATGGAGGAGAACAATACATTCCAGGATCTCCTTCAATAGTAGACCCAAATATTACTGTAGATTGGAATATAATTAGAACCAACCATAATATAACTATGGATAATACTTCAAGCCTTCCTAGTACAAATAAAGATGTAAGAACTGTATTAAGTTTAATGATTGATACTAATGAGGTTGAAATTATTGGAGATAATGCAACAGATACAGGAAATGCTTTAACAGTAACACATTATTTAAGTATTGATGGAAAATTAGATTTAGAAGGAGAATCGCAATTAATACAAACAACAGGAAGTGATTTTAATCCAGCTAGCTCTGGAACACTAGAAAGAGATCAGCAAGGTACTCAGGATTTATTTACCTATAACTATTGGTCTTCTCCAGTGGGCGTAAGTAATACAACTACAAACAATAATAGCTATACAGTACCCGATATTTTTAATGACGGAACAAACCCAGCAGCCCCAGGACCTATAAACTTTCTTACTACCAGTTACGATGGTACATTATCACCTTTAGGAATAGCCGATTTCTGGATTTGGAAATATAGTAATGATGCCACAAGTTACTACAACTGGCAACACGTAAGAAGTACTGGAACCTTACTAGCTGGAGAAGGATTTTCTATGAAAGGCATTAATAATACTAATGGAAATGTTGCATTAGAACAAAACTACACCTTAGAAGGAAAACCTAACAACGGAGATATAACACTTCCAATAACAGCAGGAAATTCTTACTTAGTTGGTAACCCTTATGCTTCGGCCATAGATGCACACCAGTTTATTCTGGATAACGCACCAGTTATTGAAAACGCAGGAGCAACCTCAGGAACACTATACTTCTGGGAACACTGGGGAGGTGGTACACATGTTACCGCAGAATACCAAGGAGGTTATGCAACCTACAATTTATCAGGAGGAGTACCAGCAGCTACGCTTGGAAACAATACATTAGGAAGCGGAGGTACACCTACTAAATTACCAGGACGTTACATTGCAGTAGCACAAGGTTTCTTTGTAGGTGGAGAAGCAACGGGAAATATTGTATTCAATAATGGACAACGAGCATTTCAAAAAGAAGATATAACAAACTCTATTTTTGTTAAAAACACAGCTAGCAACATAACAACCACTAGTGGAGATGAAAGATTAAAGATTCGTCTTGGCTTTAGTTCTGTAAATGAACTAAACAGACAATTACTAGTAACAGTAGATACTAATGCTAGTTTAGGTTTAGATTATGGCTATGATGGAGAACATACAGAAACACAAATGGACGATATGTATTGGATGATGAATGATAAAAAATACGTAATACAAGGTATAAATACTATTGAAGACTCTACAATACTACCTATAGGTGTTCATACAAACACTACAGGCATAAACACTTTTAAAGTAGATGAATTAATTAATGCGCCTAATGATCTTGAAATCTATATATACGATACAGTAACAGAATTATATCATGATGTAAAAACTAATGATTTCTCTATAAATTTAGAAGCAGGAGAATATCTAGATCGTTTCGAGTTACGCTTCTCTAATGACAATGTACTAAGCGTAGAAGGTGTTGAAATTAATAATGATATACTATTTTACTTTGCAAATAACAATAAAACTATA
Source organism: Pontimicrobium sp. MEBiC06410 (assembly GCF_053601615.1). Classification (NCBI taxonomy): domain Bacteria; kingdom Pseudomonadati; phylum Bacteroidota; class Flavobacteriia; order Flavobacteriales; family Flavobacteriaceae; genus Pontimicrobium; species Pontimicrobium sp. MEBiC06410. The sequence goes on from NZ_JBSHNT010000139.1 coordinate 43,668, forward strand.
GTTATTGAAAATCCTAAGTTAGAAAATATAAAATCTGTTGAATTATTTAATGTATTGGGTCAATCTATTATAAAAATTAAAAACGAGACTAGACCTCAAGAGTATATTGAATTTGAAACTGCAGGAATAAGCACAGGAAATTACATCTTAGAGCTTAAAACTGAGACAGGTAAATTATCAAAAAAAGTGCTGATTGAGTAGTTAATTGTAGCCTCAAATCTATAATACAACAACAGTAACTTTCTAAATCCCAAAACTTTATGTTTTGGGATTTTTTATTCTCAAAAACTTTAACATAAAAAAATTAAAGACTAACGTAAGCAAATTGTAATGTATTCGTCTTAAATAGGGTAAACGCTTTAAACATAAAAAGTTAGAGTATAACATAAAAAAGCACTAGGCCACGTGTTTTTTCTAAAACTCTCTTTAAAACCTCAATAGATAAGTTTAAAAGAAAGTAATTAACCCAAAAATTTGCTACCATGAAAAAAATTACTCCTACGGGTATCATGACTACTTATGCCCAAAAATTACTGCTTATTTTAATTTTAACACTACTATCCAATAGCATACAGGCACAAAATTCCTCTGTAGAAATCTCTGTAAACTGGCCTAATTGGTCCTCAGAAAACAGAGCCGAAATATATGACCCAAGTGGTGTTTTAATAGCTACTATCGATAATGGATTTACCGGGGGTATCAACAACTCTTTTTCTACAACACTAGACCTAGGATGCCTACCAAATGGTACAAATTACTCTGTTATTTTGTTAGATAATTTTGGTGATGGATGGAATGGCTTTTCTTCAAATATTACTATACAATCGGCAGGAATAACGGTGTTATCTAATTCAGGCAATTCAGCTTCACCAACCGGAGTAACATTAAATTTTAACGTATTTGGAAACGATTGCAATAATACGCCTACAGAAGGACCAGGAGGCATCACTACAAATATTGGTTTATGGCTAAAAGCAGATCAAGGTGCAGGTACAAATGATGGGGAAGCGGTTTCCTTATGGAGCGATCAAGCAAATAACAACGATGCAACTGTAAATGTTCCTGGCCAAGAACCGACCTATAGAGACAACCCAAATTTTAATGTTAACTTTAATCCTGTAGTCGATTTTGAAAACAATCCTTCAACTGCTGGATTAGATTTTTCATACACAGATACAGATAGAAATGAAATGCAAGGTGCAGCAGGATATTATTCAGACGATATTTACCTTGTTATTATTCCAGACACTAATACAACTTCAACAACACCAAGTATGGATATTTTTTGTTCAGATTCTAACACTTCAGAACAAGAAACTGATGGTACTGGAATTGGATTAGGCCGCTATTCCATAAGATTTGAAAATGAAGTATTAGCCTACGCACACGGTACAACCCCAAACGGGTCTACACCTGTAAATGGTAGAGGTTATGGAGTAGCACAAACAAGTAGCACTATTAATTACGATAATGTAGGGATTATAAATGCCAGACATAATAACAACAATACTAGATATCAACTATTATATAACAGTGAAAACGTAGTTAATACACAAGTAGGCGTACCACAATTTGGCACTATAGATAATGGGAAATACTGGCTAGGGCGAAGTGAAGGGTTTAATGGTAGTCTAGACGGTCGCATACTTGAAGTTATTTCTTTTACAGCAAGAAATAATCAAGCAAATCGAAATAAAATTGAGTCTTATTTAGCCATTAAATATGGCATTACACTTGGAGTTAATGGAGTAAGTCAAGATTATGTAGACTCTAACGAAACTACAATTTGGGATGCCTCTGCAAATACAGGATACAATTTTGATATTGCAGGAATAGGACGAGATGATAATTCCTTATTAAACCAAAAACAATCCAGAAGCGTTAATAATAGTGCAATAGTCTCTTTATCCCTAACAAACACAGAGTTAACTAATAGTTTAAATACCGAAGAGTTTACTACAAATAACAATTTTTTAATGTGGGGAAATAATGGTTTAGACACCAACGCATCTGCAAGCTCTATAGTAGTAAATTTAGGGCCAGCAACAGTTACCACAGTTACCGACATGATGAATAGAAGCTGGAAAATAACAGAAACACCTTCTAGTAACATTGGCGAAGTAGAAGTTTCTGTTTTCGATACAGACTTTGCTGGATTACCTCCTTTAGTTGGTAATGATGCCTATGTTATGATTGTTGCTAACGATGAAAACTTTACTCAAGATGTAAAAACAATTTTTATGGACCCTAGCTCATTTAATGGTTTAGCAACAAGAGAAGGTCTATTCGATTTTCATGACACTCAATATTTCACTTTTGGAGTTGCACATGAAGAAATTAGAACAAGACACTTAGGGTTTGATGGTGTAGACAACTTTACATTAATTGGAGATAAATTAGATTTAGCAGGACGTTTTACTGTCTCTGCATGGATAAAGCCAGATGGTTCAAATGCTGCGAACTCTAACAAAACTATAGTCGCTAAAAGCAACGGAATTGAAGGCTATAAGTTATTCCTTACAGATAATAATAAGGTTAGTTTTGCCGTAGGCAATACAGCCTTAGATAAAATTGAATCTAACACAACACTACCCAATAATATTTGGCATCATGTTGCTGCTACTTACGATGGAGTTACTGTAAAACTGTATATAGACGGCATACTAGACAACACTTCAACAATGATAGCTTCAACAGCCAATAATTCTCAGTTTGCTATTGGAGCGCTATATGTAGATAATAGTAATATAAGTAATCACTTTAAAGGAGATTTAGATGAAATACGTATTTGGGACGAAGCACTTTCTTTAAACCAATTACGCTACATTATGAATCAGGAAATTATTAGAAATGGAGATAAAGTAAATGGCGTTATTATACCTAACACAATAACAAAAAACGAGATAGAAACAGTAGATTGGTCCAATCTTTTAGCTTACTACTCAATGAATTCCTACATAGGAACCCACCTAAATGATGTTTCTGGTAACGGAAATAGAGGGAGTTTAGCAAATCCAGACCAATTTACTTTAGAGTTTCAATCCTCTCCTCTACCTTATAAAACTGCCACTAATGGAGATTGGAACAACAACACGACATGGCAAAATGGAACAGACCAATACATTCCAGGTTCGGCTTCTATAGTAAACCCCAATATTACAATAGACTGGAATATTGTTAAAACAGAAAACAATATTACATTAAGTAATAATAATTTACCTATTTCTAATAGAGATAATAGAACCCTTTTAGCCTTATCTATAGAAAATGCACAATTAACAGTTAACGGAAGTAATGATACAGATACAGGAAACGGCTTAACAATTACACATTATTTAAATATTCATGGTAAATTAGATTTACAAGGCGAATCTCAATTAATACAAACAGTTGGAAGCGACTTCGATGCCAATAGCTCTGGAACATTAGAACGCGACCAACAAGGCACTCAAGACTTATATACATATAATTATTGGGGCTCTCCAGTAGGAACTAGTAACACAATAAGTAATAATAACGAGTACACAGTAGCAACGGTTTTAAAAGATGGAACAGACCCTAATAATGTTATAGATATTAATTTTACAGACTTAGGGTTCGATGGTAGTAATGGTTCGCCAATAACCATAGCAGACTTCTGGTTATTTAAATACAGCAACCAAAGCGGTAGTTTCTACGATTGGCAACAAATAAGAAGTACAGGAACAGTACTTGCAGGTGAAGGTTTTACCATGAAAGGCGTAAACAATACAGAAGGCAATGTTGCTTTAGAGCAGAATTATACTTTTGAAGGTAAACCAAATAACGGAGATATTACACTACCTATTACAGCAGATAATGAATACCTTGTTGGAAACCCATACGCATCTGCATTAGACGCCAATAAGTTTATTATAGACAACGCAGCTACAATTACAGGAACAGGTGCAACAAATGGAACATTATACTTCTGGGAACATTGGGGAGGCGGATCTCACGTTACAGCAGAATACCAAGGTGGTTATGCAACATATAATTTATCTGGTGCTGTACCTGCAGCTGCATTAGGAGTTAATACATTAGGAAGCGGAGGTACTCCCACAAAATTACCAGGTCGTTACATTCCCGTAGGTCAAGGCTTTTTTGTAAGTGGAGAAGCTACAGGACATATTGTTTTTAACAATGGACAACGTGCTTTTCAAAAAGAAAATGGAAGTTCTATATTTATAAAAAACAATTCTAACCTAACAAATAATACGACTCCAGAAATAGATAATAGATTAAAAATTAGATTAGGACTAAACTCTGTAAATACTATACGTAGACAAATATTAATTACTGCAGACGAAAATGCAACGGTAGGAATGGATTATGGATATGATGCAGAAAATGTAGAATCTCAAATAGACGATATGTTCTGGATGATTGATGATATTAAATTATCTATTCAAGGAATAAATGTCATTAATGAAAACACCATCCTACCACTTGGACTACATACCAGCGCAGATGGAGATAACACTTTTAAAATTGATGCCTTAGAAAATGTACCTGAAGACTTAAACATTTACTTATATGATTCTGAAACAGAAGTCTATCATGATTTAAGAGCAGGACATGTAACTTTAAATATTTCTGCAGGGGATTATTTTGATCGTTTTGAATTACGTTTTAAAAACAATGAGGAGGTTATTACATTAAGTATAGATGATTTTGAAATTGAAGAAACTGGGATACAATTCTATTTTGAAAATAGCTCTAATAGCATTGTTATTAATAATCCTGAACTAAAATTTATTACCTTTGTTAAGTTATACGATATAACAGGACAAAGCGTTCTAGAATTTAACACTATAGAATTGCAAAACTTTGTAAAACTTAAAACAAACGCGATAGCTACTGGAAATTATATCTTAGAAATTATAACCACAGACAACAGACTATCGAAAAAAGTGTTAATTGAATAACAGTTTCGTTTTAAGTTAAAAAGAAACCCCAAGAATTACTCTTGGGGTTTTTATTTATGTAGCGTTTAACCAGCTTCCTACTTATTTAATAAAAATAAATGATTAAGTTTACCATATATTTCTATTAGAAAAAGCAATCATTTTCAAAAAACAGATTACATGTCTAAGTTACTTCAAGCATTCGACTCCTACAATGAATTTGAACGCACTTCGTTTTTTACACTATTATACAATGAGCTATCATCTATACTAACCTTAAAAACACCTTTAGAAGAATCTAAAAAAAATATAGCTAAAGTTCTAGATCTTATAAGCCTAGACACAAATAATTACGAATTAGTCTTTAAAGCATGGAATACAGAAGATTCTAGCAATGCAGATTATAGTAAAGATTTTCCTTTCCAAATGCTTTATAAAAGCAATACTAAAAAGTGCTTAATATGGATTACTCTGGAAAATGATATGCTAGATGTAGAGTTCCTTTATGATTGTAAAGACCTTGAACTAGAACAATGGATTATAAACACAAACCATAAGTTAAGACAAACTTTTGGCCTCTCTAAAAAATCGACATTTAAAGTATTAATTAAATCTCATTCTCATTTTGACACTGAAGATGTTAGAACAGAAAACATAGATTTAGACATAAAAAGTAACTATAATGATGATTTTGCAAACACGCATAACACGATTTCTGAAGCAATACAATCTAAACAATCTGGGCTAATACTACTACATGGTATTCCTGGAACAGGCAAAACAACATACATAAAGAGTTTAATTAGTAATCACAATAATTTAAATTTCATTTTTATCCAGAATGAATTTGTAAATAATCTTCTAGATCCCGATTTTATTTCGTTCTTATTACAACAGCGAAACGCTATACTCATTATTGAAGATGCCGAAAAAGTACTAACATCCAGAGAGCAGTCTAATCAAAACTCTGTAGTGTCTACCATTTTACAATTAACCGATGGTTTGTTTAGCGACTATCTAAACATTAAAGTTATTTGCACTTTTAATACCAGTTTATCTAAAATAGATACAGCATTAATGCGTAAAGGAAGACTAATTGCTATGTATGAGTTTAAAACACTTACGCTAGAAAAAACAAACAACTTGTTAACCGCTTTAAAACTTAAAAATACAGATAAAGGACTTACTATTTCTGATATTTACAACTATACAGACGCTAACTATAATAATTTAGAACGTAATAAAATTGGGTTTTAAAACTCATAGAAAACAAAAAAACTCCCAAAATATTATTTTAGGAGTTTTTATCATTTTATTTTAAAACGCTTATCCTTTAACAGAGACTATTAATTCTTCTAACGAAACTTTAGATTGCTCTCCTAAGTTCATATTCTTTAAAGTGTACACATTAGCATTCATTTCTTGCTCACCTACTAAAACTACAAAAGGAATTTCACGCTTATTAGCATAATTCATTTGCTTTTTCATTTGTTTACCCGATTTTCCCATATCTGGATATAATTCAGCATTTATTCCAGCTTCTCTTAGAGTTTTTATAGCTTTTAAACTAAATAACGCCTCTTTATCTCCAAAGTTTATAAATATTACCTCGGTACTTTTTGTAATGGCTTCAGGGAATAAACCTAACTCTTCTAGGACTAAATAAATACGATCTAAACCAAAACTAATACCAACACCGCTAACATCTTTAAGCCCGAAAATACCCGTTAAATCATCGTAACGACCACCGCCTCCTATAGAGCCCATTTTTACACCTTCTGGAGCAGAGACTTCAAAAATAGCACCTGTATAGTAATTTAAACCACGAGCTAAAGTAACATCCAGTTGTAAGGTTGCAGTTTTTAAACCTAAGGTTGAAATGGCGTCATTTATAAATGCTAATTCTTCAATTCCTTTTTTACCGTCTTCAGAAGTACTTAAAATGTCTTTTAAGCTTTCTATTTGAGAACCAAATTCACCCGAAATACTAAATAAAGGTTGTAATTTATCTATGCCTTCTTGCGGGATTCCTTTGGTTAGCATTTCTTCTTTAACCTTCTCCTCTCCTATTTTATCAAGTTTATCTAAAGCAACAGTAAAATCAATTAATTTATCGCTTGCTCCAATCACTTCAGCAATACCCGATAAAATTTTACGATTATTTATTTTTATGGTTGTGCCTTTTAAGTTTAAAGTAGAAAACACATTATCATACAATTGCACAAACTCTACTTCTTGCCACAACGACTTAGAACCTACAACATCTGCATCACACTGATAAAACTCTCTAAAACGCCCTTTTTGTGGTCTATCTGCTCTCCAAACTGGCTGTATTTGGTAACGCTTAAATGGGAAACTAATCTCATTTTGGTGCTGCACTACATAGCGTGCAAAGGGCACTGTTAAATCGTAACGTAATGCTTTTTCTGAAATATATTTCGTTAACGTATTACTATTTCTCTCTACATATTCAGCCTCAGAAATAGCTCCTTTTTTAGGGTTTAAATAATCTCCTGAATTTAAAATCTTAAAAATTAAGCGATCACCTTCTTCTCCATACTTCCCCATTAAGGTTGAAGAGTTCTCAAAACTTGGGGTTTCTATAGGCTGAAAACAAAACTTCTGAAATTCTGATTTTATGGTGCTAAATATATAGTTACGCTTTGCAACTTGCTCTGGATTAAAATCTCTTGTGCCTTTTGGCGTGCTTGGTTTTTGTGCCATAATATTTCCTGCGTAGGCAGAAATCTGTTTAATGTTTATCCTCTTTATTTTATTACACTTCAACTACATTCAATGTGACATTGCGTTTTGAAGTGGATTCCTGCCTGCGCAGGAATGACAAAAATAATTAATGATTATTGGTATTGCGAATCTTTTTAATAAAAAAGCATTTCAAAATATATTAATACATTGAAATGCTCTATAATCGTAAACAAGATTTCTGTTTTCACAGGATTTTATTTGCTAGTTAATCAACTTGTGCATATAATTATACAACTCCCCTTTTGTAATATTAGCACCTTGCTCTATTAGCTTAAACTTATCTAGTTTATCATCTTCCGAATAGTCTTTTTTAGCTTGTACAAACTCTACAGCGTCATCCATTAAGTTTTCTCTAAGCCAGTTAAACCCTTCTTTAGTGGTAACATCTTTATCATTACTAATTTTAATTCCAATAAGATGCATGTGGTCATCATTTAAAGCAAATAAATGAATGCTATTAGGCGATATATGCTCTAGGTATTTAGCTTGCCCTAAAACACCTTCCCAAATTAAATCACTAAAAACATCTAATTCCATTTCTGCCATTTCTGGTTTATTGGCTTTTAGATTTGTCCACTCGTCTGCTGTAATAGATTGTGTTGCCAAAAAGTTTATAAACTCTTGGTGTAACTCTTCAAATTGTTCTTTTGTTAGTCTTGCGTATTTCATTGAAAAAAACCTTTTTTTCAATTCCCATTTTCATAGGAATTTTTTACTATATAATATATTTTTAAAACTTCTTTTACATTGAGATAAAATTAGTCCTCGATACAATTCTGATAGCAATCGGAATCACTCGAACTGACGTAATTTTTATTTAATTCACAGCATTCGCTGCTGCGAAAGGTCTATCTGTTGCTAAAACATCTATTCCTTTTTCAACCCAAGTTTTATATAATGCGTCTCCTTTAATTTCTGCTTGCTTATCTAAATTTCCTAAAGTTCCTAAAATTGTTTTTATGCCTTTTGCATGTATTGCATTATAGAGTGTAGTATCCGATAATCGTGTACCTGTAAAGGCTAACATATTTTGAGTTGGTATTTTAGAATGTAATAACCAATCTAACTCTTTAGTATTTCTAGCTGAAACTGATAATAATAATTCTGGTGCAACGGCATAGGCTGCTTCAGCTTGTTTTAAATCGTAAGTTATAATTATAGATACATCTTCGGCTTTTACTTCTCTAATTAAATCGACAACTGCACCGACATCAACTCCTCTTTTAATATCTACAGTTAATACAACATTATTTTGTTTAGCCCAAAATAACACTTCTTTAAATAGTGGAATTTTAAATTCTGTTATTACTCCAAAGTCATCAACTAAATTAAATGCTTTTAACTCATTATAAGTATTTTCAACAACTTTCCCTTTTCCTGTTGTTGTTCTATTTATAGTATTATCATGCATTAAAACTAAAACATTGTCTTTTGTTTTAGCAACATCTATTTCGTAAATTGCTTTAATACTATCATTAACGTAAGCTAAAGTTTCTAAACAGTTTTCTGGATAACCTTTAATAGCTTTCCCTCCTCTATGTACACTTATAATTGGTTCTGCATTTGGTTTATATTTAAATGCATTAATTAAGGCAGATTGTTTTACTTGTTTGGTTTCTACTTTAGCATCTAGTACGGTTTTAGTTGTTTCTTTTTTACAAGAAATGCTAAATACTATAATAAAGAGTATTACAACATATTTTTTCATAACTAATACTAATTAAAAAAACCGTTTAGACTGTATCTAAACGGTTTTAATTTATAATTTTAATTTGAGTTTGTATTAAGCTTGTGCTGCTACAACTTCAAATGGAAAATCAACAGATACAGTTCTGTGTAAACGTATAGCGGCAGTATATTTACCTAAACGCTTTATGTTTCCACCTGCTACTGTAATGAATTTTTTATCTATAGACTGTCCAGCTTTTTCTAAAGCTTCAGCAATATCTATGTTATTTACAGAACCAAATAATTTGTCTCCTGTTCCAACTTTAGATGCTATTTTAATTTCTAATGCTTTAAGTGCTTCTGCAACTTTATTAGCATCATCAACTATTTTTTGTTCTTTGTATGCACGTTGCTTTAAGTTTTCAGCTAACACCTTCTTTGCAGAAGCTGTTGCTAAAATAGCGTGCCCTGTAGGAATTAAAAAGTTTCTACCATAACCGTTCTTTACTGTTACAATATCGTCTTTAAATCCTAAATTTTCAACGTCTTGTTTTAATATAAGTTCCATTGTTACGGTATTTTATTTTAATAAATCTGTTACGTATGGTAATAACGCTAAGTGACGCGCTCTTTTTACTGCTACAGATACTTTTCTTTGATATTTTAATGAAGTTCCTGTTAAACGTCTTGGTAAAATTTTACCTTGCTCGTTTACAAATCTTAATAACCAGTCTGCATCTTTGTAATCTACGTACTTAATTCCAGACTTTTTGAAACGACAATACTTTTTAGTTTTGTTTGTTTCAATATTTAAAGGAGTTAAATATCTAATTTCTCCTTCTTTTTTTCCTTTCGATTGTTGTTCTATTGAAGACATAATTACGCTTTTTGTTTTAGTTTAGTTCTTCTTCTTTCAGCCCATGCTACAGCATGCTTGTCTAAAGTAACTGTTAAGTAACGCATAAAACGCTCATCACGTCTAAACTCTACTTCTAAAGGGTTAATTACAGCACCATCTACTTGATACTCGAATAAGTGATAAAATCCACTTTTTTTGTTTTGAATTGGGTAAGCTAATTTTTTTAGCCCCCAATCTTCTTTGGATATCATCTTAGCTCCTTTAGAAACAAGAAAGTCTTCGTATTTCTTTACTGTTTCCTTTATCTGTGTCTCAGATAAAACGGGATTTAAGATGAAAACAGTTTCATAATGATTCATATAAAAATCTATTTTATTGTTAAAAATGGCTGCAAAAGTAATTAATTTTATTCTATCTTACAATACTTTTTAAATAAAGTTCAGACAATTTTAAAGCATTCGGTTTTTATGTTAAATAAATGTTAAAGAAAACACTTTGCCGATGTTTTTTGGTTTTTAACCGAATTTTTTGTAACATTGTCGATAATTAAACCCAAATATAAAACCCTTATGACTCTAAATTGTGTAGTAGTAGATGATTCGGCGATACAAAGGTTATCTATTGTAAAGCTTATAGAAAATCATAACTCGCTTAATCTTATTGCAGAGTACAGTAGTGCGCTTGAAACTAAAAATGGTTTAAATACTCAAAAAGTAGATTTAATATTTTTAGATATCGAGATGCCTGTTTTAAATGGTTTTGAGTTATTAGATGTATTAAACAATAAGCCTCAAATTATATTTGTTACAGGGAAAACGGAGTATGCTTTTAAAGCTTTTAATTACGACGCTACCGATTACTTACAAAAACCTATAACTAGAGCTCGTTTTAACCAAGCTGTAGATAAAGCTCTAGAACAACATAAATTAAAATTAGACTTTAACGAAACTGAAGGTGAACATATTTTTGTAAAAAGTAACCTTAAAAAACGTAAAGTTTATGTTAAAGATATTAAGTGGATTGAAGCTTTAGGTGATTATGTTAAATTAGTTACTGAAGAAACTAGTTTAGTTGTGTTATCTACAATGAAAGCTTTTGAGCACGAGTTACCTGAAGGTAAATTCTTAAGAATACATAAATCTTATATAGTAAACCTAGATAAGGTAGATCGCTTTAACAGTAAAAATGTTGAAGTTGGCTCTTACGAAATTCCTTTAAGTAGAAACAAGAAGACATTACTTGTTGATGCCTTAAATAATATTTAATTTATTTGAAAAATTACTGAATACTGAAAATCCTGCTTTTACGAGTGGGATTTTTTTATGCTCTAGCCTCTAGCCTCTAACCTCTAACCTCTAACCTCTAACCTCTAAGAAACAAAACATAAAAAATGGAGTGCAAAATATATTCTATACTTTATATCACTTTTTTACTAAATACTAAATACTGAATACTGAATACTGAATACTGAACTTAATAATTGTCTACATTAATAATTACACGTACTGGTCTAAAATCTTTTACTAGACTAAAACTTGTATTTATTTTAGCTATGGCTTCCTTAGTTTTTCCTAACGATTGTTTTGGCGCTATTTTTATTAGAATATTTTTATGGTATTGATTTCTAATTCTAGATACTGGTGGAAACTCTGGTCCTAAAATATTTGCTTTAAAAACTTGTCGTAAAGATTTTGCAAACCATTCGCTAGCCATATTTACACGATCGTAATCTTTGTGTTTAATTGTTATTTTAATTAAGCGGTAAAATGGTGGATATTTAAAATTATAGCGTTCTTGCAATTGTTCACTAAACATCCCCTTATAATTATTGGTAGAGACTTGCTGTAGTATTTTATGATATGGGTTATAGGTTTGTATTAATACCTTCCCTCTTTTATCGGTTCTCCCTGCCCTACCCGACACTTGTAACATGAGTTGAAAACTACGTTCGTGTGCTCTAAAGTCTGGAAAGTTTAGCATATTGTCGGCATTCATAATACCAACTAATTTTACGTTTCTAAAGTCTAAACCTTTGGTAAGCATTTGTGTTCCTACCAAAATATCTATTTCTTGTTGTTCTAAGGCAGTTATTATTTTTTCGTAGCCGTATTTACCTCTTGTGGTATCTAAATCCATACGTCCTACGTTATGCTTAGGAAACAGTTGTTTTACTTCGGCTTCTATTTGTTCTGTTCCAAATCCTTTGGTGTCTAGGTTAGCCGTACCGCAAGCCATACATTTTTGAAGCATGGCATTTGTGTGCCCACAATAATGGCAACGCAATTGGTTACGGTATTGATGGTAAGTTAAACTAACATCGCAATTAGGACATTGTGGTGAGTGCCCACAGGTATTACATTCTACAATGGGAGAATAGCCTCTTCTGTTTTGGAATAAGATAACTTGGTGGCCTTCTTCTAATGTTTCGGCAATTTCTTCTAGCATTCTATCGCTAAAATGCCCTTTCATTAGTTTTCGCTTGTGCTTATCTTTTATATCTACCAGTTCTATGTCTGGTAATTGCACATTATTGTAACGTCTAGTAATTTCAACTAAACCATACTTATTTTCTTTAGCGTTATAATAGCTTTCTAAACTTGGCGTTGCACTCCCCAATAATGTTTTTGCTCCATGTAAATGTGCTAATACTATAGCTGTATCTCTGGCATGATATCGCGGTGCTGGATCAAACTGTTTAAAGGATTGCTCGTGCTCTTCATCTACTATTACTAATCCTAGTTTATGAAATGGTAAAAAGATTGAGGATCTTGCGCCCAAAATTATTTTCGCTTTTGCGGAATTATTCAACACATTATTCCACACCTCAACACGTTCGTGAACCGAATATTTACTATGAAACACTGCCACTTGTTCTCCAAAATAATTTTGTAATCTGTTAACTAACTGTGTTGTTAAAGCAATCTCAGGTAGTAAATACAAGACTTGTTCTCCTTTTTCTAAAATAGCTTCAATAAGTTTAACGTAGACTTCTGTTTTTCCTGATGATGTTACACCATGCAACAGGGTTACATTTTGTGTTGTAAAGGTCTCTTGTATTTGCTGTAATGCTTCGGTTTGGTATTCGTTTAATGCTTTTGAGTTTTCATTGTCCTCCCCAGAATATTGTACGCGATCGGTTTGAATATGGTATTCTTCTAAAATATCTTTATCTATTAATGCTTTTATTATTGCTGAAGAGGTTTTACTCTCTGCTACTAAATCTGATACTTTAATTGGTTTTTTGGTTTTTGCAGAAATAGAAAACAGTGTCATTATAACTTGTCGTTGTTTCGCTGCTCTACTTAGGTCATCTAATAATTGTTGTAATGACGCTTCAGAGGTATAATTTGCATTTAATTTTACGTACCTAACGTATTTAGGTTTATACTTTTCGTAAATTTCTTCTTGTAATGTTATGGCTTCTTTTTCTATTAAGCGCTTAATTACTGGTAGTACATTTTTTTTATCTAAAATATTAGATATTTCCTGAATTTTTAATGCCGATTGAAAGTGTAATGCTTCGTATACTAAAAACTCATCATCTTTTAATTCTTCATCATTTATTTCTTTTAGGCTGTTTTTACTTATTAGTGTTTCACTTTCTAAAATAAAAGCATTGGGTAATGCTGCTCGCATAATTTCACCAACACTACACATATAATATTTAGCTATCCATTGCCAAAGCTCTAACTGTTTTTTAGTTACTATTGGAGATTCATCTAATATTTGGTGAATGGCTTTAGCCTCGTAAGCCAAAGGGGCTTGGGTATGAATCGCTCCTACTAACCCTGTGTATATTTTAGATTTACCGAAAGGTATAGATACACGCATGCCTACCTTTAAAAAGTCTGCTTCTGCTTTAGTTATACTATATGTAAATAGTTTTTCTAAAGGTATTGGTAATATAACATCTATAAAATGATACAATAGTTCCCTCTATTTGGTTTGTCTATTAATATGTTTACTCCACTACTCGCTCCCAATATTGAGTGGCATAAAAAAAAGCTATATATCCACGAACTTGAAGTACATTGGGATCGTCTGTTACTAATAACCTGCATTTGTATTCTTTACCATCTTCTGGATTAAAAATAGTACCATTTTTATAATACTTTCCACTTTTCTTCATGTTTTTAAGCAGTTCAAACCCTAAAATTGGCTTATTTTTAGCATCTCCTTCACATTTGGTACATAATTCCTCCCTTTTAGATGGATCTATTATATGAACAATTTTACCAAAGGCTTGACCATCTCGCTTATAAATTTCTACAATAGATTTTGCTTCTCCTGTTTTATCGTCTATAGTTTTCCATTTACCGAAAACATCTTGTGCAGATATTGTTATCGATATAAATAGAAACACTCCTAATATTAATTTACTCATCATTTGCTTTTATGTTTTTCTTTCTTAAACGTGTTAATGACATATTTAGTTCAAAACCTAACAATAAAATGTTAGAGTTTAACCATATGTAAAAGAGGAGAATTAAAAGTGCTCCTATGGAACCATATAATTCATTATACTTAGAGAAATTTTCTATATAAATTCCAAATAAGTAAGAGGATAATATTATTAATAATGTTGTAAAAATGGCTCCTACAGAGAAAAATCTAGATTTCCTCCCTTCTTTTGTTCCAAAATAATACAGTGTTGCTGTTGCCAAATACACCATAATAATAAAGAAAATATACTTGGCCAATATGGCCCAAAAATCTATTTGCCTTTTTTGTAAATAGCCATGGGTCTCTAAATTATCTAAAACATAAATTTCAAAATAGCCTAGGCCAGCTACTGTAAGCATTAATAAAAATACGAGTATTAAACCTACGCCTAAAGCATATAAATACTGTCGTATTATATTTCGTGTTAATTGCTGGTGATACGAATTCTCGAATCCAGAAAACAAAGCATTAATACCATTAGCCATTAAAAAAATAGATAATAAAAACACTGAAGAGATTAAACCGTCTTTACTATTAGAACTTTCTACGTTTTTAAAAATGTTTTCATGAAAAAAATCGCTTGTTGTAGGTGGTAAAAACGACTCTAAAAAGCTTAAAAAATCTGTTTGAAAGCCTTCTATTGGAATATACGGAATAAGAATAATAACAAATAGTAAAAATGGAAATAACGCTAAGAAAAAACTATATGCAATAGCACTAGCTCTAGACCCCAAAGCTCCTTTTACTATGCCTGTAATATATAACTCCAACAAATTATATAATGATAACCCCTCTAAACCAGGTAATTTTATTTTACCGAGTAGATTAACCAAGATATTTACTACTGGAATTTTTTTAAGTTGTTCTTCTATGCTTTGCGACACCTAATTAGTTACTATTTATTTGTTTTTATTTACTTATACCGCTTTTAAGCTTAAATCCATATTGTATACAGAATGTGTTAAGGCTCCACTAGAAATATAATCTACTCCGCATAGTGCATATTCTCTAACGGTTTTCTCATTAATTCCTCCAGAGCTTTCTGTTAAACATTTGTTTCCTATTAGTTTTACTGCTGTTTTGGTATCTTCGTAATTAAAGTTATCTATTAAAATTCTATACACGCCATCACTTTGCAAAATGGTTTTTATTTCGTCTAAATCTCGTGCTTCAACTATAATTTTTAAATTGCGATTGGTTTCTTTTAAATAGTGCTTTGTTTTATCTATTGCTTTAGTTATTCCTCCAGCAAAATCTATATGGTTATCTTTTAACATAATCATATCGTATAATGCAAAACGATGATTCTCTCCTCCTCCAATTTTTACCGCCCATTTTTCTAATGCGCGAATACCTGGTGTTGTTTTACGGGTGTCTAATATTTTTGTTCCTGTACCTTCTAACAAATCTACAAATCGTCTTGTTTTTGTTGCTATGGCACTCATACGTTGCATAGCATTAAGTACTAATCGCTCTGCTTTTAATATAGATTGCGATGCACCTTCTACATAAAATACAATATCGCCGTAGCTAACTCTAGAGCCATCTTCTATTAATGTTTCTACCATCATGTTTGGGTCTACATAACTAAAAACTTGTTTTGCAAATTCAACACCAGCTATAATGCCTTCGTCTTTAACTAATAATTTTGCTTTTCCTTGTGCAGATTCGGGAATACAAGATAGAGAACTATGGTCTCCATCGCCTACGTCTTCTCTTATGGCATTACTTATTATTAACTCTATTTCTGTATTAAATTGTGCTTTACTAATCATTGGCTTTTACTTTAGTGCTAAAATAAGAAATTGATTTACGTTTTTTAATATTTAATTAGTAGTTTCGTTTCAAAGTCTTTTAATTTCATGAAATTTATTAAGTCGCTTTTTACTTTACTTTTCCTTTTTAATTGTTTTTTTCTGTTTTCTCAAGAATCTATTACAGAGTTATACCTTGATGAAAATTTAAATGAAATTGACTCTATTAGTTATTCTAGGAAATGCAAACGTATTCTTTCTAAATGTTTAAAATACAAAACCGATAGTTTAGTTATTAATAAGGTATTAATTAAATATGCATTTGGAAAACTTACCCCAAACCAATACAACCAAATTAAAGGGGTTATTACAAGAAATTCGAATATAGAATTAAAACAAAATGAAGTTCTAGTTATTAAATATTATGACTCGCTTTTTAGTTTTAATTCTGTAAACAGAAGACATCTAAATCATTTAAAAAAACCTAAAACCGTATTGCCAGATTCTTTAGCCAATGCAAAAAATACTAAAAATGTATTTCATACTTTTAATGAATCCATTTTTAATGAAAACAGAAAAAAATGGGTAAAGAAACATAAAAAATGTATTGAAAAAAATGAAAAGAAATACGATATAAAACTTATATATCTTTATAAAGCTGAACAAAATGTTTTAGATCAATATGAAGATTTTAATTGGGTAAAAGATAATGGTGTTTTTAAAAACAAATTCTTTAAAATAATGTTTAACTTTCATTTATTAATTATAAAACCTGATGGCGATTATTTTCTAAGTGGAGGTCATATTACAGATAAACAAGTAGGCAAACTACTAAAAAAAGCTGATTGGTCTAAATATAAAAATGATTGGAAATTATCTTTTCAAAGAGAGGTTATAAATGGTTATGGCCTATTTAAAAAAACAAGTTCTTTTCATCACAAAAAACATTGCTTCTAAAAATGACTATAAAACTTATTGCCATAGGCAAAACCGACAATAAGCAATTACTCACTTTAATTGAAGATTACCAGAAACGTTTAAGTTTCTATATTAAATTTTCTTTTGATATTATTCCAGATATAAAAAATGCTAAAAACTTAAGTGAAGCGCAACAAAAACAAAAAGAAGGCGAGCTTATTTTAAAAAAATTAAGTAATACGGATGTTTTAATGCTTTTGGATGAAAACGGAAAACAAATGGACTCAGTTGGCTTTTCTAATTATTTACAGAAACACATGAATTCTGGTATAAAACAACTTGTTTTTATTATTGGTGGCCCTTATGGGTTTTCTCAAGATGTGTATAATAAAGCACAAGGTAAAATCTCCTTATCTAAAATGACATTTTCTCACCAAATGGTACGTTTATTTATTATTGAACAATTGTATCGAGGCTTCACTATTTTACGAAATGAGCCTTATCACCATAGATAATTTTATTTCCTTACTAAAGTTAGTAATTCTTTATTTCCAGAACGACTCATTACCAACTCTAAAGTATCTGTAGTAAAGGTTTTCATTTCTACTGCTATTTCTAATTTTCCTTTTGGTGTACAGTACAATCGGTCATTCATTATTTTATATTCTCCGGTAGTATCATTACCTCCTATTTTTGAAGCATAGGTTTTATCTTCATTAAATTTAAAATAAACATTGTTATTACAATTATCGCTTCCTGTTGCTACATTAATCCAACTCGAGCATACCCATTCTCCTTTTAACTTTTCATACTGTTCTGCTGTATTACAAGACATAAATAGAAAGACTACGGCTAACACTATTACTTTTTTCATGTGGTTACATTTTAAGGTTATGGTATTTTTTTCATTTTACTATAGAAGCAAATCCTCTTTAAAACTCATATATGGATAGATAAACTTTTGTATTTGCTAGAGAGGTTCCTAGATAATTTAAAACTAAAACTTTATTATCATCTAAAAATAGGTTATTACCGTACTCATAAATACTGTGAGACTCTGAATTTGCAAAATCTACTGTAGTATTCACTTCAACACTAAGCACACCGTTATCAAGCTTTGTAGAATAGATGTTACTCCCATCTGCGCTCAACTTACTGTCTATAAAATACCCGCTTTCAGTTTCAAAATTATAAACAGGAGTACTAATATCATCAATATAAGCTACAACATTGCCAAACATAAAGAAATTAGAATCATTTCCTAAATCTAATACTATTTCATTAATGCTAGGATTATTTTTTAACTCAAAAGATAATAATCCTCCAGAATTATCAAATTTTTCTACATAAAGTAAACTACTATTAGAACCTGTAGGGTAACTTAAACATGTAACTATATCAGTCGTAGAATCATAGCTCGCTACATGTCGTCTATTATGTAAGCTCGTAAAATTAGAGTTTCCTTGTCCAATTTGGACAAAATCATTTCTATTATATACAAACAAAGGCATATCATCGTTATCCATTTCATTTGCAGCTACGATAAAAAGTTTATCGTCCCTAAATTGAACGCTTGTTATATAATAATTAGGAATATTAAATGTTATTTCTTCATTTAATGTAAATCTATTTAAAATTTTCAACTCACCTCCGTCAACATAGTATAGTTCAAATTCACCATTATATAATCCTGTAGATTGCAAAGGAGTATGTCCTGATATAAATTGTCCTATTGCTTTCTCAGCAATAACAGACCTAGTATTATAATTATATGCAATTATAGTAGCATCTCCAATATTAGAATTGGAATCTAAATAATCAATAGAAGTAATATATAAAATTTTGTCTTCAATATTATGCTTAATATTTTTAACTATATGATTTGCTGTAAATGCCACATGTTTTGTTTCTACAGGAGTAATAAAAGAATACTCATCCCCATACACTACTGTTTCAGGTGTCTTTGCATAGGCTCTATAATAATATTCTGTTTCAGGAATTAAATCTTCTAATTGAGAATTAAAAACACCAAATCCACTACCAGATGCTATAAAATCGTTATCGATGCTTACATTAGGTGTTGTACTCCAGCAAAACCCTCTTTCAATTATATTTACATCTGTAGTTGCAACAACAAATATCTCCCCTTTTAAATCGACAGTATAAGGCAAAACTGCACTATTACTAATAGCAAACGTATAAACTCCAGGTACATTTATAGGTGTATCTTCTTCAGTCTCTGTCTCTGTCTCGTTCTGTGTTTGCGTTGGAGGTACAATATCATCATTACTTTCGCATCCAGAAACAGTTAAAAGTAGTAAACCAATAATTATAATTATTTTTCTCATTAAATCAAGTTTATATTATTATAGGATTAAATTTTTATTCTCTTGAAAAGATTTTAAACAGTGTAAAAATGAAAATTACTTGTTTTCTAACTTTTTTTAAAATCTTTATACAATGTATGTGTATTTTAAATTAATAATGTTATACATTTTTTTAATAAACTTTGTAAAGATAGCTTTTCTCATTATTATATTATTAAAATATTACTTTTGATTTTCTAAAATACAACACCATGCAACTCGTATTCGCTACAAATAATTTAAATAAATTAAAAGAAGTACAAAGCTTAATTCCTGAACACATTAAACTATTATCTTTAAAAGATATTAATTGTTTAGAAGACATTCCCGAAACCCAACCTACTATTGAAGGCAACGCTATACAAAAAGCTGAATACGTAAAAACAAATTACGGTTACGATTGCTTTGCAGATGATACCGGCTTAGAAGTTGAAGCACTTAACGGAGACCCAGGCGTATTCTCTGCGCGCTATGCCGGACCTCAGCGAGACGCAAACGATAATATGAATTTATTATTAAATAATCTCGAAGATAAGAACAGCAGAAATGCACAATTTAAAACTGTTGTCGCTTTGCATTTAAATGGCAACTTAAAAACGTTTACAGGGATTTGTAAAGGTGAAATTACTACTGAAAAACGTGGCAATAAAGGCTTTGGTTACGACCCTATTTTTCAACCAAATGGTTATGCTGAAACCTTTGCTGAAATAGATTTAGATTTAAAAAATAAAATTGGACATCGCGGAAAAGCGGTAATGGAATTGGTTGGTTTTTTGAATACGTTGTAGAATTTTAATAATAGTGAAACAAATATTCTCTAAATTGAAGAATAAATTATAAATACACTTGACACCAAAAACCATTAAATATACTATTCTAATCCTTTTAGGATTATTAATGTTTTATCAATTTATCCCTATTGGGGATTATTGCAGTGGTATGGCAAACAGCTTACTATTTTTAGCTTTAGGTGCTTTATTTTTACTCGCTTTTTTAATAATTCTAATTTTTGATATTATTAAACGTGTTAAACAGAAACAATCATTTGATTTTATTCCTTTAGTTGTATTTATAATTATTGTTGGTAGTAACTACAGTCTCTTAAAAACAGATAATAAAAGTTTTGGACTACAGAAGTTTTAGTGGCAGGTTTAGAACGCAACGGTTATGGTAGAACAAATAGAATGATACTTTATAAAAATAATTCTTTCGCTATTACATGTTATGATGTAGAGATAAAATGCACAATTCAAGGCAATTACACTTCAAAAGGTGACACCTTAAAATTGAATAGAAAAGGGTTAGCTAAACTAACCAATAATGCTTTTACAGCATACTATATTATTTCTAAAAGAGACAGTACATTAATTCCTTTAGATACTACTTTTAAGATTATTAAAGTTAATACATTTTCAAAAGGTTTTTAATAATATTAGTCAACAGAGATAAACAACAACCAATAAAATAGACTATGCAAACTTTAATTTATTCCTTATCATTATTTTTTGAAAGAGCGTCCTATTATGGATTTAGAGCAATAATAGTGCTTTACATGATTGAAGAAACATTAAATATGGATAGAACCGAAGCCTATTCTATATATGGAACATTTACTGGTGCTTTTATTATTTCAAAAATTATAGGTGCAATTTTTGGCGATTTGGTTATGGGAAATAAAATTGCTTCTATTGTAGGTGCCTCTTTACAAGCTATAGGTGTGTTTTCACTATGCATTCCTTCTACTTTTGGTTTATATATAGGTTTATGTTTAATAGTTTTAGGCAATGGTTTATACAGTCCAAATATTACTGCTCTTTTTGGAAAAAATTACCTCAACAAAATAAAATTATTAGATTCTGGATTTACGCTATATTATTTAGTCGTAAATACAGCAGCAACAGCAGGCATTTTACTTATTGGTTATGTAGGAGAACGTATAAGTTTTAATTATGGATTTATTATCGCTGGGCTACTAATGATACTATCCACAATATTAGTCCTGTTTTCTAAAGCTCCAGAAAATATTGTGTACGACTCTAAAACAGTTTCAACAGATGTAAAAATTATTAAAATAATATCCGTTGTTATATTATTAACTTTATTTTGGGGTATTTACGAAGTATCAGCTTCTCATGTTTACACGTTACAAACACAATTAAAAGCATTATCTACAGGGATAATCAAAGAGAGTTTATCTGGCTCTTTAAATGCTATTTTTATATTTCCAATGGGCATTATAGCTAGTATTCTATGGTATAAAGTATATACGTCTCAATCTTTTAAATTATTAATTGGTTTTATATTTGGTGCTTTAGTTTATGGATTGCTACTCCTAATCCCAGAAATACCAACACAAGAGCATTTATTTATATATATTTCTGCTATAGGCCTGTTAAGTGTTTCAGAAATATGTATTGCTCCTATACTCTATTCCGTACTTACACAATATGTAAACCCAAAATACTTAGCCATTTTTATCAGTTTAGCGTCACTCCCAACATATGGTATAACATTAATGCTAGGCTATTCTATGGATTATTTTTATAATAATCCACAAATAGCAGTTGTATTATCCATAAGTGTTATGGTAATTTTAAGCATTTTATTATTAATCTATATTTTATTTATAAGACAATTAATAACTGTTAAAAGGCAAGACTAACATACAAGCAAACGTTATTATTTTATTAAAAAAAACAAATTTATCCTGCTTTAAAGTAGACTTATTGTAATTCTTAAATAAAAGTGTACCTTTGCACGCTGAAACCCAAGTGGTTTTATTGAATTCCTCAGAGAGAGGATGTGTTACTAGAAGTTTTAGGTTAAGTATGTTCGATGCGCTTCTATATGTAACACCAACATAATGATGACATTGAAATACTTATTAGAAGAATGAACACATTCCAAGATTTAGGTCTTAACGAAGACTTATTAAATGCTATTACAGATTTAGGTTTCGAAAAACCAAGTGAAGTCCAAGACAAAGCCATTCCTATTTTATTAGAAGAAGAAACCGATTTAGTTGCTTTAGCACAAACTGGTACAGGAAAAACAGCAGCGTTTGGTTTTCCTATGCTTCAAAAAATTGATATTAATAGCCGCACAACACAAGGTTTAATTTTATCACCAACTCGTGAGCTTTGTTTACAAATTGCTAACGAGATGAAACAGTATGGTAAATACTGTAATGGTCTTAATGTTGTTGCTATTTATGGTGGTTCTAGTATTACAGATCAAGCAAGAGAAGTAAAACGTGGAGCTCAAATAATTGTAGCAACTCCTGGTCGTATGAAAGATATGATTAGCCGACGTTTGGTAGATATTTCTAAAATTGAATATTCTGTTTTAGATGAAGCCGACGAAATGCTAAACATGGGGTTTAAAGAAGATATTACAGATATTTTATCACATACTCCAGAAGATAAAAACACCTGGTTATTTTCTGCTACCATGCCAAGAGAGGTAGCAGCAATAGCAAAAAACTTTATGGTTAACCCACAGGAAATTACTGTAGGACACAAAAACCAGAGTACAAATAACGTATCTCATGAATACTATTTAGTAAATGCAAGAGACCGTTACCAAGCCTTAAAACGTTTAGCAGATGCTAATCCAGATATATTTTCGGTAATATTTTGTAGAACAAAAAGAGATACTCAAAAAGTTGCAGAACAGTTAATTGAAGATGGTTATAGTGCAGGTGCATTACACGGAGATTTAAGTCAGAATCAACGTGATATTGTGATGAAACAATTTAGATCACGCCAAATACAAATGTTAGTAGCAACAGATGTTGCGGCTCGTGGTATTGATGTAGATGATGTAACACACGTTATTAATTACCAATTAAGTGACGAGGTTGAAACCTACACACACCGTTCTGGAAGAACTGGACGTGCTGGTAAAACTGGTGTTTCTATGGTTATTGTTTCGAAGAGTGAAGTCCGTAGATTAAAAAGTATCGAACGTATTATTAATAAAAAGTTTGAGCTGAAAGAAATTCCTAACGGAATGGAGATCTGTGAAGTACAATTAATGTCTTTGGCTAATAAAATTCATAATACAGAAATTAATCATGAAATTGATAAGTATTTAGAAGATATTAATGCCTTATTTGAAGATACAAGTAAAGACGAATTAATTAAGAAGTTTTTCTCTGTTGAGTTTACACGATTCTTTAATTACTACCAAAAAGCAAAAGATTTAAATATTAAACCAGGTCAAGACTCTGGTAGAGAACCTCGTGCTGGTAGTGGTAATGCGGCCCGTTACTTTATTAATGTTGGTGAGAAAGATGGTTTCGATTGGATGAAGCTAAAAGACTTTTTAAAAGAGCAATTAGGCTTAGGCCGAGATGATGTTTTTAAAGTAGATACAAAAGACACTTTCTCTTTCTTTAATACAGAAAAAGAACACCAAGAAAAAGTATTAGCTTTCTTTACAGATTTTAAACACAATGGTCGTTTTGTAAATGTAGAAATTACTGAAGATAAACCTAACCGAGGTGGTAGAGGTCGCGGAAGACGTAGAGATGATAGAAAAGGTGGTGGAGACAGAAGACGTAACGACAGACGTTCTAGTGGCCCTAGAAACGATTCTAAACGTAACGATAGAAGACGAAGTGATAACAATGAATCTCGCTCTAGACGCTCAGACGCTGGTGCCTCTAGACCAAGACGTTCAAGAAGATAATTAATAGTAAAAAAACACCTCAAACTTTAAATTGTTTGAGGTGTTTTTTTTAGATAACCATAGCATTTAATAGTGTAAATCTTCAGTTTTTTAATAGACAAGTTTAAACTTATTTGTTAATTTTTAGTCAAAATAACGACCTGTATTATATAGTGTGTTAATTTCTTTACTATTTTTACAATTCTTATATACTTAAATATGAAGCACTTTTTAATCTTATTTACTTTACTTATTGGCACTACATTTTGTTATGCGCAAGAGGTAGAAAAAGATACAGAAGTCAAAGGAACCATAGTAGATGCTTCTACAGATAAAGCTTTAGAAGGTGTTAATATTGTAAACATAAATCAAGTTATAGGTACTTCTACTACTAAAGATGGTACATTCGAACTTAAAGCTAAAGCTAACGATACGTTGCATTTATCGTACCTAGGTTATAAATCTATTAAAGTTAGGGTAACTAATGATTGGATAAAGTTTGGCAATTCTAAAATTACTTTAACAGAATTAGCATTAGCTTTAGAAGAAGTTGTTGTTTCCGATTTAAAATTAACTGGTTACTTAGAACTAGATATACAAAGCGTCTCTATAAACACCAATTATCGCTACAGCATATCTGGATTATCTTCTGGTTATGAAGCAGATAACCGCACCAATGCAGTTACAAAAGTTCTAGGCTCTATATTTAATCCTTTAGATTTTTTATATAACACTTTTAGTAAAAAAGGAAAAGAGTTACGGAAACTAAAGAAAATGAAGCAAGATGATGAGATTAGAAATCTATTAGCTTCTCGTTTTGATAGAGAAATGCTTATGGTGTTATTACAAGTGAACAAAGTAGATTTAGATGAAATAGTAGAACAATGTAATTACTCTAAAGATTTTGTAACGTCTGCTAACGATCTTCAAATATTAGATGCCATTAGTGAGTGTTATGAAGAATATAAAGTGTTAAGTCGTAATAAAAAAAAGAGACTATAAAACATAAAACAGCAAATAAAAAAGAGTGAAATTTAATAATTTCACTCTTTTTTTGCTTCCTTTTAAAATTATATTATTATTCTTCTAAAATAGCTTTTAAAGCTTCTAATCCTTCTTCAAAATCTTTACCTACAGTTTTATCCATATTAAAAAATAAGAAGAAAATATTTGATGGTGGTTTATTTACTCCAGAAAACCCCCAAGTTACTTTTGTTAATCCATTCCCCATATCCTCTACCTTTGTAAAAGCATCAGACTGCGATTTCCAAGGTTTATAAAAGCGTAGCTGTGCCTCTATTGTTTCATTTTCTACAATACGTTTAATTTCCTGCTCTCCGGTACCAACATCTTTATTGCCTTCCCACTTAGATATAAACCCCACTTCTCCATCTGTTCCTATGTATTCCTGCATCATATCTGGATCTTTCTTTTTCCATGGAGACCAATCGTTTTGGTTTTTTATTAATTTTAAATACTGAAATACTTCGGGAAGTGGTTTATTAATAGAAATACTTCTTTCTACACTATACTTTTTAGGTGCTATAATTGCTAAAATAACGATTAGTACAATTATTGCAATAACAACATATAAAACTATCATCATAATATATTTATTTAAATTATTCGTTGCAACTTACCATCCACTGTATACCAAACGAATCTAATAGCATTCCAAACTTACCGCCCCAAAAAACAGTTTCAAAAGGCATAATCACCGTACCTCCTTCTATTAAACTAGAAAATACCGATTGTGCTTGCGCCTCATCATCTGCATTAAAACTTAAACTAAAGTTGTTTCCTATAGTCATCTGCTCTCCTATATTATCTGAAGCCAAAAGTGTACAGTCATTAAAAACTAAGGTTGCATGCATTATTAAATTTTTAGCAGATTCAGGATACTCAAAAGTACCTTCTGGAGCGTCACTAAAACGCATGAACTCTGTTATTTCTCCATCGAAAACATCTTTGTAAAAATTAATAGCTTTTTCGCAATCTCCTTTAAAAGCGATATATGCATTTAGTTTCATAATATTTGGTTTTAGATTTCAGTATGTTTAAATGTACAAAAAATATTATTTAGAGTAGAATCTTTCAATAATCTCTTCGTAGCTTTTAATTGTTTTTTTACACCAATCTAATCGTTTTGCTAACTGTTCTGTTTCTGTTAATTGCCAATCGATATTGGTTTGTTTAAGCTTTGTAGTAACGTGTTGTAATATAATGGCTGCGGAAACGGAAATGTTTAAACTTTCTGTAAATCCTGCCATAGGTATTTTTAAAAACACATCGGCTTCATCTAGAACTTCTTGAGATAAACCTTCTGTTTCTCTTCCAAAGAAAAAACAAGATTTTTTAGTAACATCAAAATCATGCAACATACAATCTTTAGTATGCGGTGTCGTTGCTACTACTTGATAACCTTCTGCTTTTACAGCTTTTAAACAATCTTTTATAGAGTGGTAACGATTTAAATCTACCCATTTTTGCGCACCCATTGCTATTTCTCTATCTATTCGTTTAGAGTTGCGCTCTTCTACAATATTTACTTCTTGGATACCAAATATATCGCAACTTCTAATTACCGCACTTGTATTGTGTAATTGATAGACGTCTTCTGTCGCTACAGTAAAATGCTTGGTACGTTGCTGAATAACTGTATTAAATCGTGTTAAACGATTTTCGGTTAAATAAGATTCTAAATGTTTTAAAAGTGCTGTATCTGTCATTTATAATAGTATTTCGCTATATAGAAATGTTTTTAATTTTATCGAATGTAATAAAATTGTATGGATATTTTTAAGAATGTTTATTTTTATAAGCATTACTTATATATAAACTATATTACTCTTTTAATAAAATAAATATGAAACATGTTGTTGTTTTAACTGGTGCTGGTATGAGTGCCGAAAGTGGCCTTAAAACATTTAGAGATGCCAATGGCTTATGGGAGGGGCATGATGTTATGGAAGTTGCTTCGCCTGGGGGTTTTGCTGCGAACCCAGAATTGGTATTAGAGTTTTATAACCAGCGCAGACAACAACTTTTAGAGGTACAGCCAAATACTGCGCATTATGATTTAGCTGCTTTAGAGCATAACTACAAGGTTACCATTGTTACACAAAATGTTGATGATTTACATGAACGTGCAGGTAGCTCTAATGTAATACACTTGCATGGCGAATTACTAAAAGTACGCCCCGTAAATAGTACAAATAATATTCTAGAATGGACCAAGCCTTTAAATCTTGGTGATTTAGATAGCAACGGTAACCAATTACGACCTCATATTGTTTGGTTTGGCGAAGCAGTCCCATTATTAGATAAAGCTATAGAGGTGTGTAATACTGCAGATATTTTGGTTATTATTGGTACTTCAATGCAAGTTTATCCTGCTGCCAGTTTAATTAATTTTGTTCCAGATAATACACCTATATACTTTATAGATCCCAATCCTGCTTTAGCAGATTCAAAAAACATTACAGTAATTACTAAAAATGCAACAGAAGGTGTAAAATCATTTATAGCTCTTATAACATCTTAATTATAATAGTTTTTTTTAAATTACGTTAAATATTGAAATTCTATTAATGAAATTAACCTTCTCTGCCTTTTTTATAGTATTCATAAGTTTTACAAATGCTCAGGATTTTGGCTCCATTGTTTCTTTCAAAGATAACATGTTGGTTAAGTTTAATATTAATACTCAAAACGAATCGTTTTCTATACAGGATAGTAATGAAGATAATTTTACGGTTACGGCCGATAATGTTTACAGAGTACAAGTATCTACAAACTATAAATTTTTAGGTTTAAGTGTAGGGTTTTCTCCTAGTAGCAGACGTTCCGATTTTAAATCGTCATTTAGAGAGTATCAGCTACGCTTATTTTTAAAGCAATGGATTCAGAATTTTCAATATAGAAAAGTACAAGGATTTTATGATGAAGGCATTAACCCTAACGATGAGAGTTTACGGTTTCCGAATTTAAAAACTACCAATTGGGGAGGCGAAACGTCTTATGTTTTTAATTCTAAATTCTCATTACGTCATTTATTATATTTAAATGAGTGGCAACGCGAGAATTCTGGTAGTTTTATCCCTACGCTTAAATATGGCTTTAACAGACTTTCTGATAGGGTTGAAAATGAAAAATTCGTTCAAAATAACTTCGATATTTCTATTGCTCCACGTTATTATTACACTTGGATTGTAAAACGTAATTGGTTTGTTACGCCTTCTATTTCACCTGCTATTGGTTTGCGTTTTAGTACCGATAAATCTAGTGAAGGCGATATAAATAGTACCTATATTACTAAAGCTTTGGATGTTGGCCTTCAGTTTGGTTATACGTCTAGCAGAATAAGTGCTGGTGCGCGTTTTAATTTTGAATCGAACTCTGTAAACGAAGCTGTAAAACGTAACGTTATTAACGATAAAAGTTATGCCAGTATTTATTTTGGTTTCCGTTTTAATCCGCCGAGATATTTAGAGGAAAAAGTAGATTGGATAAATGATAGACTTGGGTTATAACTCATGACTTATTTAAGGATTAATTATATAAACTTTTTAAGTCTGTTCCATTTTTAAGTAACATTTCAAAATGCTCTGGACTATATTAATTTTGGTTTCCTTTTTTAACCACATAAATATTTATAAAAAACACGTATTTCTACGTATTTATAGTTTCTTAGGATATAATAATTTTGAGATATTAACCTAAACATCCCTAAAAAATATGTCAGTAACTATTCCTACTAGCTTCAGTAACCCTGTGGTTTTTGTTATTCCCGAGAGCGCTTTACCAATTACAAAAAAAGGTAGTAAAACGTCTATTTATTATGCAGATATAGATCAAACTGCTCCAATTAAACTTACCGATTTATATAACAAACTTATTAATGTAAATGGTAAAATGCATGTTCGAGGAGATGCAACCGCAGCAATGCCTAAACAACAATATGCCGTTAAGTTAAAAGATAACCCTTCTGCGGGAAACTTCCTAGGCATGGAAAAAGGTGGAAAACATTGGGTGTTTAACGATTGTGGCGCCGTAGATTACACCTTACTTAGAAACACTTTTGCATTTACTCAACAACGTGCTATGGGGCAATATGCTCCTGCATTTAAATTTTTTGAACTATTTATTTTACCCCCAGGAGTCGATTTAAAAACAATAATAACAAGTACAACAGAATTAGCAGAGTATTACCATGGTTTATATCTTAATTTTGATAAAATCCGTTTTCAAAGTTCTCGTATAAATCTTCCTTACAAAAAGAAGAAAAAAGACATGACGTCAGATTATGCTATTGTGCAATTAAACCAATCTAGTGATAAATATTTTCAACTTACACCTAATCCACCATTAACAGCTAATGTAGAGATTTACGAACCTAAGTTAGACGCTATGTCCTCAACAATACAACAAGAGTTTAATAATTGGTTTTACAATAACTCTAACAGCTCTTGGGCTGGGCATTTTGCCAATGCATATTCTAATTATATTGTGCAAAATAAATCTATCCCTTCATCCTTATTTTCAGATATTAAAGCGGTAACAGATTATACCTCTTTTGCTACATACTTTGTATTAAATGAAATTGCAAAAGACCCAGATGGTTATCATAAAAGCACATTTATGATAAAAAATAAATCTATTTGTTATGCTGGACCATTATGGGATAAAAACAAATCGTATGGCAACACAGCTTCTTGCAGTGGATACCCTCAAGGTTATGTTAAACCAAATGGTTGGTTGTTTTCTGTAGCTGGACAATCTCCTGTATGGTGGACTGTACTTTTAAAAGACCCTGAATTTTGTAAAGAAATATGGAAAATATGGAGTACGGTTGTTTTTAATATTACAATAACCGGTTCTAATTTACCAGATTGGATAACTAACTTTATTACTAATACAGTTTCTTACATTAAAAATACTGGTGCCTTAGCTAGAGATAGTCAAAAATGGCTAAATGCGTTTAACAGTTCTGGTGGAGAATTCTCTGAAACTAAATATGATGATCAAGTAACAGATTTTAAAAATTATCTAGGTCAAAGGATAGCCTGGATTAACGATAATCTTAGTAATGAACTAAAATCGCAATCAGGTTTTGTACCTAATTCTTAATTAAAAAAACATATTCGTTGTGTAAAAGAGAGGAAAAACACCCTATATATAAAAGGGGATTCCTCTCTTTATTTTTATATGTTTTTATTAGAACTTTACAATACAGGGAAACTCTAATAAAAACATATAATTATGAAACGTTCTAATATTCTTTTTTTAGTATTAATTATTGTAAGTTGTATAGCTTGTACAGACGAAATTACAAACGAGTTAATTTTTCCTAATAGTTTAGAAGATGTAAACTATACAGAGACAAACCTTAATATACCTAACGATTCCTCTTTAATAGATTTAAATGCTACAGGTTTAAAATGTAATGTATGGCTAAAAGGCTCAGGGAGTAGGTGCGGATTAGTTAAAGACTGTAATAATGTAACATACGAAGAAACCAAAAAAATTGGAGACAGATTAGCCAAAAGCATAAACGAAGGCACTTTAGCTATATGCAAAGATTTAAACTGTAGCAAAAGAGAATTTAGAAACATAAAATGGTCTCAAGGCGATTGTAAAAAACGTATTCTGTGTGTAAACGTATCTTACGAATTTAGATGTACTAAAAAATAAAAAATTAACGTCTTCGCTTTTTATTTTTAGATTTAAACTTCGCCTTATTCTTACGTTGATTAAAAGGAATGGCATCATCAAAAGTATGTTTTGCTTTACCAGCTCCCTTATTCTTTTTCCACTTATCATTATCGGGAAGTAATACTTTTAGTAAATCTTTTCTATCTAATTTATTTAATGTCTTGGTAATCCAATCTTTATTTTCGCGTCTGTACCAAAAGAAAAAACGATGTTGTTCATCTTTTTCTTTTTTAGTTTTTGGTGTTCGCGTAGGCTTTAATGTGTAAGGATGATAACCACTATAATAAATTACCGTAGCCACCGTCATAGGTGTTGGTGTAAACCCTTGCACTTGCTCTAATTGAAAGCCCATATCTTTAGTTTCTGCAGCAAGATTTGCCATATCTTCCACCTCACAAGCTGGATGATTAGAAATAAAGTAAGGGATTAATTGGAGCTTTAATCCTTTTTTAATATTTATTTTATCAAAACGTTCTTTAAACTTATGAAAATATTTAAATGATGGTTTACGCATTAATTTTAATACAGGGTCTGAGGTATGCTCTGGTGCTACTTTTAAACGTCCAGAAACGTGTTTTGTCATTACCTCTTCTGTATAATCATCTAATTCTTTAGGATCGGCATTTTTATTAAACTCTGGCACCAACATGTCATGACGAATCCCACTACCTATAAACGATTTTTTTACTTTTGGATGTTTATCTACAGCTTGATACAGTTCTGTTAATGGTTTATGAGATGTATCTAGATTACTACATATTACTGGCGAAATACAAGAGGGTGCAACACATTTGTCGCAAATAGACTGTATTTTACCTTTCATTTTATACATATTTGCTGAAGGGCCTCCAATATCTGATAAATAGCCTTTAAAATCTGGCATGTTAGCTACTGTATCTACTTCCTTTAAAACAGACTCTTGGCTTCTACTAGCTATAAATTTGCCTTGGTGAGCAGAAATAGTACAGAAACTGCAACCACCAAAGCAACCTCTATGAATATTTATAGAAAATTTAATCATTTCAAACGCAGGAATTGGCCCTCGTTTATTGTATTTAGGATGTGGCAATCGTGTATATGGCAAATCGAAAGAAGCATCGATTTCTTTCTCCGTCATAGTTGGATATGGCGGATTAATCATTAAAACTTTCCCTCCTACTTCTTGAAAAATACGTCGTGCTTTTAACTTATTCGATTCTTGTTCTATTACTTTAAAGTTCGACGCAAACTTCTTTTTATCTTTTAGGCATGTCTCGTGCGAATGTATACTAATATCTTCCCAATTAGAGTTTTTTGGGACTTTATCTCCTTTCTCTATTAAAACAGCGGTTTGCTTTATTGTTTTTAAACTAGAAAACGGGACTCCTTTTTGTAATAACTCTACAACTTCTCGTAATGGCTGTTCTCCCATTCCATATACCAACATATCTGCTTTAGAACTTTCTAATATAGATGGCATTAGTTTATCGCTCCAATAATCGTAGTGTGTTACACGGCGCAAAGACGCTTCAATTCCTCCAATTAAAACAGGAACATCAGGGAATTTTTCTTTTAAAATGTTAGAATACACAGTAGTTGCATAATCTGGTCTAAACCCTATGTCTCCATTAGGTGTGTATGCATCTTTATCTCGTCGTTTTTTACTTGCGGTATAATTACTTACCATGGGATCCATACAACCACCAGTAATCCCAAAAAATAATTTTGGTACGCCAAGTTTAGTAAAATCCTGCAAATTATCTGTAACACTTGGCTGCGGTACTATAGCTACACGTAGCCCATAACTTTCCAAAATACGCCCTATAACAGCAGGACCAAAAGAGGGGTGATCTACATAAGCATCACCACTAAATAAAATAACATCTAGCGCTTCCCAACCTCTAATTTTCACTTCTTTATTAGTTGTTGGTAACCAATCTGATAATCTATGCTGATCCTGTTTCTCCTTCATCCTGCAAAAATACTCTATTTGTAGGTCTTTTCTAAATTTAATAGTAATTCTAATTCTTCATTTTGGTTATAATGTCTTTTATATAGTATCTTGAGCTTCTTTTAACTTGTATCTTACAATCTTGGTAGCAAACAAAAAAATAATAGAAATAGAATATTATATAGTTGATGTATTCACCTCATTAAAATACGGAGGAAATCAATTGGCCGTTTTTGTTGATTATAATAATTTGGTTACAGATAAAGAGATGCTAAGTATAGCAAGGGAGTTAAATTTTCCTGAGATTACTTTTATAAAAAAGAACAGAAATAACACCGCTTTTGATGTTAGAATTTTCACTCCAGAATACGAAGTCCCTTTTGCTGGGCATCCCTCATTAGGTACTGCGTTTATAATATCTAAATACTTATTGCCTAATCCTAAAAAATGCATCATATTACATTTAAAGCATTCTAAAATTAGTATAGATATTACCGCAATTGATGATATTGACAAGAGTTATTTTGTAATGGAACAAGCTGCTCCAGAGTTTATTAATGTATTTAACCATAACGATATTGCAAACGGATTAGGTATAGATATTAAAGCTCTAAACAGACAAAATCCTATAGAGGAAATTAGTACGGGTTTGCCCTATATCATTATTCCAATGTTAAGCTTAAAAGCCATAAACCAAATAAAACTTGACTCGAAAAAAGTTATTGACTTTTTAACTAAACATAACAAGTATAAAACTAATAGTATAACTGGCCTTACAAGCTCTTTATTTTTTGTAACTGAAGAAACCGTTGAGTCCACTAATGATTATAATACAAGAATGTTTTGCATTGAAAACGAGCGTCTTATTGAAGATGCAGCTACAGGAAGCGCCAATGGTTGTTTTTTAGCCTATCTTTTAAAAACAAAATCTAATACTGTTTCGGCAACTGTAGAACAAGGGTTTCAAATGAATAGAAAATCGTACATAAACTTAATTGGAGAAAAAACAAAAGATAACTATTCTATAAAAGTAGGAGGGCAAGTTGTTGCTATTAGTAAAGGTTTATGGAGCTTATAATTAAGCCTTACTCATTTTCCTACTTTGTACTTCTTTATGTGATACTATTATTCTATTAACAGTTCCTACTTCTTCTAAAATAAAATTTGCACCTTCAACTCTTGCTTCATATACTTTAGAGGTCTGCCCATTTGCAAATACGACTTCTAAAGGTCCACAAATTTGATTATCGAAAATAACTTCTCCTTCAACTAAATTAGTAAATAATGCCACATAATATTTTGGTGCTATGGTAAATGGAATATTAAGTCCACTGTAAACCTCTCTTTTTACTACCGTAATACTATTATCCATACCAGTCGCTAGATTTGCTATTTCTCCAGATCGGTTACGGATTAAAATATTAGAGGCATTAGTTTCGCCTCCAGCAATTAATTGTAAAACAGCATCTTTATTTTCGCATATCCATTCTTTTCCTAGATTAGTTTCTTTCTTTTGGGTAGGTGTGTATACGTTTTTTTCTTTATTGTACTTAGCTAATCCAACTAAATAGGTAACATCCCATTTAATTAATGCCTCTCCACTAGGTGCTGTTCTTTCTTGTTTCCATGACACACTGTCTAAATCTATAGTGTTTGGCAATTGTTGATAAATACAAAAAGTCCATGCATCTTTGGTTTTATTATTAAATTGAATAGTATGAGATATAACACTACTCATTTTAAGCCCATTTAATAGTGTAAAGTTCTGCTATATTAATTGGTCTAGTTTCTTTTCCATTTGCTTCATCATTGGTTTTAGATTTAGATGTTGGATCTATAACTATAGCTGCGCCTTTATCTCCAGTAAGAATTGTTTTATTTATAGAAAAATCTAACCCATGGTTATGCTTTAAAAACACATCTTTTTCTAATGTACTTACATGGTCTCCTTTTATAGTACTTTTACCTAAAGTTTCTCTATCATTTGCATCAGGGTCTATTTTTGAGCCATTATCCCATGCTCTACTAAAGTAACCAGCCATATTAACTAAGTATGGATTACCATTCTCGCTATTTACTCCAAATCTATTATTTAATACAGATCGTAATCTAGTATAGTTTGTAGATAATTCAATTATAGCATTACATAACGATAATTCTTCGGCAGGTGCATTTTCGGTAGCAATATATTGTTTACGTTCTCCTATAACACCTTGTACAATACATGGCAAATTCTCTAATGCTATTACGCCTACATTAGCATAGACCTTATTAACATAAATAATAGCTTTTGGTGTAGAGCAAGTAATATTTACTTCTAGTTTTGTAGCTTTTTCATTTACATTTAGTTCTAAATTTATAGCTTTTTTTTCTCCCGCTTTGTACAAGAAGGTTTTACTGTTTATAGACACTCCATCGGTAATGGAAAACGTTAACTCAAATGTAGTTGCTGCTGCTTCAGGATTTATAATTACTGCACATGCTGTTACTTTTTTTCCAAGAAGTTTATCTTTCCATCTAGGAAACTCACTAATTATTTGACTAAAAGCCATTTTAGAATCATCTGTACTTTTCTGTATTAAGCATGAGTTTGTACCTTCATCAAAACTTATTTTTCCATTAGCTCCAGTGTCTTCATAACCCCAACCATCTGGATGATTATATTTAACTACATTCCCTTCCTTATTACTGTAGTATAGAAAATCATGATTATATACTAAGTTTTGTTGTTGCATGGCATGCAACATATCATTTATTGAATTTTTCATCATAATAATTTTTTAGTTGTATTAAAAAAACCTCAACATTAATTAATATTAAAGTGTGTTTCTAGAAATAAAGACATCTAAACTATAATATTGTTTAGATGTCTTTACAAGTACTGTTCTGTTTTATAAAGTACCGTTAAGCATTTTAACACGCTTTTGTACATCTGCATAAGGAGCTTCAACTCTATTATCTGTTCCTACTTCTTGAAATACAAATATGTCACCTTCAATTTTTGCTTCATACATTTTAGCGATTTGGCCTCCTGCAAATACAACTTCTAATGGTCCATGCACTTGATTCCCAGAAATAACCTCTCCTCTCACCAAATCTTTAAATAATGCAACATAATATTTTGGTTTAGCTACAAATTGTGCACTATTTCCACTATAAACATCTTTTTTTACTAAAGCTATTTCTTTATCCATGCCTATTGCTAGGTTGGCTAACCTCTGTGATTGGTTAGAAATTAATAACTGACCTTCAGTTGTATTTCCATCTTCAAATAACTGTTGTACACCATCCTTAAATTGACATTGCCACTTTTTTCCAAGGTTTGTTTGTAATATTTGTGTAGCATTATAAACACCTTTTCCCCCACTCTGTCTATAACCTGCAACACCTGCATAGTACTGTATTTGCCATTGTACTCCAGAAGTACCACTTCTAGGCACTGTTGTTTGCTGCCATGATACGCTATCTAATCCTGGTGAGTCTGGTAATTCTTGATAGACACATAAAGTCCATGTTTCGTCTGTACTATTTTTAAAATCTACTGTATAAGTCGTTGCCATAATTTTTGGTTTTTGAATTGCCCTACTCTATTTTAATATTAGGCTTTTCGGGTTCTGCCTTTGCAACCTAAAAAGTAATGATAGTAGCGACTTAATTAAATATTCTACTCTTTAGATTACATTACAAATGTCCAACAACAGAAAGCTTTTTTTTAGGTAGATTTTACTAGTATTGATAAAACAGGTAAAATTACCTAAGCATTAATTTTACTTCTCATTTTGTTAATTATAGAAGACAAAGGCATTTATTTACTACAAATTTTGTTTACTAATCAACAAGGTTATTTCACTTATTAAAATGGCACGTTAACTCATTCTATATTTTATTCTAGCTCCTTAAGTTTTAATTTTGAAGTATAACTAAAACAGATACCTATGAACAGTCCATTTAACTTAAATATAAAAACACCTTGCTCTAAAGATTTTAATGATTTTACACCTACAAAAAATGGAGGGTTTTGTGGTTCGTGTAAACATGAAGTTATCGATTTTACAGGAATGAGTGCAGAAGAAACTATTAATTATTTTAAAACTAAAGCGTCTAAAAATACTTGTGGCCGATTTAATAAGGAGCAATTAAGAACCTACACGCCTACTGTAGAAAAAAGAAGAAACATAAGTTTTATAAGTGGCATAGGGCTAGCAATTATTTCTCTTTTTAATTTTAGTAAAGCTGGTGCTCAAAATATTAAAAGCCAAGATAATACTCTAAATACCATTCCGCCTAAATTTCAAAATACCATTAACGAAGAAAACATTACTGTTAAAGGAACTATAAATGACGAAAACGGATTACTAATGCCTGGGGTTAATATCCTTTTAGAAGGCACAAATATTGGAACTCAAAGTGATTTTAATGGCTATTTCAAATTTCCTAAACAACTAAAAAAAGGAGACGTTTTAATTTTAAATACTATTGGTTATAAATCTAGAAAAATAACTATTGAGGATAAAGATGCAACTTTAAACATCTCTTTAAAAGTAAACCTAGATGAAATGTCATGTGTTGTGATCGGTAAAGTTGCTGTAAAAAAAGTGTACAGCTCAAAAAAATAATACACTATACATAACATAATGAAAACGTATCTACACATTCTATTTATAATAGTTTTTAATAATTGTCTCTTTTCTCAAATCTCCGATTTTAAATCTGTAGACTTTACTAGAGCAGAAAATATTGCTAAGTTAAATAAAGGAACAAGTGTAGAAAATCTACCTTTACTAGCATATAACTTAACCCATACTTTACAAACCGATGTTGAAAAACTTAGAGCCATATATGTATGGGTATGCGATAATATTAAAGGAGACTATAAACAACAAAACACCGTTTTAAAAAAAAGAAAACAACTAAAAAGCGACAGTATTGCTTTAACTAAATGGAATAAAGAATACAAAAGAATAACTTTTAAAAGGTTACTTAATCACAAAAAAACAATATGCACTGGCTATGCCTATTTAGTTAGTGAATTATGTTTTTTAGCCAATATAGAAAGTGTTATTATTAATGGTTATGGAAGAGACGTAGAATCAAATATTAATACACTAGAATCTGAAAACCACTCGTGGAATGCTGTAAAATTAAATAACAAATGGTATTTATGCGATGCTACATGGTCTAGTGGCTATATAGATGAATATGGTACTTTTATAAAAGCGTATAATGATGGCTATTTTTTAACTCCTCCTATTTTATTTGGAAAAAGTCATTTTCCATTACTACAAAAATGGACACTTAACAATACTATAACAGCATCTTCATTTACAAACGCTCCTTTAGTTTACACAGAAACGTATAAACATAATATACTACCAATTGCCCCACAGCACATGAACCAATTTATAAGTAAAAACGATAGTGTTACATTTAGTTTTAAATCCCTTGATTTTGAAACTACAAAAAAGGTAGCTTTAGTCTATTATATTGGAGCTAAAGAAACTGCTTTAAAAATTGACGCTACTACCAACACAGACAATATTACATCGTTACGCTGTAAATTTAAACATAAAGGTACTTATGATGTTCATTTAAAAGTTAATGGAGATGTTGTAGCGACTTATACAGTAAAAGTTTCTAAACCTTAAAACATAAATACAGTAATAAAAATTGAATAAAAACGTGGAGTTACAAATCCATTTCTTTAATACTCTTAATTCTATTACGCTCTAAAAAAGCATCAATAGTTTCGAAATGCTCAATAACACGTTGGTTTTTAAATTCGAAAACTTTTTGAGATAGCCCTTGTAAAAAGTCACGATCATGTGATACTAAAATTAAAGTGCCATCAAAACCTAATAAAGCCTCTTTAAGGACATCTTTAGATTTTAAATCTAAGTGATTTGTAGGCTCATCTAAAATTAGCAAATTAACAGGTTCTAATAATAGTTTTACCATAGCTAATCTGGTTTTTTCTCCACCAGACAATACACCAACCTTTTTATCTATATCATCGCCTTTAAACATAAAACGACCTAAAATATTTTTTATTTGTGTACGTACATCGCCTTTTGCAACCTCATCTACCGTTTGAAATATTGTTAAATCTGGATCTAATAAAGCAGCTTGATTTTGCGCAAAATAACCAACTTGTACATTATGTCCTAGATTACATTTACCTTCAAAATCTATTTCTCCTAAAATAGATTTTATCATAGTCGATTTCCCTTCACCATTACGCCCCACAAAAGAGACCTTCTCCCCTCTTGCTATAGATAAGTTAGCATCTTTAAATACAATATGGTCGCCATAGGTTTTTGTTAAACCTTCTACTGTTACAGGGTAATCACCAGAACGTTGTGCAGGAGGAAAACGTAATTTTAAAGCAGAAGTATCTACTTCGTCTATTTCTATAATCTGTAGCTTTTCTAACATACGCTCTCGCGAAGCTACTTGGTTGGTTTTAGAATACGTCCCTTTAAAACGCTCTATAAATGCCATATTATCCGCAATAAACTTCTGTTGTTCTTGGTAAGCTTTTATTTGGTGACTACGGCGCTCTTCGCGTAATTGTAAATAATGAGAGTAGTTAGCTTTATAATCGTAAATACGTCCCATAGTAACTTCTACCGTTCTATTAGTAATATTATCTATAAAAGCACGATCGTGAGAAATTACCATTACTGCATTGGCCTTATTAACCAAAAAGTCCTCTAACCATATTACCGACTCTATATCTATATGGTTGGTGGGCTCATCTAATAAAATTAAATCTGGTTTTTGTAATAGAATTTTAGCCAATTCTATACGCATACGCCAACCTCCACTAAACTCGCTTGTTAATCGGGTAAAATCGCTTTGCTTAAACCCTAAACCTTTTAAGGCCTTTTCTACTTCGGCATCATAATTTATTTCTTCTAAAGCATAATAACGTTCTCCAAGCTCCGACACTTTTTCTATAATTTTCATGTACTCGTCACTCTCGTAATCGGTTCGCGTTTCTAGAGCTTTATTTAGAGCCTCCATTTCATCACGCATTTTAAAAATATGACTAAATGCTTTAGAGGCCTCATCGAAAACAGTAGCATTATCTTCTGTTAATAAATGCTGTGGTAAATAAGCTATTACAGTATCTTTTGGGCAGCTTACCTTACCACGTGTAGGTTTTTGAGCGCCAGCAACAATCTTCATCATAGTAGATTTTCCTGCTCCATTTTTTCCCATAAGGGCAATTTTGTCATTAGGGTTAATAACAAAACTGACATCACTAAATAATGTTGTGCCACTAAACTCTACTGCTAAACCATCTACTGTAATCATATTATTTTTTCAATTTTTAAAGTGTGCAAAACTAATAAAAACCAAGATAGTGTCCTTCTAATATATTTTAAAGTTTAACTTTTATTATTTCTAGACTAAAAAACAGGGGTTTATACGCTTAAAGAAATGGAAAGCAACAACTAGTTTTACTATAACTCACAGGGAGTGAGAAATTTACAAATACTAATTAACCCCTAAAAAAGAAAAACAAATGAATGAAATTACAAAAGAAGACATCATTAAGGCTCAAGAAGGTTGGGGCAATGGTATTGTTAAAATAGGAAAAGTATATATAAATAAAGGAGATTATAAACAAGCAGCTATAGACCACATCAATACTTTTTATTTTTACCAAAATGGTGTTGTTTTATTTAAGCCTACATTGGCTTACCTAACTCCATTTAGATTAACCTTTGAAGGAGCTCTCTCTTATTTTATTGGAGGGAATAATACGTTTCCAGAAGACAAAGGTTTTGCATTAACGCCTTGGACCAATGTACGCTGGGAAAATGCTGCAGACCCAATAATTAATGGTGATTCTGCTGTAGCCATGGGACACTACTTTTTTAAAGGCCAAACCAACGACCCAGAACTAAAAGTTAATTACTCTTTTGGCTATAAAAAAGATGATAACGGTAATATTCGCATTATATTACAAGACTCAAATTTACCATATTCACCTCCTAAGGAATAGTAGTATAAATACCATAAACCTTAACTAGTAGTTATTTTATATTATTAGTTAAGGTATATAATTATTTTCTGTAACAATACTGCCAAAACTACTACTTATTACATAAAACATAATATATGGTAAAAAGTGAATTTATAAGAATAGCTAAACAGGAAAATGGAAAACTATCTTATAAAGATAACGACATTTCCATAGGCGGTGGTATTAAAAGCCCCAAAGTAATATACCATCTTAAAATAAGTCATAAAGGTCATGACATTATTATTATAAACGAAACAGGAACCAGTTATGCCGCTAGAATTACAACCCAATTTTTAGTCTCTAAACAATCATTAAACTTTAAGTTAACTACAAAAAGTCATTTGTCTACACTGTTTTCTAAAACAAAAGAGCGTTTTAAATTAAAAAGTCCTAATCCTAACATGCTAAGTTTCATTAAAAATAATGAAAGCATGCAACTATTAAATACAATAGCCAACAATACATTATTTGAACCAAGTATAACTGGTTATTATAATAAGACACACTATACTTTAGAGACTAAATATCATGTACAGTTTTCAGACTGGACACAAGTAATTGAACCTTTAATACACTTTTACAGGACTTTTATAGATGAGTTTAGCAAAAACTAATAAACAATTAAATTATCTTTGCAGTCTTATAAAGATGATACATGAGAATTGATATAATTACCGTTTTACCAGAGTTAATAAAAAGCCCGTTTGAAGCTTCAATTTTAAAACGAGCTATAGAAGCAAATTTGGTAGAAGTCCACTTTCATAATTTAAGAGACTACACTACAGATAATTATAAAACCATAGACGATTATCAATATGGTGGTGGTGCAGGTATGGTAATGCTTATAGAGCCTATAGACAAATGTATTACAGGTTTAAAAGCAGAACGCAATTACGACGAGGTAATTTACATGACCCCAGATGGAGAAACCCTAAACCAGGGTATAGCCAACCAACTCTCTTTAAAAGGAAATATAATTATACTCTGTGGGCATTATAAAGGTGTAGACCAACGGGTTCGCGATTTATTTGTAACCAAAGAAATCTCTATTGGCGATTATGTATTGTCTGGAGGCGAGTTAGGTGCTGCAGTACTATGCGATTCTATAATTAGATTAATCCCTGGCGTATTAGGTAATGAAACCTCAGCCCTAACCGATTCGTTTCAAGATAACTTATTGGCTCCACCAATATATACAAGACCAAGAGAATATAAAGGCCTAAAAGTACCAGAGTTATTATTTAGCGGAAACTTTCCAGAAATAGAAAAATGGAGAGAAGAGCAAGCATATAAGCGAACCAAAGAACGTAGACCAGATTTGTTAGATGAATAACTACAAACTAAAAGTAATCCGTTTATAGCCTTTAAAAAGTTTAGAATATATTTTACATTAAAACTACAGTTTTAATCTCTAAAAAAACTTAATACCCATAGCGCATTACTTTTAACTTTTTTACCTATATTTGCACCCAATTTCGGATTAACCTCTGGCGAGATACGTGAATGTTGCTCTGAATCAATACTTTAAAAAAAATATAAAGATGGAATCTTTAATTAAATTTGTACAAGACGAGTTTGTAACAAGAAAAGAATTACCAGAATTTTCGGCAGGAGATACAATTACTGTATACTACGAAATTCGTGAAGGAGAAAAATCACGTACACAGTTCTTTAGAGGAGTAGTAATCCAAAGAAGAGGAAGTGGATCTTCTGAAACATTTACAATTAGAAAAATGTCTGGAACTATTGGTGTAGAGCGTATCTTCCCAGTAAATTTACCAGCATTACAGAAAATCGAAGTAAACAAAAAAGGTAAAGTTCGTAGAGCTAGAATATTTTACTTTAGAGGACTTACTGGTAAGAAAGCTAGAATTAAAGAAGTTAGAAGAAAGTAATATCCCTTTCTTAAATAATTATAAAAGCCTGTTTTTTTTTAAAGCAGGCTTTTTTAGTTATGAACTTTTGTTAATAACGCAAGTTCATAACAAGTTGATAACTAATTGGTTAAAAATTTTATTTTTTTAATAATATATTTTACTTTAGACAAAGAATTTAAATACAACGCAAGTTGGTTAAGGTGTTAAAACCTAATTTGAATTAGATTCTATCTGAAGATTTATTCTTTACTTATTGTTTTTTGAGGTTTTTAAAATGGTAATATTTTAAAACCATGACGTTTTAAAAAGTAGTGTATGTGTATACAGACAAAAACTAGTAAAACCGAAAGCTTAAAAAAGTAATTGAAACGAAAGAAACAATTATAATATAAGCAATGCTTTAGAGGCTAAGTATCATGAAAATGAAGAACAAGTAAAAAGCATCAAGAAAAACAATGAATCGATATATTTTAGGAGCAGGTCAATACATTTTGAAAGCTATAAAATATGTCATTGAAATAACAACTTTTGAATTGAAAAAATGTAAAACGAAAGTTTTGGATTGAGTTAGCGAAAGCTAAATAGGTCAGTTGTTTGTTATCTCAAAGAAAGCCATAATACTATAGTGTTATACTATAATATTATGGCTTTTGTAATATATAATAGCACGCATAATATGCGTTGTTAAATATTTTCTTTATTAAATAAGAAAAAACAGCTAAATTTTCTATTAAAAAAGAGCCTTAAAATACAATAAAATTGACACTCCAAAGCTCTATTATTACTTATAGTTTTTTAACCAATTGGAGCATTATCAATTTTACTTAAATCTTCAAAAATGTCAAAAACATGATCCGTAATGTCTGTTATACCAATAGCATTTAATCTCTTAATATGCATTTCTCTATATTTTTTTAAATAGTCTAGATTCTTAAACAAATAAGTTGACCCAAAATGATTTGTACCATCTTCATACGT
This sequence comes from Pontimicrobium sp. MEBiC06410, assembly GCF_053601615.1. Taxonomy (NCBI): domain Bacteria; kingdom Pseudomonadati; phylum Bacteroidota; class Flavobacteriia; order Flavobacteriales; family Flavobacteriaceae; genus Pontimicrobium; species Pontimicrobium sp. MEBiC06410. Next base: position 87,569 of record NZ_JBSHNT010000139.1, read on the forward strand.
CCATATTTTCCATATAACCCCTTCTTCTTCGGCAATACTTTCTGCTAATTGCTTATTCCCTTCCATAAATTCTTGCGTAACAGGACCGTCATACTTTAAATGTAAATCCCAAATTTTTTGTGTACTCATAATATTTTTTTTAAATGATTATTTATTTTGTTTTAATTTTAAATAACTTAAAATAGATAACAAGGCAAAAAATGCTGGGTCAGACCATCCAAACCCATAAAAAATGCCTTCGTATATGGCATAAAGAGTAATGATTACTCCTAAAATATTTGTCCATAACAAGCCAGTTAAAATTTTCTTTGCATAAATACTTTGCTCTTCTACATCCCTAAATAATAAACTAATAATACCTATGCCCATTAGAAATATTGTAGTATGCTGCGATAAAAAAACAGAGTATTTATCGTTTAACTCAAGTCCGTAATTTGGCCATAATAGATTAGGTATAAAAAATAATCCTAACCCAAAAATTACATAAATTACTCCATGAATTGTTAAAAATGTTTTAGTGTTCATAATAAAGTTTGTTTTTAATAGTACAAAATTAATTAAAGTAGTTTACTTTTGATACTAATTATAAAAAAGAAAGTGATTTCCTTAAAGAAACTATATAATTATTTAAAATGAAAGTACAACTAAAAGAACCTTTATCTGCAGAGTGTGTAAGGCAATTACGAGCTATTAGTGATACAATGGAATTGTTATCTGGTAAATGGAAAATACAAATAATTGGTACGTTGCTTCGCGGAGGCACAATGCGATTTATGGAATTAAAAAGATCCATTAACGGAATAGCTGCAAAAAAACTATCCAGTGATTTACAAGAATTAGAACTAAATAAGCTTATAACTCGAACAGTAAAAAATACAAAGCCAATTACTGTTGAATATACTTTAACCGAGCATGGTAAAACCTTAGATAGCTTAATAGGAGAAGTTATAGATTGGGGAATAAAACATAGAACTGAAATAATAAAAAAAGTAAACACTAGTAAATAACATAGAACCAAAGTATAAAGCCGATATAATTCAACTTTTGCTATATATAAAACGCTTAGCCTATTTATGTTATTTACAACATAGCTAATCATGTATTGAAGAAACTAAAAATATAATAATTAATTAAGTTTATGTAGTGTAAATTCCAAAGTGTTATTTACACTTTGGTAAACAGTTATTAGCCTCTTACACTTAAGTAATTGAGTTTAATAAAAATGATAATAATAGATGAACCTACCCTTTATAGCAGATAAAACCTTTAAAAATAAAGACTATACAACAATAGCTTTACCTAAAGGAGAGTACGACAATTGTACCTTTATAAACTGTAATTTTAATGAAAGCTATTTAGCTATGATTTCGTTCTTAGAATGTGAATTTATAGACTGTAATTTAAGTTTAACAAAAACTAAAAACACTGCCTTTAAAGATGTTATTTTTAATAACTGCAAATTGTTAGGAGTTCCATTTCAAGATTGTAACCCTTTTTTATTTTCGGTAGAGTTTAACAGCTGTATATTAAATTTATCTTCGTTTTACAACCTAAAAATTAAAGCAACAATCTTTAAAAACTGTAAATTACAACAAACCGATTTTACTAATACAGATTTAACAGCATCAACTTTTGATGAATGCGATTTATATAAAGCTGTTTTTGACAATTCTATTTTAGAAAAAGTAGATTTTTTAACTTCAAAAAATATTAGTATAAATCCAGAAATTAACAGATTAAAAGGCGCTAAATTTTCAAAAACCAATGCCTTAGGTCTATTATCTCATTATAACATTGATATTCTGTGATTTTTTTTACCTCAAAATTATCGATTTCATAATTTAACCCCCTAAAAATTATCATCTTAACAATAGAGCGCGTTGACAAGGACGTCTCTTTAAAATGCTGTTTGAATTTCGTATATTCGCAACACGAAAATTTTAAATAAAAGTATTTTATATATGTCACAAGCACCAAAAATTATCTATACAAAAACAGATGAAGCACCAGCTTTAGCTACACGTTCTTTTTTACCAATCGTAAAAGCTTTTGTTGAACCTTCAGGAATTAACATAGAAACTAGAGACATTTCTTTAGCCGCTAGAATACTAGCTGTGTTTCCAGATTTTTTAAAAGACGATCAACGTGTTTCAGACGATTTAGCATTTCTTGGAGAATTAGCAAAAAAACCAGAAGCTAACATTATAAAACTACCAAATATTAGTGCTTCTATACCGCAATTAAAAGCAGCTATAGCAGAGCTACAATCTCAAGGTTTTGAGATTCCTAATTATCCAGACGAGCCAGAAAACGATACAGAAAAAGAGATTAAGTCTCGTTACGACAAAATTAAAGGTAGTGCTGTAAACCCAGTATTGCGTGAAGGAAATAGTGATAGACGTGCGCCAAAAGCTGTAAAAAATTATGCTAAGAAAAACCCACATTCTATGGGGGCTTGGTCTAGCGAATCTAAATCTCATGTTGCTACAATGGAAGCTGGAGATTTTGCACATAATGAAAAATCAGTTACAATTAGCGAAGCAACTACTGTTACAATAGAACATGTAGATGCTAACGGAACCGTAACAACATTAAAAGATAACTTAGCCTTATTACAAGGGGAAATTATAGATGCAACTGTAATGAGTAAAAAAGCTTTACTAAGCTTTTTAGAAACTCAAATTGCAGATGCAAAAGCTAATAATGTATTGTTTTCATTACACATGAAAGCAACCATGATGAAAGTAAGTGATCCTATTATTTTTGGTCACGCTGTACGTACCTACTTTAAAGATGTATTTGCTAAACATGGTGAAACGTTTGAAGAAATAGGTGTAGATGTTAACAACGGTTTTGGAAACTTATTAAGCAATTTAAACGAATTACCAGAAGCTAAGCGTAACGAAATACAAGCAGATATACATGCTGCTTTAGAAAACGGACCAGATTTAGCTATGGTAAACTCAGATAAAGGTATTACTAACTTACATGTACCAAGTGATGTTATTATTGATGCTTCTATGCCAGCAATGATTCGTACCTCTGGACAAATGTGGAATGCTGAAGGAAAACAACAAGATACAAAAGCTGTAATTCCAGATAGTAGTTATGCAGGTATTTACACAGCAACTATAGACTTCTGTAAAAAACACGGTGCTTTTGATCCTACAACAATGGGAACAGTACCAAATGTTGGGTTAATGGCTCAGAAAGCTGAAGAGTATGGATCGCATGATAAAACCTTCCAAATTGCTTCTAATGGTACTGTTCGTGTAGTAGACGCATCAGGAAATACACTAACTGAACATACTGTAGAAACTGGAGATATCTGGAGAATGTGCCAGGTTAAAGATGCTCCAATTCAAGACTGGGTAAAATTAGCAGTAACAAGAGCTAAGGCATCACAAACTCCTGCTGTATTTTGGTTAGACGAGAATAGAGCACATGATGCTGAGTTAATTAAGAAAGTAAATACCTATTTAAAAGACCATGATACAACAGGATTAGATTTAAGAATCTTATCCCCTATCAAAGCAACAGAATTTACTTTAGAGAGAATAAAAGAAGGAAAAGATACAATTTCTGTTACAGGAAACGTTTTACGTGATTACTTAACCGATTTATTTCCAATTTTAGAAGTTGGTACAAGTGCAAAAATGTTATCTATTGTACCACTAATGAATGGTGGTGGATTATTTGAAACTGGTGCTGGAGGTTCTGCACCAAAGCACGTACAACAATTTACTAGTGAAAATCACTTACGTTGGGACTCTTTAGGAGAATTCCTAGCATTAGCGGTATCATTAGACCATTACGGTTTAGTAAATAATAACCCTAAAGCTAAAGTTTTAGGTGATGCTTTAGATGATGCTACAGAGCGTTTATTAGAAAACAAAAAAGGACCATCTCGTAAAGCTGGAGAGTTAGACAACAGAGGAAGTCATTTCTACTTAGCAATGTACTGGGCTGAAGCTTTAGCAACACAAACCAAGGATGCTGATTTAGCTGCAGAATTTGCACCTTTAGCAAAACAATTAGCAAATAACGAAGCAAAAATTGTTTCAGAATTAAATGATATACAAGGTAATCCTGTAGATATAGGTGGATATTACGAGCCTAAAGAGGATTTAATAAATAAAGCTATGCGACCAAGTGCTACACTTAATAGCATATTAAGCTAAGCAATAAAACAACAAACAACGAAGAGGCTCCTAATTAGGAGCCTTTTTTATTTATATTAGTTATGTAATTTAAGTTCTATAAGGTTCTCAATACAATTCCTCATACTTCGGAATCACTCAAACTGACGTAGTAATTTTGTTTTATAACAATGTTGTCTCTTCGAGTGATTTTATGTAGTGTAACGCAATAAAATTGTATCGAGAAGCTCCTGTTTTAAAATCTTTAAATAGATTACTACACCCTCCTAATAACAGATAAATAATAATAGTTACATACTTAGCAGAAAGTAAATACGTTAATTAATAATCACTGCCCTTTGGCAATGCGTTAAGGATTGAGGCTTTGTTGGAGCTCCTTGTAAAGAGCGACTGCCGAAAGCCTGACTTTATAAGTATTAAAACCTAATAAAAGGTTTAAATACTTGTAAAGAAACGCCCAAAAATATGTTAAAGACTGTGATGTAAAATTACGATTTCGATAAATTTGTAAAAACTAAACCACTCTAAATGAATCATCTTAAAAAACTACTATTCTTGTGTCTTTGCATGGGTAGTATGTTTAGCTTTTCGCAAGATAAAGTAACGCTTAGCGGTACTATTCTTGAAGACAAAAGTAATGAAACCCTTATTGGTGTTAACATTCTTATCCCTGAACTACAAACTGGAACCATTACCAACGAATATGGATTTTACTCCATCACGCTACCTAAAGGCGATTATAAAGTAATTATAAGCTACTTAGGCTATTCGGATAAAGTTGAAGTTATAACTCTAAATGAAAACACTAAACGTAACTTTAGTTTAATAGAGTCTACAGAAAGTTTAGATGAAATTATTATTACTGAAGATGTAGAAAAATTAAATATAAAGAAGCCACAAATGAGTGTTAATACACTCTCTTCTACAACTATAAAAGAGATTCCTGTTGTTTTAGGAGAACCAGATGTTATTAAAGCCATTACACTATTACCAGGTGTTACCAATGCTGGTGAAGGGGCTTCGGGTTTTAATGTTCGTGGTGGTGCAGCAGATCAAAACTTAATATTGTTAGATGAAGCTACGGTGTTTAACTCTTCTCACCTTTTCGGATTCTTCTCTGTATTTAATCCAGATGCTATAAAGGATTTAAAATTATATAAAGGTGGAATTCCGGCACGTTACGGTGGTCGTGTATCTTCGGTTTTAGATATTTATCAGAAAGAAGGGAATAGTAAAGAATTTCACATGAATGGTGGTATTGGCATTGTAGCCAGTAGATTATTAGCAGAAGGGCCATTAAAAAAAGACAAAGGTTCTTTTCTCTTTGGTGGGCGTAGCTCTTACGCGCACCTGTTTTTACCTTTATTTGATATTGATAATAAAGCCTATTTCTACGATTTAAACACAAAATTGAGTTATAAACTAAACGATAAAAACAATATTTACTTATCTGGTTATTTTGGTAGAGATGTGTTTAGCTTATCGGACAGTTTTGAAAACACGTATGGTAATACGGTTGTTAATTTTAGATGGAATCATTTATTTTCAGATAAACTGTTCTCTAATATGTCTTTAATTTACTCAGATTATTATTACGGACTAAATCTTGATTTTGTTGAATTTAATTGGAATTCTGGTATTAGAAACTTCAATTTTAAATACGATTTAAAACATTACTTAAACGATAAAATAAAATTACAGTACGGTATAAATAGTATTTATTACACATTTAATCCTGGAGAAATTGAGCCCTCTACGCCTACTTCGGGTATAAACGCACAAAAATTGATAGATAAATATGCTTTTGAAAATGCAGTATATTTTGATGCAGAACATAAAATAACCGATAAACTAACATTATCTTACGGTTTACGCTTTAGTTCTTTTTTACGCTTAGGGCAGGATGAATTAAATATTTACGAAAACGACCAAGCAGTAACCTTTAATGACGACATTAAAATCTACGAGAAAGCAACACCAATAGGTACAGAATCTTTTAAACGCAGCGATGTCATAGCATCTTTTGCTAATGTAGAGCCGCGTTTTTCTGCAGCCTATCAACTAGGTAATAACGCATCTGTAAAGGCGAGTTATAATAGAATGAGCCAATATTTACATCTGCTTTCTAACACCAGTTCCCCAACACCATTAGATGTTTGGACACCGAGTGGTAAATATGTAAAACCGCAATTGTTAGATCAATTTGCTGTAGGCTATTTTAGAAGCTTTAAGGATAATACCTATTCGCTAGAAATTGAAAGTTTTTACAAAACCATAAAAAATAGAATTGATTATATAGATGGTGCCGATTTAATTGCTAATGATGCCATAGAGCAGGTTATTTTAAATGGTCGTGCCAGAGCATACGGATTAGAGGTTTTATTTAGAAAAAATAAAGGCCGTTTAAAAGGGTGGTTTGCATACACACTATCTAAATCTGAACAACAAACCGAAGGACGTACTGCTAACGAGTTAGGCATAAATAATGGTAATTGGTACAATACACCTTACGATAAAACCCACGATATTTCCATTACTAGCAGTTACGATTTTAACGATAAATGGAAATTTAATGCGAATTTCCTGTTTCAAACAGGACAACCTACAACGTTTCCAAACGGACAATATGTGTATAATGGTATAAGTATTCCAAACTTTAGCGATAGAAATGCAACCCGTTTACCATCGTACAATCGTTTAGATCTTTCAGCAACCTACACCCCAAAACAAGATGAAGCTAAAAAGTGGAGAAGCTATTGGGTATTTGGTGTCTACAATGTTTACAATCGTAGAAATGCAGCTTCTATTTCTTTTTCTCAAAACACAACAACTGGTCGTAACGAGGCTACACGCTTTGCCATTTTTGGTGCTGTCCCATCAGTAACCTACAACTTTAAATTTTAAGACAATGAAAAATATATTTTACATAATCACGCTAAGTCTTCTAGTCTGGTCCTGCGAAGATGTTATAGATGTAGAAGTACCAAATGCAGCACCTAAATTGGTTATAGATGCCTCTTTAAATTGGTTTGATGGTACAGCTGGCAACGAACAAAGTATTATACTAACACTATCTGCACCTTATTTTAATACAGAAGTGCCTCCAGCCAATAATGCAACAGTAACCGTAACAGATACTAATAATAACACCTTTGTTTTTACCGAAGAAGGTGCTACAGGTATTTATAGAACCTCTAATTTTGTCCCCGAAATAGATGAAACCTACACGCTAACCATAACGTATAACGGAGAAACTTACACAGGTACAGAAGTGTTAAAATCTACTGTTCCAGTAAATTCTATAGAGCAAAATAACGATGGTGGCTTTACAGGAGACGAAATAGAAATAAAAGCCTTTTATACAGATCCAGCGAATATTGATAATTATTATCTTTTTGAAGTACAAAATCCTGCACTTATTACACCAGAATTTGAAGCTTACAAAGATGAGTTTGTAGATGGTAATGAGATTTTTGCATTCTATAGCGATGAAGATTTACAAGCAGGAGATGAGCTTATTATTAGAAATTATGGTGTAACAGAACGTTTTTACGAATTCATGTTTTTACTGTTACAACAAACGGAAACCGATGGTGGACCTTTTCAAACTCAACCCGCAACAGTGCGAGGTAATTGTGTAAATATTACCAATCCAGATAATTTTCCTTTAGGTTATTTTAGAGTGTCTCAAGCATTCGAAATTATTTATACCGTAGAGTAATTTTATTCTTTTAGGAGTTACCACAAGGGTCGTGCTATCCGCTATATCTTTTGTTGAAAAAAACAAAAAGATGCCGCTGCGACTGCAAAGTAATCATGCTTTCTTCCAAAATAAAATGGATGAGTAATCATTAACGCAAATTGTAATACTATTTAACCTTTTTAGTTCTATACTATTATCATCCCTAAACAAACAGGAATCTATTTGGAGCTAATAAAGTTCTGTTATTTATTGTATTTTTGACTTATGAATTTCACAAAAACTACAGAAACAGACTCTAAGTACAATCATTTAGAAAAAATGAGCGTTAATGAGTTATTGACTAATATAAATACTGAAGATAAAACCGTTCCTTTAGCTGTTGAAAAAGCGCTACCACAAATTGAAACACTCATTACGCAAGTAATAAGTAAACTTAAAGATGGTGGTCGCTTATTTTATATTGGTGCAGGAACAAGTGGGCGTTTGGGTATTGTAGATGCTTCGGAGTGTCCACCAACTTTTGGAGTACCTTATGAATTGGTTATTGGTTTAATTGCTGGAGGTGATATAGCGATTAGGAAAGCTGTAGAATTTGCAGAAGATTCAACCTCTTTAGGTTGGGAAGATTTACAATCTCATAATATATCAAACAAAGACGTCGTTATTGGTATTGCCGCATCTGGGACAACACCTTATGTTATTAGTGCTTTAGAACATTGTAATGCTAATAATATTATTACAGGTTGTATTACTTGTAATCATAACAGTCCGTTATCTTTAACAGCACAATACCCAATAGAAGTTATTGTAGGACCGGAATTTGTTACTGGAAGTTCTAGAATGAAAGCTGGAACAGCTCAAAAACTAGTATTAAATATGATTACTACTGCTACTATGATTCAATTAGGTAGAATTAAGGGCAATAAAATGGTAGACATGCAATTAAGTAATAATAAATTAGTAGATAGAGGTGTAAAAATGCTAATGTCTGAACTTAATATAAACAGGCAAGACGCAGAAAAATTACTTGAAGAGAATAAAAATGTACGAACTGCTATAGAAAACTATACTAATGGAAACTAAAAGAACAAATAAAGACGTTTTAGTAAATGGATTAAAAAAAATGGGGCTTTCGCTTTTATTAATGTTTTTAGGTCCTACACTAATTTATATAGCTTTTAGCAATCAAGAAAAGCCGTTATATATACCTATTTTAGTTCTAGCCATTTTAGCCTGCATAGGAGCTGTTTATTTTGCTTTTAGAGGTATTAAAACTATAATGGATAGCATGTTTAAATAAAAAAAGCGTCTTTAATTTAAAGTAGAAACAGCAGGCTTAGGTGTAGTAGGGTTATAACCAAAGTCAGGGTCTTCTATTGTTACATTAAGTCTATCTAGAATATAACTTATTATTGCATAATGGTGAATGGCATGACTATTTGCTTGTGCCAATAGAGCACTAAAAGTATATTCCATTTCTATTTTTCCAGTTCCTAAATCATCAATAACAGTAACAATCTCGTTTCCTTTTCTATTTAGAGACTCAATCTTATCAGTTAGTTTGTTAAAATAATCTAAAGCAGAATCACAACAAGTCTCAATCACTGCTATACGTTTCCTATTGGTTAAATCGTAAGCCCCGCTATCATTTGTACTTAATATGCAATCATAAAAATCATAAATATGTCTTACATGCCCTCCAACACTAGAGAAATAAGGAGACACAGATTTATCACATAATACATCGTTAGATAAAAGAGTTAATAATGATTTGGACTTTTGAAGTGTAATTAAAGTAGATTCGATAATATTATTCATGGAAACTAAAATAGATAAATTAATTGAATTTAAAAACTAATCCACCTATAAGTCTATTTATATAGTAATACTTACATTTTTTTTTAGAAAAGATGTTAGTCCATAAGATGTATTAATAAATCTCTTATCTCTCTTTAAATCATCCAAAAGAGAAATCCTGTTTCTTTTCTCAAGAACATTTAATATTACATTAATTTATACTCTATTCATATATCATTTGATATTATATCGTTTTTGAATAATAACCATTAATAACTTCTGTTTCAAAAAAGACGAACAAAAGCAAAATTGTAACAGTATTTATAATACATAAAGCTTAATAAAGTATAAAGCAAAAAAAATCCTCAACAAAAAGATATTTGTTGAGGATTTATTATATAAAAAAAGCTCTTTAGTATGTATTTACTAAAGAGCTTTAAAAAAGGCGACGACCTACTCTTCCACGATTGTAGTACCATCGGCGCTAATGGGCTTA
>NZ_JBSHNT010000140.1:0-137471 GCF_053601615.1 Pontimicrobium sp. MEBiC06410
GGCTGTTGCTACTGGTAATGGGTTTACCATTAATTCTAATGTCCCAATCACAGATACGCAGCCTGTTACTGTGTTATCTAAGCGTATGTATATTGTTTGATTTACTGGTGTTGTATTTGTGTAAGCTGGTCCTATTGCGTTTGTTGGCGGGGTTGCTTGTGCATCAGCCATTGTTGCGTAATAGGATACGACTACGTCGGCTTGTCCATTTATTGCGGAGGCATCTATGGTTGATAAATCGAACTCTGCTATTCCATTAGTTGCATCGCCATCATCGTCATTATCACATATCTCGTAGGCTGGTAATGCTGGGATTACGGGTAATGGATTTACTATTAAATCGAACGAAGTGAACCCATAACATGTAGGATTAGTATTATCATCTACTCTTACAAAAATTGTTTGAGGAGATCCTGTATTAGTATACGTTGTTGGGTTCGGAATTGCATTCATTGGAGTTGGTGTATCTCCATCTGCTGCATTTTCATAATAAGAAACTGTATAATTTGCTGGGTTTTGACCTCCTAATATAGCTGGTTCTTGAGTTGTTAAGTCAAAAACCTCGACCCCATCTCCAGAAGTATCATCACAAACAACCATATCCATTGGCTGGGTTGCTACTGCTCTTGGGTTTACTATTAAATTAAAAACTGCAGTAGCAGAGGCTATATAACAATCTGGATCTGTTACACTTTCTATTCTAACAAATATAGGTTCTGGACTAGTCGTATTATCATACATGTTTGGTAAAGCAGCCGTACCTGCATCTGCATTAGCAAAATCTAAGTGATAAGTTACAGTATAATCTGCTGCTGCTTGTGTACCTAATATAGCTGCTGTTTGAGACTGTAAATCAAAAGTTTCTGTACCATCATTAGAAATATCATCACAAACCTCCATATCTGGTGCTGGATTTAAAGACACATTTAAAAACTGAAGTTCAAAAGAGTCTGTCGCTGGACACATCATTGTTGCAGCATTTTCTACTCTAATATGAATAATCTCTCCATCTGTTCCCGTATAATTGGCTGGGTCTGCGATTGCATTCGTACCATTTGTAGCATCTAAAGCGGTATTGTGATAAGAAACAGCATATACTGCTGGATCTTGACCTCCTAATGCTGGTGCTGTATTCTCTGTTAAATCGAAAATTACTGGCCCTGAACCGTTATTACATTCTACAAGATTATTTACTGTATCGACTTGAGCACCTGGAATGAACTCTACAAAGATAGAGTCATTAGCTATACAACTTGCTGCAAACACTACATCTACAGAATAATTACCCTGCTGCGTTACATCTAGTGTAGGCCCTGTTTCTCCTGGAATCTCTACCCCTTCAAAATACCATACATGAGCTACAGATGCATCAGTCCCTGTATTTAAAGTAATTGTGTCTCCTTCACAAACAGATGTTCCTGCTGCAATTGTTACATCGTCTCCTAAATCGCCTCCTAAATTAAAACTTCCAGCTTCTAAGAAAATTGCAGAATCCCATATAGAATCCCCTTGATCGGCAACAACTAATTTGATCTCATAAGTTGTATTAGGTGTTACGTTAGACATTGCTGTTAACACAACCGTTCTTCCTCCATAATTAGTATCTGGAAGGTTGTAACCTTCAAAAAACGCAGGGTTTGCTGTACAATTTCCTGAATTATTAATATTGGTAACACTTACTGGTGTTCCATCAGGAAGAACTGCTAAATTGGTATATGCTGTAGTTCCTACCTCTCTTAATAAAAAGGCAAAACTATCTGCAAAACTACACTCAGTATTTCCATCATATTCTTCAGAAGCCATTAAAAATCGGAAGCTAATGCTATTCGCTGTTGGTACGAAATTAAATTTTATAAATGTAGCATCATTAGTATTTGTTTGTCCTAACGCAGCTTCTAAATCGGCATCTCCTGGCTGTCCATTATTATTACTTGGGTTAGGGTTAGCTGGTACAGCTGTTGTGTTTCCGCCTCCAAATGCTTGTCCTGTTGTAAGAATAACACCTTCTTCAAAAGGGAAATTCACAGCGCCTCCTTGTCTAAAATACCCGTAACTTTTTGTTGTTAAATCTCCTGTTCCTCCACTTACTTGAAATGTGAAATTATCTACTCCAGAGCAACCTCCAGAGACTAATACATCAGATATTAATTGTTCTGGACCAAAGCTAGACTCAGGATATGCTGCACTATTAATTGTTACTAATGGACTTAGTACAACGACAGTAATAGTTACCTGCTCAGAGCATCCTGTTGGATTAGGATCTGTAACCGTTAAAGTTGTCGTAAATGTCCCTACAGTATTGAATGTATGGTTAACTACTTCTCCAGCATCTGCATTTCCATCACCAAAGTTCCAATTATACGTTGCTCCAGTTGGATCATCTGAAAACGTTGCGCTTCCGTTAAATACAACATTTGTTCCTACTGGCACTTCAACAATACCTGCTCCATTTGCTGCTGGTGTTGTAGAGTCTATTGATGGTGTTATTGTTTGGCAAGTTTCTAAACATGATATTTCTGCAGCCCAACCAACAGTAGGCCCTGTTGCATCACTAACAAATTCTAGTGTTAAACATCCTGTTGCACTTGTAGTAGATGCAGAAACGGTTCCTGGATTATTTGCAGCTCCTCCTCCTGAGTATGTTCCAATTATAGGAGCTGTAGTATCATCTCCATCATATATAGTCAATACATCATTTACTGCTTGGGTTCCAAACTGCGTAAAGTTTAATGAAATAAATTGATCTGCTGCGTCTGGGCAAAGCGTTAAAACAAAGTTTTCGTTATTTCCATAATTACTAGCACTTCCTCCTGAATCATACAAAGTACCCGAACATTGATTAAATGTCCCGTTTTGCATTAAAATGTCTTGTGCTTGAAGCGTGAAAAATGAAATGAATAAAACTATAAATAATGTAAAATTTCTCATCATAAAGAGGGTTCAGTTTTTTTATCTAAATCTACTATTGCAATTATACTAATAATAACTCAATTTTTATGTTAATCTCGAGTAACTTATACCGTAAATACTTGCATTTCATCCTTTAATAAAAAGGCTTATCGATTGTTATATAACATATAACAATTTTAGTTGCCTATTTCCTACCCTACGTCTTGTATTTTTTTATTGAAAATAATTTTTACATTTTTATTTAACTAACTTTGGTTTATGAAATTTATTAAACTCTTCTTATTAATCGCTTTAATTAGTTGTAAAGGACAAAATAAAAATAGTATGGCGCATGAATTTACAAATAATCTTATTAATGAAACAAGCCCATACTTATTACAACATGCACACAACCCTGTTAATTGGAATGCATGGAATGATGAAACCTTAGAGCTAGCTAAAAAAGATAATAAGTTAATAATTATTAGCGTTGGTTATTCTGCATGTCATTGGTGCCATGTTATGGAGCATGAAAGCTTTGAGAATGTAGAGGTCGCCAAAGTAATGAACGCCAATTATATTAGCATTAAAGTTGATAGAGAGGAGCGTCCAGATGTTGATCAAGTATATATGAATGCGGTGCAACTTATGACCGGGCAAGGCGGTTGGCCATTAAACGTAATCACTTTACCCGATGGAAGACCTATATGGGGAGGCACATATTTTAAAAAAGAACAATGGATCGATGCCTTAAACAAAATATCTGAACTTTATAATACCAATCCAGATAAATTATATGAATATGCAGACAAATTAGAACAGGGTATCAAAACCATGGATATTGTATCGCTAAATAACGATGAGATTAATTTTGAAAGCAGTTTCATTAAAGAAACTATTGCTATTTGGTCTCAACAATTTGACAATAAAAAAGGTGGCCTCAATCGCGCACCAAAATTTATGATGCCAAATAATTATCATTTTTTATTACGTTATGCTTACCAGAATAATGATAGTGCTCTTAATACTTTTGTAAACACTACACTAACAAAAATGGCTAATGGCGGCATCTACGATCAAATTGGAGGTGGGTTTTCTAGATATTCTGTAGATGAAAAATGGCATGTTCCTCATTTTGAAAAAATGCTTTACGACAATGGACAACTTGTAAGTTTGTATTCTGATGCTTACTTAGTTACAAAAAATGAATTATATAAAGATGTAGTTGTTGAAACTTTAGAGTTTGTAAAGCGAGAATTAACTGCTAAAAATGGGGCTTTTTACTCCTCTCTAGATGCAGATAGTATTACTAAAGAGGGAGCGTTAGAGGAAGGCGCTTTTTATGTTTGGCGAAAAGAAGAACTTAAACAGTTATTAGGTGATGATTATAACTTATTTTCAGATTATTATAATGTTAATGGTTATGGTCATTGGGAAAATGGTAATTATGTTCTTATTAAAAGTAAAACAGATAAAGACTTTATAGAAAAACATAAAATACATTTTAACACATTAGTATCTAAAAAACAACAGTGGCAAGATTTACTTTTAAAACAAAGAACTTTAAGAAAACGACCTCGTTTAGATGATAAAACGTTAACATCATGGAATGCCCTCATGCTTAAAGGTTATATTGATGCTTATCGGGTTTTAGGTAATGAAGACTATTTAAAGTCTGCAATACAAAATGCTAATTTTATAATTAATAACCAATTACGAGAAGATGGAGGCTTGAATCATAATTATAAAAATGGTGTGAGTTCTATAAATGGTTATTTAGAAGATTACGCTACTACTACTGAAGCTTTTATTGCTTTATATGAACTTACTTTAAACGATAAATGGTTATTTACTGCCAGAGATTTAACTAATTACACTTTTGATCATTTTTTTGATGAGACTAATAAAATGTTTTATTTCACTTCAAATGAAGATGCAGATTTAGTTTCTAGAAACGTAGAATATCGTGACAATGTTATACCTTCTAGTAATTCAATAATGGCAAAAAATTTATTTAAGCTCTCTCATTTTTACAGTAACCCTCACTATTACAAAACAGCTACAACAATGTTAAATAATGTAAAACCTGAAATAAAAGATTATGGCTCTGGTTTTTCTAATTGGTTAGATTTAATGTTAAACTATACCAATCCTTTTTACGAAGTAGCCATTGTTGGCGCATCAGTTTCAGAGAAAATTTCAGAGTTAAACACTACTTATATCCCTAATAAACTTATTGTAGGCAGTAAAACCGAAAGTAAACTACCTTTACTAGAAAATAGATATGTTGATGGAGAAACTTTAATATATGTTTGCGTAGACAATGCTTGTAAACTACCTGTATCTGAAGTTAGTAAAGCGTCTAGTTTAATACAAAATAAATGATTATGAAACTACTAACAACTATTTTAATTTTGTTTGTTGCTTTTGAGCATTTCTACTTTTTAATTTTAGAAATGTTTCTTTGGACCAAACCACAGGGGATTAAAACTTTTGGCCTAAAAAATAAAGAGTTTGCTGAAGACACAAAAGTACTGGCCGCTAACCAAGGTCTATATAATGGTATTTTAGTAGCTGGTATAATTTACTCTCTTATTATAAATGCAACAAATTTTTTAATTTTCTTTCTAATATCTATAGTTATAGCCGGTATATATGGAGCATATTCTACGCGAAAGATTAGATTATTTTACGTACAATCTATTCCTGCATTATTAGCTTTAGTTCTTTTAATTATTAACCTTTATCTTTAGGCATTTCTTCGATAAAATAAACCATTTATCGATTAATTAAAATAAACACTTATAAGCTACTTACTTAAAATCTGTAGTTATTTAATTTTAACTTTATATAAAAATATAATATAATGGAAATACAAAAATGGATTGACAAAGGTATAGAATTCGCATCTGAGTATGGGATTAGAATTATTGGGGCTATAGCCATTTGGATTATTGGATCTTGGATTATTAAGAAAATAATGAAGGCAACCAATAAATTAATGTCTGTTAGAGAATACGACGAAAGTCTAAAACGTTTTTTATTAAACTTAATTAACTGGGTTTTAAAAATATTACTAATCCTCTCAATTTTAGCTAAATTAGGCGTGGAGACAACCTCTTTTGCTGCTATTCTAGCTTCTGTTGGTTTAGCGATAGGGTTAGCTTTACAAGGGTCTCTAGGCAATTTCGCAGGTGGTGTATTATTAATGATTTTTAAGCCTATTAAAATAGGTGATTTAATTGAAGCTCAAGGAGAAATTGGTGTTGTTAAAGAAATTGAGATTTTTACAACTAAACTAACAGGACTGTCTAATCGTGAAATCATTATTCCAAATGGTGCATTATCTAATGGAAATATAATTAACTACACTACTGAAGGTACTCGTCGTGTAGATTTAGTATTTGGAGTTGGTTATGATAGCGACATTAAAAAAACTAAACAGGTATTAATGGACGTTTTAACGTCTAACCCTAAAGTTTTAAAAGATCCCGCACCTACAGTAAACGTAATGGAATTAGCAGACAGCTCTATTAATTTTGCGGTACGCCCATGGTGTAATGCAGAAGATTACTGGGATGTTTACTTTGAAACAACTGAAAATACAAAAGAAGCTCTAGACGCAGCTGGTATAGAAATACCATATCCACATGCTGTTGAGATACAAAAAGAGGCTTAATTTATTTTTTAGGCTTAGGTTTTAAAGCTACAAAATCTTTTAAATAATAAGGTTCAAAATAAGCGACATCTTCGATGTCGTTTTTTTTGTACTTATTATAAGCTAATGTACTCATTTGCTCAGCTGAGGGTAATTTCCCTTCTATAAACACAGCATTTTCATGTTGTATTAGTCCTTTTGTTTTTTCTACACCATTACCAATAAAATATACTTTTTGAGAGTTTAGGTAATTTAAAAACGAGTTTTCATCAAGTATTTGTGCTTCAATTTCTCTTTTCTGCTCAAATGATGATGAAAAAACTGCAGAATAAACTTCCATACGTCTAGCATCTAACATTGGTACAATAACACCATTAGTTATATTTACTTGGTTAGCCAAAGCTTCTAGAGTAGACACAGAGATAAGTGGTATATTTAATGCAAAACAAAGCCCTTTTGCAGCCGAAACTCCTATACGTAAACCTGTGTAAGATCCAGGCCCCTTACTTACTGCTATAGCATCTAATTGAGAGCGGTTTATTTTAGATACTTTTAATATATTCTCTATAAATACATGTAATTGTTCTGCATGCGAATAATTAGTATTATAATCTTCTTTTAAAAGCAAAGTCTCTCCTTCTTTTGAAAGAGAGACCGAACAATTTGTTGTTGCTGTTTCTATACTTAATATTAGTGCCAAATTATTGTGTAATTGGTTTTCCTATATAAAAGTCTAACACTTTAGTTTTAAACACAAAATCATACTTTGCGTTTATTAATGAAGACTCTGCATTTATTAATCTAATCCTTGCTTGCTCTAACTCAAAAGCATTCATAGCGCCTATATTATATCGTTCTTGAGCATTACTAAATGATAACTGTTGAGCTTCTAACGATTTTGTAGCAGCTTGAAATGTTTTTAGTGCTGCTTGCGCATCTGTAAAAGAGCGCTGTATGTTTGCTTCTAGTGCTAATTTAGCTTCATTTAATGCTAGTTTTGAGTTTTCTTCTTGTATTCTAGATTTAGCTACAGCTGTTTTATTAGAAAATCTAGAAAAAATAGGAATACTTACATTAAGGTTAAAACTATGGGCTCTTTGATCATTTAACTGGGTAAATAATGCGGCTTCATCATCCCTTAAGTTAGTAAAAAAGGCATTAGTACTGTAACCATAGCCAAGACTTACTGTTGGTAAAAATCCACTTTTTGATATTTCTGTATTTAACTCTGCATTTTCAATATTTTTTTCTGCAACTTTTATTTCTCCTCGATTAGAAAAAGCATAATCTAATATAGGTTGAATATCGTTATACATTATTGATGCAGATGGCGTATCTATATTTATAATTTCAACGTCAAATCCTTCGTATGGGACTTGTAGTAATTGAGATAAAGTTAATAACGATAAATTATAATTATTTTCTGCGACGGTTACACTTTGAGAGTCATTACTAAGTGTCGCTTCTGTATCGTATATATTGGCTTTAGGTTGCACTCCTGCATCTACTAAATCTTTTACTTGCTGTAATTGTTTTTCTGTAAAAGCATATTGCGCTTTTGCAGTTTCTAAACGCTCTTTATTAAATAATATATTTAAATACGAATTAACTACGTTTAATGAAATATCATCTCTAATTCTTTTTAATTCTAAATCACTTGTTTCTCTTGTTAATAGCGATTGCTTGTATAAGTTTGTTCTTCTAAAACCATTAAATATAGTATAATTAGCACCTATACTTATACTTGTACTATTAGACGAACGGTCTACGAATTGTCCTGGAAATACTTCTGTATTACCTAAACCAAGAGATTGCCCAACACTTCCACTAACACCTGGTAAAAATTGTCCTTTTGCAGCTTTAATATCTTGGTCGTTTAACAGTAATGCATTTTGAGCTCTTTTAACCGAAATATTATTTTCTATCGCATGATTTACACATTCGGTTAGTGTCCATTTTTTACCTTGTGCAAATGTTGATACACTAACAAGTAATGCTAAAACTAATATTGTTATATTTCTATTATTCATCGTCTTCATCGTTATTATCGTCTTTTGATGCTTTATTCCATACCTTTATTTTATCTCCTTCTGCTACTCCATCTTCAAGAATTTCTACATTTATACCATCAGACAATCCCAATACCACATTTTTCTTCTCAAATTTACCATCTTCTTTTTGAATTTCAACATATGGCTTCTCTGTTATTCTGTTAAATTGTAATAAAGATTCTTTTATCACTAAAACACTGTCTTTACTTGCCATTTCTATTTCAGCATTAGCACTATACCCTGCTCTAATTTTAGTTGAAGGTTCTACTTCTACATCTGCTTTAATTGTAAATTGTACAGCGCCATTTTCTTCTTTTCCTTTAGGTGCTACAAATGTAAGTTTTGCTGGAAAATCTTTTTCATTTATGGCTCCTAAAATTACTTTAATATCTTTACCTTCTTCTAACTTGCCTACTTCAGCCTCGTCCACTTTTCCTTCAAAAATCATTTTACTCATATCTGCAATAGTAGCGATTGTTGTTCCTGCATTAAAATTGTTACTTTCTATAACTTGATCTCCTTCTCTTACAGGTATTTCTAATATAGTACCAGGTATTAAAGCTGTAATTGTTGTATTTGCAGAACCTCCTCCAGATAGAGACCCTCTTTTTATAATTTGATAATTATTTTGAGCTTGGTTTAAATTTTCTTTTGATTGGTTAAAACTTAACTCACTATTTTCAAAATCTTGCTTAGAGATCACACCTTTATCGAAAAGTGTTTTATTTCTTTCATAAATTGTTTTTGCATTATTGTAAGCTATTTTAGCTGATGA
Source organism: Pontimicrobium sp. MEBiC06410 (assembly GCF_053601615.1). Lineage (NCBI taxonomy): Bacteria > Pseudomonadati > Bacteroidota > Flavobacteriia > Flavobacteriales > Flavobacteriaceae > Pontimicrobium > Pontimicrobium sp. MEBiC06410. Next base: position 9,374 of record NZ_JBSHNT010000140.1, read on the forward strand.
AATTTGTCCATTAGCTCCTACTAAACTTTGTTCGTTTGGTACAACTCTAATTTTAGCTATTACATCTCCTTTCTTTACTATATCGCCCTCTTCAACCATTATTTTATCTATAATTCCAGAGATTTGAGGTTTTAATTCTACTTCTTCTTCTGGGTTTAATTTTCCTGTTGCAACAACTTTGGTTTGCATAGATGAGTAAAATGGCTCTGATACTTTAAATTCTTCTACAGATTTCTCATTAGAGTCTTTAAAATATTTTAATACGAATAACAAGGCTACTAGTAACCCTAATCCTAAAATGATTTTTAATGCTTTTTTCATTTTTTATTTAATTTTTGCTGTTGGTTGAAAACATATTGTTTTTAAATACATTTTCGTTTTTTATTTTGATTGATTTATTTATTCTTCTCTTAATGCGTCTATAGGTTTTATACTGGTTGCTTTAAATGCTGGTATTAACCCTATCAAAGTTCCTAAAAAGACTAATATTACTAATGCTATAAATACTACTCCTATGGATACGGATGCATTTACCATCCATGCTTCGTCCCCCTGCCCTATGGTTGCATCTATTAGTATTAAAATCCAGCCTCCACTTAATATTCCAAAAAAGCCTGCAATTAGTGTGATAAAAACAGCTTCTACAACTATTTGTCTTTTAATTTCAAAAGGTGTTGCTCCTATTGCTCTACGTACTCCAATTTCTTTGGTTCGTTCTTTAACTGTTATTAATAAAATATTACCTATGGCAAATACCCCAGCTACTAAGGTAGCAATACCTACAAACCAAGTTAGAAACTGCATTCCTGTTAAAAATCCAGTCATTTTACCAAACATACTACCCAAATTGAAGCTACCAAAAGCACGTTTGTCTTTTGGGTGGATTCTGTTTAAGTTTTTTAATAGTAATTTGGCGTCTGCTTCTATTTGTTTTATATCGTATTCTGGTTTCCCAGTAATCATCATCCAACCTATTTCTTCTCCTTGATTATATATTTGCTGAAAGGTTGTAAATGGAATGTGTATGTCGCTAGATGGCCCCATATTTACATTTCCTACTTCAAATATGCCAACAACTTTAAAATTAATGCTGTTTACTTGTATATACTCGCCTATAGCTTCTTCATCTTTTTCGAAAAGTTGCTTGTACATGTCTTCTGAAATAACAGCAACTTTTTTATTATCGTTAATATCGTTTTGGTTTATAAAACGCCCTTTTAACATTTTCTTTTTCTGCACTTTATCTAATAATGGATAATCGCCGTTTACTGAAAAGTTTCCTGATAAAAAATTTCTAACCACTAAAGCTCCACTTTGATTTCTAGGCACAACAAACTCTATTCCTTCTATATTCTCTTCTACTTTTTTAGCATCAGATAATGATAAACGGACTCTTTTCCCTTCTTGAAATCCTTTAAATGGTTTACTTGTATTTTGCCCCCATACAAAAACGCTATTTGTAGCAAAGCTTCCAAATAATCTATTAAATGAGTTCTCTATTCCTCTTGCCGACCCTAAAAGGCCAATGAGAAGTAATATCCCCCACCAAACACCAACCATTGTTAATGCAGATCTTAGTTTGTTTTTACTCAAACTATCGAACACTTCTTGCCACGTATCTCTTTCAAATAAAAATCTCATAGTCTAATCGTCTCTTAATGCTACAATAGGTTTAATTCTTGATGCTTTCTTTGCTGGTAAATAACCTGCAATAGTTCCTGCTATAATTAATGTGATAGTGGCACCAACTACAAGTGATGTGCTAACGCTTGGGTCTTTTATAAAGTAGGTTTCTAAACTAGGTGCTACCAGATTTAAAATTCCTGTTCCTGCTAGCAATCCTATATAACCTGCAATTGTTGTTATTAGTACTGACTCTATTAATATAAGCGACACTATAGATTTTGGAGATGCACCTAGTGCTTTTCTAATCCCTATTTCTTTTGTACGCTCTTTTACAATAAAAATCATGATATTACTTATTCCTACAATCCCAGCTATTAATGTCCCAAAGCCTATTACTAGTATTAAAATTCCCAAACCAGAAGTCATAGTTTCTACACCTTTATTTGCTTCTGCCATATTACGAATTCTTATTGCTCTTTGATCGTTGGATGCTACAGAGAACCGATTTTTTAGCTTATTTGTAATTGTTCTTCCAAAGGCTAAAGCTTGGTCATTATTCATTTTTGGATTATATGTCAAATTTATTTGATCTATATAATCATTACTTCCATAGACTTGCTGGGCTGTAGTAATTGGCATATATATCATACGCTCCTCATTATCTCCTCCTTCATCTTCAAAAACACCTACTACTTTATATTGAATATCATTTAAGTTTACATATTTTCCTAGAGCTGTCGTTTTTTGAAATAAATCTTCCTCAACTAAGCGTCCAATAACAATTACTTTTGTTTTATTATCTAAGTCTAATTGGTTTATAAAGCGTCCTTCTGCCATCAATGTATTTTCAAGATATTGATGGTCTGGGTGACATGCTCTTACGTTATAGGTACTTTTTTCGTTTCTAAAAGAGGCATTGACATTTTTATATATTCTGGCTGTGATATATTGTACTTTGTCTCCAAACTCATTTTTTAAGTAATCGTAGTCTTCGTTTTTAAATTGTATACGTCTTCCTGCTTGCATTCCCTTGTGCGCCTTAGTTGTTCGCCCAGACATAACAAAAATAGAATTAGAGGCGTCGTCTACAAATGCTTCTGCAAATGTATTGCCTAATCCATTAGCTATACCAAAGAGAACGGCAAATAACAAAATAGCAAATGCTACAGTGAAACCAGATAGTAAACTTCTGGTTCTGTTCATATTTATACTCTGAAATATTTCTCGCCAAAGGTCTCTATCAAACATACTGAGAGGCTCTTACTTGTTCTACAAACTTATCTTCCATAATAACGCCATCTCTTAGTCTAACTATACGCTTACACATGTTAGCAATATCTTCCTCATGGGTTACCATTAATATTGTTTTACCTTCATCGTTTAAAGATTGGATAAACTCCATTATTTCGTGAGATGTTTTGGTATCTAGTGCTCCTGTAGGTTCATCTGCTAATAACAGTTTAGGGTTTGCTGCTAATGCTCTTGCTATAGCTACACGTTGTTTTTGCCCTCCAGATAATTCGTTTGGTAAGTGATTTGCCCAATCCTTTAATCCTACTTTTTCTAAATGGAACAGTCCTTTTTCTATACGCTCTTTTCGTTTTAAGCCTTGATAGTATAATGGTAATGCAACATTGTCTAGTGCATTTTTATAATTAATAAGGTTAAAGGATTGAAAAATAAACCCTAAAAATTTATTTCTGTAAATGGCTGCTTTCTTTTCTGTTAAGTTTATTATTGGCACACCATCAAGAATGTATTCTCCTTCATCTGCCTCATCTAACATTCCTATAATATTAAGTAGTGTCGATTTTCCAGATCCAGAGGATCCCATAATAGCTACCATTTCTCCACTTTCTACGGAAAGATCTATTCCTTTTAGTACATGCAGACTAGAATCTCCTATTGGGTAAGATTTATGAAGCTTGTTTATTTTTAGCATATTGATAGTTTTTGATTGATTGTAATTCTATACGGCTCAACATGTGGCGTGTATATAATTATCAATTAGACTACAAAGGACAAAAAATGTTACAGGTTATTTGTGAATTATTTGTTAAAATAATTTATTTACTGCTTCTAAATAAAAAATAGTTAATCTGTTATTTAGTTTTAAAATAGCGTCTGTATATAAAATAACCTAAACCAAAAACTAATATGTAAGGTATAGACATAAGGTATACTATACCATTATTAATGCCTTTAGCTGCGCCTTGGCCTTCTTCGTTTTCTAATACAGCACGACACATAGCGCATTGTGCATCTACAGGAAGCAAAACTAAAAGCAATACTATTGAGAGAATGATTGTTTTTTTCACAGTTATATGTAATATGGAGAAATCATTATATACACTATAACACCTGTTATAGCAACATATAGCCATAATGGAAATGTTATTTTTGCTATCTTTTTATGACGTTCAAAATTTTGAGTGATTGCTCTTACGTAAGTTATTAAAACAAATGGTATTACTGCTATTGATAATACTATATGTGTTATTAAAATAAAATAGTAAACATATTGTATAACACCTTCTCCTCCAAATTTAGTAGAATCACTAGTCATGTGGTAAGCAATATACATTAATAAAAAAGTAACAGATAAACCTATTGCAAATTTCATTAAGTTCTCGTGCAGCTTTATTTTTTTATTCTTAACAGCCCATAAAGCGATTAACAGTACTATAGCAGTACATCCATTTATAGTAGCATAAATTGGAGGTAAAAATGTTAAAGGTTCTACATTGAATCCTAATTCACGAAGGTTTATACCAAAAAGAAGTGCTACTGCTAATGGAATAATTATAGACAATGCTATAATCCATTTATTGTATTTTTTTTCGTCTTGTATATTCTCTAAGTTACTCATTGGTTATTTCTTTTGAAGCCTAATCTTTTCTTTTAATTACTCGTTTAATAATTTTTTGATATCCTCTTTAAGCATCGTAATTTCTTCTTCATTACCATCTTCATCCATTTTCTCTTCTACACTTATAACGCCTTTATAAAATATTTTTGGATTACCAAAAGCATCTTTTCTTGAACGTATATATCCCTCTTTATCTATTAATGCAAAATCTCCAGAGTGCTCAAACCCTGCCTCTACTTCTGCGTTTTTTCCAACAAAAATATTAAATCCTATGTTTGCCAAATTATATATAGCATTTTCTTCTCCTGTCATTAAGTTCCAATTAGGGTTTGTTACTCCATAACGAGATGCGTATTCTTTTAAAACCTCTGGCGTATCTATTTCTGGTGTTATACTAAATGAAGCAACCCCAAAATCACTTTCTCCTCTAAATGCGTTTTGAATTTCAATTAAATTTCTATTCATTCTAGGACATATTGTAGGACATGTTGTAAAAAAGAACTCAACAACATATACTTTCCCTTTATAATCTTCTTGGGTTATAGTTTTTCCATCTTGATTTGTAAAACTAAAGTTAGGGACTCTTTTTCGCTTACCATTAATTTCTATATAAGAGAGTTTTTCATTATTAGAAAAATTATTATCCTGCCCTTCACTCATTCTATCACTTCTACTTATATCATTATTTTTCACTCTATTTACTATTCTAGGAATAAAAAGAATTCCGAATAATAATATAATAAATGCTATCCCTATGTATGAATAATTATTCTTTTTCATCGGATGTATTGTTTGGTTTTATATCGTCTGCTCTTCTACTAGTAGAATTGAAATCTCCTTTTCTTTTTTCTCTATATTCTTTAAATAGTACTCGCATATCTTCTGCCCCCATTTTATTTTTTAGTATAGATACTTCTGAGCAATTGTATGCAGTTAATGGGTATGCTTGTACTGTATTCTCTTTAACTTCTTTTTTAGTTCTGTCATCAAGTCTTCCTCGCTGGTTAAGTTCTGTATCTATAATATAAACGCTATTAGTGGCATACGTCCCATCTAGGCGTAAACTAGTTCTTAGACTATTAAATAAACGATTTATATCGCTCTCACTTGCATATACAAAATGCCAAAACTTTAAAGGTTTATATTTTGTTAACTCTTGTTTTACGCGTTCTGCTTCTGCTTTTGCTTGCTCTGGAACGAGCATAACTACTTGAAATTTTTTAAAGCCTTTAAATTTATTATAAATTAATTCTTTTAAATTGGATGCTTCTGTAATTTTTGCTTCTGGATTACTCCCCAAAAAACCTAAAATAGTTATATGATCTTTTAAAACAATATCTTTATCTTTATTAGATGGTAAATTCTCTATACCTAATACATTTTCTTTAACAATATTTAAAGGTACATAGTTATCTTCTGAAGGTAATAATATTAATAAAAAAGCAACGGGAAGAAAGAATAGTATCCCTAATACAATGTTTTTTTTTATTGACTTTTTGCTCATTAGAAGTCTGTTATTTTTCGTTTTACAAAAATAAAAAAGGTGGTTTAAATAAACCACCTTTTCTTTATGTTTAACACCTAATCATTTGGTGTTTAGAAATCTCTTTTAATAAAACCATTTCTATATACTCCTTCTACATATCCTCCTTCTTGCAATAAGATAAATACTAAGTAGCATATTAAGAATATTGCAGTCCAAACGACAGCACGTCTTAACCCTTTTGTTTCATCACGCATGTGCATAAAATCCCAAGTAATGTAATATGCTTTTACAATTGTTAGTATAATAAATATCCAATTAAGACCTTTCATTCCTAAAAACTGTCCCATTAAAGCTTCTGGTTTGTATATACCTAATACAACTTCGATTGCTGTGATGATACTTAGGAAAATTAAAACTCCCCAAATCTTTTGGGTATTAGATTTAAATTTTAGTAATCCTTGAAATATTGCTAATTTATGTTCGTGTGCCATTTGTAATTTTATATTTTGAATCCTTTATATTGGATTATTGTCTTGATCTAAATAAATTATACTAAGTAGAAGAATGTAAATACGAATACCCATACTAAATCGACAAAGTGCCAGTATAGACCTACTTTCTCTACCATTTCGTAATTTTTACGTCTTTCGTATGTTCCTAATATAACATTAAAGAAAATAATGATGTTAATTACAACTCCAGAGAATACGTGAAAACCGTGGAATCCTGTAATGAAGAAAAAGAAATCTGCAAATAATGGAGATCCATATTCATTTACTTCAAGATTAGCACCTTGAACAAATCGTTTTCCATTGTCTTTTATTTGTTTAAGCCCTTCTTCTCTACTTAACACTGTTTTTTCTCCGTGCTCATTTATAATTTGATTTCTAACACGAATATTACTGTGAGATTGTAATCCAGCGTAAACTTCTTCTACAGTAAATTCTGGCAATGGCCCTTCTGAAACAAACCAAAGTCCATTCTTTCTTTCATGCTGTACTCTTTCTGTATGCATTGTTTTGGCAAAATCGGCCACAGCTACACGTTTAAATACTTGCTTACCTTCTACCTCTTTATATTCCCCAAATTGTAAAATGTTTCCACCTTTAGTTTGTACTGCTCCGTATTCTCCTTTAATGAATGTTCCCCATTCCCATGCTTGAGAGCCTACGAATATTAAACCTCCTATTACAGTTAAAAACATGTACCATGTTACAGCTTTTTTCTTCATGTGGTGTCCAGCATCTACAGCTAATACCATAGTTACCGAAGACATGATTAATATAAAGGTCATAAACGCTACATAGATCATTGGGTAATTCCCATGAAAAAATGGTACGTGCGTAAATACTTCATCGGCTATAGGCCATGAATCTATAAATTTGAATCTAGAAAAACCATAAGCTGCTAAAAAGCCTGAGAATGTTAAGGCATCTGATACGATAAAAAACCACATCATCATTTTACCATAACTTGCATTTAGAGGTTTGTTTCCTCCGCCCCAAGTTTTTCCTTCTATTGCAGTATTTTCAACTGTAGTATTCATATAATTTAATTAGTTATTTAAATGTCGCACAAAAATAATCAATTTTCTTTTCTAAAGAAACTTCGCTTGACTAAATTTTAACTTGTGTATATAATGTTTCTCGTATTTGGCTCTATGTCTATTAAAAAAGGGACTTTAACTACATGAAAAAATATAAAAACAAAAACAGACAGACCCAAAGTATATCTATAAAATGCCAAAATGTAGCTGCTAATTCTAGCCCCAGCATATTGGTTGCTGTATACTTTTGTTTAAAATGATTATAAATTACAACTATTAAACAGATTAACCCCGCAACAACATGTAATATGTGTACAAATGCTATTAAAAATATATAGGATGCCTTAGGGTCACTTGTAGGACCTGTTAAATAATACCCAGAGTTTATTAGCTCTCCAAAACCCACAAATTGGATATAAATAAAAGCACAGCCTAATCCTAAAGTTACTAACAGAAAGGCACTAGCCACATCTTTTTTTGCTTTTTTAACGGCTTGTTTTGCTAAAATAAAAGTAATACTACTTAAAATAATAACAATGACGCTTACAATAAAAACATTAGGTAACACCAAGTCTTCAGACCAATCTGGTCTAGAACTACTTACTATTACTGCACTTGTTAATCCTGCAAATGACATGATTAGTGAAATAATACCAAACCACAGCATCATTTTTTTTGCTCTGTTATTTTTTTCTTGTAATGTCCCTTGGGTTAAATCCATAATTATCTAATAAATTTATCTACAACGTACACGATTTGTATTAATGTAATGTACGATACACTTGCTAACATTAATTGTTTTGCTGCTTTTTCTGTCATTTTCTTAAATAATTGTACAGCATAATACAGCATAACTAAGCCTAATAAAAAGACTATTATTGCAGAAATTATAGACAGTTTTAATTCCCCTGTTATTCCTAATACAGGTACAACAGAAATTAATATAGTCCATACAGTGTACATAATGGTTTGCACTGCTGTTCCTTTATCTTGTTTTCCTGTTGGCAACATAAAGAAGCCTCCTTTTTTATAGTCTTCAAATAAGAACCAACCTATGGCCCAAAAATGTGGAAATTGCCAAAAAAACTGTAATGCAAATAGAGTTCCAGGTTCTATACCAAAATCGTCTGTTGCAGCTACCCAACCTAACATAAAAGGAATGGCTCCAGGAATGGCCCCAACAAATACAGCTAGTGGTGTTTTTGTTTTTAATGGTGTGTAAACACAGGTGTATAAAAAAATAGAAATAGCACCAAACATTGCTGTTTGTGGATTAATAATATACAAAATGGCAATACCAAGTACAGTAAAAATACATGCAATAATAAAAGCTGTACTAACAGACATTCTACCTGAAGGTACTGGTCTATTTTTTGTACGATTCATTAGTACATCTAAATCCTTTTCTATGATTTGATTAAATGCGTTTGATGCTCCAACCATAAAATAACCTCCAAAGCCTAGCAGCGCCAAGTCTTTATAGTTTACTACATCTACTCCTAGTAAATAACCTGCTATTGAAGAAAACACGACACTTAATGCCAAACGCATTTTCGTGATTTCTTTAAAATCTGAAATTAAAGAGTGTTTTTTTGTCGTTTTTGTTGTACTCAATGTACTATAATTTACCGCTTTAACAACCTTACCACTATAATTTTGTCTAAGCGTTTTATTGCGAGTGCAAAGATACTTTATAAAAGCTTATTCACCAACGGTAAACAAAAGTAAATTACAAATCGAAATACCAGTTAAATAAATCTGTTCTAATTCCTAAATTAAACCATACAGTACTATTGTTTACAACAGATGCTATTTCGGTTTCTGGATTAAAATTCCTGTAACTAATATCTGCAAAGATCTTTAAATTTGATGCTGGGTTAACTAAATACCCGCCTTGAATACTAGCATTTATTGTTTTTGTTTTTATCCCTTGTCCAATTTCCACTCCAGTATCAAAAGGTCTATCGTTGTAGTTTTGGTATATATCGCCTCCATAACTAAAATTATCTGTACCATCATTAACATCAAACCCTCTTAATCCAGCTATTATTTTTGCTTCTCCAAACCATCGTTTATATCTGTAACGCCCTATAAGTACTAATTCTTTAAAGTTTGCTCCCCATAAGTGAGCAAAAGGTTGATTGTTATGTCCATAATTTAGTGCTACTGTATTATGAGAATATGTGTAAGGCCTAACTTGGTTATATTCTGCTTGAAGCATTAAATCTTTTACTTTAAATGCATTATAATATTTTACTCCTAATTGATAACCGTATTTGTTTTTCCAACTTTTCTCACCTCCTTTTATATCACTTAAAGAAAACTCATCTAATATAAACTGGCCATAAAAATTAATATTGTCGCTCCATTTATATTTTGCAGATGCTCCTAAAATAGCGTTACCTGCATCTTGGCCTGTTTCGAATTCTATGGCTCTGTAAAAAATAACAGGGTTTAAGTAATTAACATCAAAACCACGATCGTTAGAATTTGTCCAAATCACAGATTCAAACAAACCTATATTTAATCGTTTATTTACATTCCAGCTTAAATAATGGTTAGCTATATACTTGGTTAAAAAGGCACCATCTTCTGTTACTTCTGGTCTTACGTCTCGCAACCAAGACCATGTATTTGTATATTTTATTTTCCAAAATTTAGTGTTTAACTTTAAAAAAGGATATGGGCTAGCTACATCACTTTGTAATAATGATCTATAACCATCTCCTATAAAGTTTTTACCATGACCAAATTGAATGTTTATAAAATCTGCAGGGGTATACGATAAATAGGCTTCGGCTACAGGGTAATCGTAAGCATCATCTTTAAATCGTTTTGCAATCCCGCGCCCTGGAATTATTGCTGGATCTGGACCAAATGCTTTTAAGGTTTCGGCATACTGGTTGTAATATTGTGCAAAACGTCCTTGGCTTTCATATACTGATGCTGAAAAATTAAATCGCTTACCTAGCCCTCCTTGTATGTATACACCTCTTGTATTATTAAATGTTGAATTAAAATCGGCATCTGTGTCTTTCCCTACTTGTAAATCGAAAATAGGGTCTATTGTAAACCAATAATCCTTTCCTTGTAATTGCACTAGGTGTTCATTCCAAAGTTTTTTAGTCAACCAAGTATCTCCTTCTTTTTTTAATGCTTCATTCTCTGCTTCTATACTATAATATTTTGAAACATCTTCATACAGAAATGGTTTTGCTGCTGTATGGCTATTAGTTCCTATTAGGTTTGTTGCTCTATCAAATTTAGAATAGTTACTATGACTAAATGGAATATTCAATTGACTTGTATAAGCTTTATTACTGTAGGGTTGTTTATTAGCCTCAATACTATCAAATTCTGACTTTGCACTTTTCTCTAATGTCGTTAATTCTTCTTCTATCGTTTTTTCATCAGATAAGTCTTTTGTAGACACTGTTTGGTCTTCTAAAGGGATTTTTAATGCTATTGAATATTGCTTGAATGTAGGCTGACCATTATATGTTGCTGGTTCTACTTTTGGAAACGTTTTAAATACGCGAGTAGCTTCTTCTTTTAGCTCTTTATATAGCGCATCAACATACATGACTCTAAATGTGCCTTCTTTATTCACTTCAAAAAGAATAACAACTTCTCCTTTATAATTATTTTCTGAAAGGTTTTCTGGTACTTTAAAATCTGTAAACAACAGGTTAAACACCTTATTATCGAAACAATTTTGAAGGTTCTCAACATTCGTTTCTTTACAGTCTTCGAAAACTGGAGGTTTTTCGTTAGTTAAAGTTTCTTGAGCCTGAGCAAAAAATTGGAAGCATAATATGATAATAAGAAAGCAGCGCTTCATAAAATAGAAGATTTTATATAATGGCGAAAGATACTGTTTTTTTAAGAATGAAAAAATCTAAAAAGCCGTTATCGTTTAGGTCGATAACGGCTATAAATTATTTTTTATAAAAAGGCTTAATAATTTTGAACGTTTAAAGTAATTGGTAAATTATAAAGTACTTCTACTGGCTCATCATTATTTTTACCTGGTTGCATTGTTGGCACTTTTTCCACCACTCTTCTTGCTTCCTTTTCTAATCTAATGTGTGTTCCTTTTGTTTTTAATATTTCTACATTTCCTGCTTTATTTATTTTAAAGCTTACGTAGATTTTTTGTTTCCCACTTAAACCTAATTCTGCTCCTAGGTCTGAATCAAACTTTTTACTTATTAGTTTCTTTAATTTATCAGACATACATTTTCTACGTTCGTTATTGTTTTTTGCTTTTTCGCAACCTGGATAAATTGGCACTTTTTGTACTGCCATGATGTTTACAGGATCATCTATTGGCTGCACATCAAGTATATCATCATCTTCAGATAGTACAGGGTCTTTAGATACTGTTTCTGGTTCTACTGTTAAATCTAAATCTTTTTCAGCTTCCTCTATATCTTCCTTTTCTGTAATCTCAATTTTATGAATGATTTTCTTCTTTTTTACAACAACTTCTTCTTTTGGTTTAAGTTCTTCCTCTACGATGTAGTTTTTGTCTTCAGGGTAATAAATATTATCAGCTTCATCTGTAGGAGCCATTACTATATCATCACTAGCTGTAGCAAAACTCATTTCTAAAGCTGTGTAACTAGCCAAAAGGCACATTATTAAACCTATTTGAAAGTAAAGCGTTGAGTTTTTTCGTAAATTTGCATCATGCTTTTGTGATTTTTGCACGGTTTTGTCGTTTTGGCGAACGACTCCGTGGCTTTCGTTAGATTGTTTCATAATAATTAAAAGTTTATATGTTAATATTATGAGTAGTTCACAATAAGCGTACCAAACAAAAAAATCCCGTTACAAATTTGTAACGGGATTTTAATTTATTTAAATACAGGTCTTATAATTAATCCTGTACTTGGAACTTAATAGGTAAATAATATGGTACTCTTACCGCTTTTCCTCTCTGCATTCCTGGCTTCATTTTTGGCAATAAGTTTACAATACGTTTTGCTTCTTTTTCTAATCTTGGGTGTGGTGCTCTAGCTTTTACATCTACTATTTGACCTGTTTTATCGATTTTAAAGAATACACTAATTTTTTTGTTTCCTGGAGGTAAACCTAAATCTTGAGCTAAATCTGTATTAAACTTTTTTCTAACAAATTTTGCCATTTTTTCGTTCATACATTTTTTCTTAGCTTCATTGTTTCCACTTTCACATCCTGGAAAAACTGGAACATTTTCAATTACAGCAAAGGCAACTTCTACATCCTCTTCTACTTCTTCTACTTCTACTTCTTCTACTTCAACAATTTCTTCTTCTTGTGTTGTCTCGGTAGATTCTAATACTGTTTCTTCTATTTCCACTTCATCTTCAACGACCTCAATAACTTCTGGTGCTGGTGGCGGTGGTGGCGGTGGCGGTGGTGGCGGTGCTGTATTAGTAATTGGGATTTCCTCTTCTAATTCTTCTTCACCTAAAGAGTACTGATTTTCTACGATTTCTTCATCGTAAGTTTTGTAGTTGATAGCATAATTTGTTAAAAATAACATTAATGCTAATCCAACGGCAAAGTACAGTGCACTGTTACGGCCTACGTTTGATTTTGGATTTTTCTTAAGTTCCATAAATTAATATTTGTTTACACTCTAGTTGCTAAAATAACTATTTATTTGTTAAAAAAGCAAGCTATTATTATTTTTTAACACCTCTTAAAACGATCGTTATAATTATCATTGCTATTAGTGTTCCTGTTGTATTTGCAATAACATCAAATAAATCTGCTTCTCTATTCTTTGTTAAACTACCTTGTAGTAGTTCAATAATTATGCCAAATACGGATGAAAACAAAAAGCTAAAAACTAATGCTTTTATTTTCTTTAATTTAATTTTATAATAAAATGAAAGAAACCAAAGTGCAGTAAATATTGCATATGCTAGTGCATGAAATATTTTATCACTATTGGTTGGTAATTCTGAGGTTACCTTATTTACTTTTATTAAACTTAATACTGCAAGTGTTATGGTATAAGCAACACTTATAGGTAATATTAGCTTTTTAAGCACCAATAAGTTCTTTATAATCTTCTGCAGATAATAAGTTTTCTAGTTGAGAGGCATCAGAGAATTTTACTTTTACCATCCAACCGTCTCCATAAGGATCTGTATTTACTTTTTCTGGTTCATCTTCTAAAGCTTCATTAAACTCAATTATTTCACCTGAAACTGGTAAAAATAAATCTGAAACTGTTTTTACAGCTTCAACGGTTCCAAATACCTCATCTGCTTCTAGTGTTTCATCTACTGTTTCTACTTCAACATATACGATGTCTCCTAGCTCGCTTTGAGCAAAATCTGTAATACCTACAGTTATTGTATCGTCTTCTATTTTAACCCACTCGTGGTCTTTGGTGTACTTTAATTCAGCTGGAATATTCATTGTTGTGTTTTATATAATTTCTACAAATATATCTAATCAGTTTGTTATTTCAAACACTATTTTATACTAGTATTAATTCCCAAAATTATACCTTAAAGTTAAACCAGATCGTATTGTTGTTTGAGGAAATGCTGTAGAAATAGCATATTCAGAGAAGGTATAATCAAAATAAAATATTCCTGTTAGGTTTTTACTAAATGCATAATCTGCTTTATACTTTAAACTCCACACCGTTTGCCCGCTGGTTACTTGGTTATTATCTAAGTCTAAATATCGTATAATAGTTTTATTATCTCTTACAGACACATCCATTTCCATGTTTAAATCACTAACTATTCGTTTTCTAGGCCCTGCAAGTTTAGATTTTATTTTTACATCTTTAAATTTGTATCCTAATCCAATAATATATTCTTTTCCTTGAACTTCTGTCATTAAGTTATTATCGAAACTTAAAGACAATTGTCTGTCTTTTCTAATTTCTGTTAATATTTTTACAGAATTTTTCATCTCGAAATCTAGCCTTACTAATGGACTAAACATTTCTGTAAGACTAACATTACTGTATAGGTTTTCGTTTTTATAGTTTCCTGCTTGATCTAAATCGTCTGCTGGTTGGGAATCGTAATCTATAGTATAATCAATTCCATTATAGTCTAAGTTAGTTCTAAACTGGTTTATTGTATAATTAGAGCGGTATCCATGTGTTATAGAAAAACGTTTAAATCGTTTTTTAAACCATTTTAATTTCATTAAACCTGTATATTTTAAATCCCAGTTAGGAATAGGAATGTTACGTAAGGCTCCCAATTTTGTTTTTTCTGCATTTTGCCCTGTATATGCGCTTACAAAGGCTGGCAGCAATACGGCTTGACTTGTTTTACCAAAGCCTCTTGGAAAACCATCGGCATCTACATCATTAACATTTGCCCCTTTTTCTTGTGCTAATCGTCTAGCTATGGTTAACCTATTCTCTTTAAAATCATTAAAGGCTGCGGAACTTATTTCATCACTCTTACTAAATGCAGTAGGCAATGTAAATGTTGAAATATTAAAGTTTCCAAAAGCATTTGGTGTTAAAGATCTATATGTACCATCTTCTACTCTAAAGTTCTCTGTATAATTTTTAGCATAAATTCTAGAACCCACGAGATCTATTTTTAAGTCTTTAATAGGTTCTAAATTAGCAGAGATATCTAATTGTTTGGTTTGGTTTTGTGTGTATTGTTGATTAAATTCTTGAAAATTTGTTATCCACCCGTTTCTTGCTGCTAAAGCTCTAATATCTCTCTGGCTTCCAAAAGTATATCCTGTGGTTGGTTTTAATGTCCCTAAAAATCCTGGTGTTTGTAAGTATCCAGGTAAGAATGTTCCATTAGTTTCTGCATAATTAACTTGTATACGTTTTACACTTGTTATTATATCGATTCCAATATTGGCTAATTTTCTTCCTACGCCCTTACTTTTCTTAGCAGCTGGCTTACCGCCTTTATCTGCTATTTGTTTTTTACCTCCTGGCGGTGCACCAATATTTCTATCTGCACGGCTTACTTTATTGCCTTTTTTAGATTTTCTTTTCTTTGTTAACCCAATATACTTATACAACTTATTCATGTCCAAAGTTGAATTTATATTGTGTGTATTTCCATTAGATATTGAGTTTCCTAAATCGTAAGTTAATCCATCATCTGCAACTAATTCTCCAAATAAATCTGATCCTTTTTGCCATTGAAATTGTCCTGTATAGGCATAGGTAGCTTTTAAGAAACTTAATGTTGGTATTTTGCTTAATGGTATTTCGTAGTTTATTCCTAATTGTTGACTTTGTCTGTTTGGATCACCAAAATCGAAGAATCCATCCCAAACGTCTAACGATGGGTCTTGTTCTCCATTAATGATATTGTCTTTAAAATAATTTCTTACAATATTATTTTTTGATGTCGCAAAGTTAAATGATAGTGCATTGGTTAAATTCCAATTAACGTTATACTGGTAATCGAAAGTATAGTTTCTTCTAAACAGTTCTTCTAAACCAATATTATTACCTCCTAATTCTACATCTCTAAAACGTTGTCTGTTAAACTGCCTGTTTAAATCTGTATTAAAGGCTATGCTAGATGGTAATAAGTTTACGTTAAAATCTTTTAATAATTTCCAATACTTGCCTGTAAACAACGAATCGTTTTTCTTGAATGGCTCTATTACTTTTGGCTGAAAACTATAGGCATAATTAACACCTGCTCGTACTTGTTTATCTATAGAGCGTTCAATTTCAAAATCACGGTGTTCCACTTTATTATACGAGTAATTTAATGTTAAATTCTCTGCATCGTAGAATCGAGGTTTAGAATCTCCTGTTCTCGTTTTTCTAACGCCTATAAAGTTTATACTTTTTCGCATAGTATAATCTTCAGAATTCTCTTTAATACGTTTACGGTCTTCTGCATCTGTAGCTGCATCTAAACGTGTTTGCAACTCAATATCTTTATATTGTTGATCGAATTTTGGTGTTATTAATTCTTCAGACTGCCCATAATTAAATGGTATTTGTAAGCCCCATTTTTTTGGTAATAATTGCCCGATATTAACATTAGTAACAACATCATATTGTTTTACGTCTTCACGACTCCTCTCGTTTGGTCCTTGGTCTACAGAGCCAAATCCTGAAGTACTCATACGTCCTGTAGCGCTTACATTTGCAAAGTCTGCAAAATTTGTATCTAGACTTAATACTGCTGCCCAACCGCCTTCGTTATCCATCTCAGATAAACGCAATTCGTTATACCAAACTTCTCCACAAACATCAAATCCTCTTGCATTTTTAACACCTACCATTAGGGTTCTAATATCTCCAAAATTTGGGTTACCTTTTATTGCTACACGTTGTTGTCCTGTTACATAGTTAGAAAATTCATCTCCTGTAATTGGCACTACTTCTCCACCCACTACGTCATAAAACGTTGCATCAAGATCTGTTAGGGCTCCATTACTAATACCTATAGATTTTATTTTTTGTAATAATTCTAACTCTAAGTTTATTTCGTTTGCTGATGGCCACAAGCCTTCAGAGGAATTACTAGTAGATACTTGTAATGGCACTTCTATTTGGTAGTAGTTTTGCGTTAAATCGTTACCCATTCTAATAAAACCTACTAAGTCTCCATCTGATAGTCCTGGGGTATCTCCTTCTCCTGCATGCATAAACATACGTAAGCGCTTATATTGTCGCATATCTACGTTAATGTTTTTAAATACAGCTCTGGAATCTTCTGGTTCTAAATCGCAAACGTTGACTACTAAGGCTTGCTCATTTTGGTCTATAATGGTATTATTATTATTTAATTGCTCTGGCACAACACCTGGAGGTGATGCATAACTACCATCGTTTTCTAACGTGCTAATAACTCCTACAGAAAATTCTGTTTGTGGATCGTCTGCTGCTGGGCCTGTTTCGTCATCTAATGCTAATGTATAGCGTCTCCAATCGCTTCTTACTAAATCTAAAGTACCAAAACGGAATACTGTACTTTCTGAAAACTCTTTTAAATACATACGTGCAAAACGTATAGAACGTAAATCGGTAATACCATTAACGGCTTCTACATGGTCTCCTTGTACTGGAATTCTAAACTGATACCAGCGTATTTGCTCTGTATCTCCATTTGCTAATGCTCTTGGTCTGGTTTTAATATCTCTAATAAAGCTACCTATTGGATTAGTAGATGTAATCGCATTTAAGTTTTCTGGTAAGTTTTGTGGTGTTATCTCTAATTCATATTCAAAATAACTATCAATTGTATTCATCGTATTGTCACGATTAATATCTTCCACATCAGGGACAGTCGTAGATCCTCTATCTGTATTACTAAAGGTGTCTGGAGAGTTTCCTTCTACATTGTTATACTTTTTATAACGATCGAATAGGTTTCCTTCTGCACTTATATAGTATTGGTAGTTATCATTTGCTGGATCGGCTACGCCACTATATAACGGTGAAATAGCAACTTCTTCAACATCGTCTAATCCATCATAACCAACATCTTGATTGATTCTTTCTTGTCCTGTTGTATCGAACGCATAAATTAGGGCTTGATTTTGTGGTACTACTGTTTGTTGATTCCACCCATTGGTATTTGATGCGCCTTGTAATAGCGAAATATTACCATCTTGTGGTAATCCGTTTTCGTATAATTTCCTACCGTCTTTTAATACATCTTCAGAAATATTTCCTAAGTTAAAAACTAATTTCCCTCCTGGGTTTAATGCATTTTCTTGGAATGGATCTTGTAACCAAAATTCTATATATTCTACATTAGATTGTTCGAAATCTGTAGAGGTTAATTGTCTTGTTATACCCGCCCAACTATCTAACGGGTTATCATTAATATTATCTTCTGATCCTGGTTTAAAGTTATACGGCCCTCTTTCTTCTGGATAGTAGGCTAAATCTAGTGTATTAATAACCGATGTCTGCCCTTGAGCAATATCTTGTTCTGGAAATAATTCGTTTACAAAAACTCTTGAGGTATAAATTCCTGAAACATCATCATCACTAATACCACTTGGTCTTTGATTGCTATAAAAAATAGGATCGATAGTATACCAGTTTAACAAGGCTCTATCGTAACCATTTTGGATTCCATTTTCATCTTCTCCCTCAGCTACATCTGTATATATTCTCCCTAAATCTTTTGGTCTACTTGATAAAAACCAAGCTTGAGGCGCTTTTAAATCTACTCCATTTTGCGAGCCTTCAAAGTCGTCAACATAAGCTGTTGCTTCTCCATTAAAGTTTGTTCCTTTTGGTGCTCCTGGTAACAAATATGCAAACTCTCCTCTTACCGAAAGGTTAGATGGTGCATCTGTATCTACATTTGGTAGTTTATTGGCTAATCTTGTAAAAAACGGAACTTCTGTAGAGTAATTTCCATTGAATCCTAATATGGTATTATTTATAGGTTCGCTGTTAAAGTTTGCTTTTTGTGTTATTGGTCTTTCATTTAGGTTAATGTATGTAGCGCCTAATACAAAGTTTTCATTAAATTCATGCTCTACATTTATTCCTGTAAATCTTTTTGTTTGCTGACCAAATATTGAGTTGTTTTCTGTAGTTACCTCAATTGGTGTGTTAGATGCTTTTAAAGCTTCATCTAAAATTTGTACACGCCCTAATTCATAGTTTACAGTATAATCTACACCTTCTACTAATACTCTTCCTCCTGCTGTTACTTTTACAGAGCCTCTTGGCACATTAAATCCTCCTATAGGAATGCCTTCTCCTCCTGAAGATTTATAGCGTCCTTTTATTTGAAATTTATTCTTTTCTATCTCATCTAACGCTGCTGTTTTTGTAGCCTTATATAATAAATCGTATACATATTTTTCTTGATTGGCGTTAGCATACACATCTGCTTCATAGTCTGCTTCATTGTTACCCGAGTTATTATCGTTATCTAACACATCGAATAGGTAACGTCCAAAAGGCTCCACTTTTGTGAATACTATTTTTCCGTTTTGTGGGATTACTGTAATACCTGGAACGAAATCGAAAAATCCATCTCCATTGGCTTGGGGATCGTTATTAAAGTTTAATCTATCTAGATTGAATAATCGTAATAATGTCGTTTCTTCTATTGGGTTTCCATTAAAGTCTACTCCAAATGGTGTTCCTTCTACTGGTGTAATGTAATTTAATGGTGCTGCTTCGTTATAAAAAATGTTCAGCTTAAAATCTTCTTGACTTAATTGGTATGCTCCGGTGTCGTAGATGTTTTTCATCATTAAGTCCCAAATAGGTTGTGAGACACTTGTTATACTACTTTTAAGTAACTTAAGAATTAAGTTATTATTAGTTACATTAGTTACTTCTCCATTTGTATTTGTTTCTACATCTGTAGCTCCTATACCATCGTTTGCAAATTCTCCTACTTGGTATACTTGGCCTCCTACTGTAAATTGGAATGCTACTGCTAATACCTCATCGTTATTTAAACGTTGGTTTAAAGAGATGTACCCTAATTGTGTATTTAATTGGTATTCTTGCCCTTCTGTAAGTTTTCTTGAATTTTCTAATTTAGCATAATCGAACCCTTCATTAAAACTTGGTATTGTTATACCTTGTTCTACAGTTGCAATATCTCTAATAGCATTTGTTATTTGTGCTCCTGGCCCGCCAATATTTGTTGGGTCTAATCTGTTGTTTCCGTTATCTGGAAATGCTCCTGGGCCTGCTGTTACTTGTACTCCTGCATTTCCAATAATTTCAGATTCTCCTAAATCTTGTAACGCAACAATATTTCTTACATTCTCTGTTCTGTTACTTCTATTTGTTATCCAGACTTCTGCTCTTGTTATTTGTACATTTGTATTTATAAACGGATAGTTTTCTAAAGCTCTATCGTAATTCTGCCTAAAGTATTGTGCTAAGAAAAAGTGTCTGTTTTCATCATAATCTCTAATAAAGAAATCGAACTCATCTAATGTTCCTCCTCCTTGAGCTACAACTGATCTTGTATCGGATTTTTGCTCAGAAAACACTCCTGTTATTGTTGTTTTACCAAATCTTAATTCTGTTTTTACTCCAAATAAACTTTGTGCTCCAGAGATTAACGAACTGTTTAATGGCATGTTTACATTACCGACTTCTATTTTTTGAATAATATCATCTTCTGTTGGTGTATATTCTAATTTTATTAAATTCTGAAAATCGAAAGTAGATTCTGTGTCGTAATTTGCCGTAACTTGTAACCTAGATCCTACCTTACCTAGTAAGCTTAAACTGATTCGCTGATCGAAATCGAAAGTAAAATTACTCCTGTTTCTAGGTGAAAATGATGGATTATCTTGCTTGGTATGCAAAATACCTAAATCCATTTCTAAAGAACCTTGTGGTACAATAGATATTGGTCCTTCTCCAAATATGCTAGTAAAGAAATCTGAATTAACATAAAATTCTGGGATTAAGTTTTTCTTTTGCTCCTCTGCTCCTTCTTTCTTACCATCGTAAGCATCTATTTTGTCTTTATAGTAGGATTTTAAATTTTCTTTAAGTACTAAATCTTGATATTCTTGCGGTGTTAATATTATTGGGTAATTTATATTAAAACTCCCAACACTCTCAGTGTAAATGTATCTATCTATTTTAGGGTCGTAAGTGTATTTAGATTGTATGCTATTAGGGTTTGGCATTTGCAAAGTTCCTAAGCTAAATCCTGTTTTAACAGAATCTTGAACGACTGTAGGATCTGGATCTTGAGCCAATGCGGTAAAAGAAAGTAATAGCGCTGAGATTAATAGAATGTACTCTTTAATGGATTTCTGAAAGTGTATATTGATTGTATTCAAAATCTATTATAAATTTTTTAAAGCTAGTTTGATTATAGTTTCTACGTTGGCTTCTGGTTCTGCTGCTACTATTTTTTCGACCACTTTTTCGGCCTGTTTTTTTGCAAAACCAAGAACTTCTAATGCTGATAACGCTTCATCTTTATTAGTATTGCTTTTATTAACAGAAACTTCGTCTATATCGTAGATTTTAATGATTTTATCTTTTAAATCTATAATAACGCGTTGTGCCGTTTTAAGTCCAATACCTTTTACTGATTGAATTAAAGCGACATCTTCTGTAGCAATACCTTCTTTAACTTGTTTTGGGGTTAGAGACGATAACATTGTTCTTGCTGTATTAGTGCCAATTCCACTTACAGATATTAATAACCTAAACACATCGCGTTCTCCTTTAGAGGCAAAACCATATAAACTATGTGCATCTTCTTTAACTTGAAGATGGGTGTATAATTTTAAATGCTCTTCATTAGGGATTTGAGAGAATGTATGCAGGGAAATATTAATTAGGTAACCTACTCCGTTACAATCTATAACAACATCGGTTGGGTTTTTCTCAACCAATTTCCCTTGTATATGTGTGATCATTTATTAATGTCTTATTAAACTACCAAAACTACACATTTTTTTTTATTTAGAGTTAATAAAATAAAATGTAATACATATTACCGTTTATCGCCCTATTTTGCTGTTATTATGCAGTTTTTATAAGTAATATATTTTATTAAATTTAGATATAAATTTATATTTAATAAAAAGTACTAAATAAAAAAGCGACACTATTTCTAGCATCGCTTTTTTAGGGTATCATTATTTAGAGTCTTATTTTTTCTCTTTTTGTTGTGCATCTATTACTGCTATCGCTGTCATATTTACCATTTCGTCTACACTTGCGCCTAGTTGAAGAATATGAACTGGTTTTTTCATTCCCATCATTATTGGCCCTATAGATTCTGAGCCATTAAGCTCCTTTATAAGTTTATACGTAATGTTTGCAGATTCTAAATTTGGAAATATTAGTGTATTCACTTTTTTGCCTGCTAATTTAGAGAATGGGAATTTTGCTTGTAACATTTCTCGGTTTAATGCAAAATCGGTTTGTAATTCTCCATCTACTAATAAGTTTGGATGTCTTTTATGCAGGTATGAAACGGCTTCTCTTACTTTAGTTGCTGTTTGGTCTTTAGATGATCCAAAGTTAGAATACGAAGTCATAGCCATAACTGGCTCTAAACCAAACATTTTTACAACACCAGAGGTCATCTGTGCTATTTTAATTAAATCTTTTGCTTCTGGGTTTATATTTATAGAGGTATCACTTAAAAACATTGGCCCACGTTGGGTCATCATTACATTTGTAGTTGCTATTCGTGTAGATCCTGGAGCTAAGCCTATAAGTTCTAACATTGGTTTTACTACACTTGGGTAGCTACGAGAATAACCAGAAATTAATGCATCTGCATCTCCTTCATTAACCATCATTGCGGCATAGAAATTACGCTCTCTCATTAATTTCTGCGCTTCAAATAAAGTTACACCTCTTCTTTTACGTTGCTCCCAATAGACTTCGGCATATTCGTTTCTCTTGGCTTCTTGTTCGTCTGTTTTTGGGTCTATAATAAGTACATCTGCATCGAATTCTATTTCTTCTTTTAGGCGTTCTATTTCTTCTTTACGGCCTAATAAAATTGGGATAGCCACACCATCATCATGCACAATTTGCGCAGCCTTTAACACATCTAAATGATCTGCTTCTGCAAAAACCACACGTTTTGGATTTATTCGTGCTCTATTCATTAAAAGTCTAACGATTTTATTGTCGGACCCTAAACGTTCCATTAAAGCATCTTTATACTTTTCCCAATCTGTTATTGGCTCTTTTGCAATTCCGCTTTCCATAGCTGCTTTTGCTACTGCTGGTGGTACTTCTGCAATTAAACGCGGATCGAATGGTTTTGGAATAATATAATCTCTTCCAAATGTTAACCTTGTTTCTCCATATGCAATGTTTACTTGTTCTGGAACTGGTTCTTTTGCTAGACTTGCTAAGGCTTTTACTGCTGCCATTTTCATAGCTTCGTTAATTCCTGTTGCTCTAACATCTAATGCGCCTCTAAAAATAAAAGGAAACCCTAAAACATTGTTTACTTGGTTAGGGTGGTCGCTTCTACCTGTAGCCATAATAATATCTTTACGGGTTGTTATTGCAACATCGTAATTAATTTCAGGGTCTGGGTTAGCCATTGCAAAAACGATAGGGTTATTTGCCATAGTTTTTAACATATTTGTTGTAACTATATCTGCTTTAGATAATCCTATAAACA
This sequence comes from Pontimicrobium sp. MEBiC06410, assembly GCF_053601615.1. Taxonomy (NCBI): domain Bacteria; kingdom Pseudomonadati; phylum Bacteroidota; class Flavobacteriia; order Flavobacteriales; family Flavobacteriaceae; genus Pontimicrobium; species Pontimicrobium sp. MEBiC06410. The sequence continues at coordinate 32,983 of NZ_JBSHNT010000140.1, forward strand.
CATCTGCATCTTGCATGGCTTCTTCTAATGTGTCTATTCTTCTATGCGATGCAAACTCTGCCTTTTGTGAGGTTAAATTCTCTCTATCGTCTCTAATAACTCCACGACTATCTAGCATAACTACATTTTCGCGTTTTGCTCCACATGCTAAATATAACCTTGTACAAGAAATTGCTGCTGCTCCTGCACCACTTACAACAATTTTAACATCCTCAATTTTCTTTTCTGCAATTTCTAATGCATTAATTAATGCTGCTGCAGATATAATTGCTGTTCCATGTTGGTCATCGTGCATTACAGGAATATTTAACTCTTCCTTTAAACGCGTCTCTATTTCAAATGCTTCTGGAGCTTTTATATCTTCAAGATTTATTCCTCCAAAAGTTGGAGCAATCATTTTAACGGTTTGTATAAACTCTTCTATATTCTCCGTATCTACTTCTATATCGAAAACATCTATATCTGCAAATATTTTAAATAATAGTCCTTTACCTTCCATTACTGGTTTAGAGGCTTCTGGCCCGATGTTTCCTAATCCTAAGACAGCTGTACCGTTAGATATTACAGCTACTAAGTTTCCTTTTGCTGTATACTTATAGGCATTATTAATGTCCTTTTCTATTTCTAAACAAGGTTCTGCAACTCCTGGCGAATAGGCTAAAGCTAAATCTCTTTGCGTGGCGTACTTTTTGGTAGGTACTACCTTTATTTTTCCTGGTGTTGGCTTAGCATGATATACTAAAGCTTCTCTTCTCTTGCTCTGTTTACTCATATATGGTATGATTTTACTCTGACTTACAAATGTAGGCTTTTAATAGAAAAGATTTTAGTAAAAAAAATTATAGACTGATATAATTTTATCCTCTTTAAAATTCTAGATTTTTTTACCAAAAAAAATATTTAATGTTTTATAAACTTCTATAGGATTTATGTTAAAAACCTTAAAACAAACCTATTAACTAATAATTTGCACTTAAAATAAGTTATAGCATTTTATTAAACACCGTTAGTATCATTGTTATTAGTATGAATAGTTTTCCATATTTATGGAAACGCTCTTTAAAACTAGAGTCATCATCTTTAATAAATACAGGTTCTAACAATGCAACGATTAAAGCTAGTATAGCACCAAATATTGGAGATATAAAGAATTCCCACTCTATGTAGATTAATAGACAATGCATCTAGTCTTTTAAAAAATTGATATTACGTTTTAATCCAGAAAATTTAGTTCGCTTTACTGCCGATTTTTGAAATACTTTTTTAAATACATCTTCGGTAATTTCTTCCCAATCTTTTTTGGTCATCTCTAGCAGTTCTGGGTGCGGATTAAACAAGGGTTCGTTATGGGCTTTAGAGAACCTATTCCATGGACAGACGTCTTGACAGACATCGCAGCCAAACATCCAATCATCAAACTGTCCTTTCATAGAGTTTGGCAATTGGTCTTTAAGTTCTATAGTAAAATACGAAATACATTTGCTCCCATCTACCACATACGGTTCTACAATGGCTTGTGTTGGGCAAGCATCTATACATTTGGTACATGTACCACAATGGTCTGTTGTAATGGTGTCGTATTCTAATTCTAAATCTATAATTAACTCTGCTATAAAATAAAAAGATCCTACTTGTTGTGTTAACAGGTTACTATGTTTGCCTATCCAACCTAATCCAGATTTTGCTGCCCAAGCTTTATCTAATACTGGCGCTGAGTCTACAAAGGCGCGGCCACTCACTGCTCCTATTTCATCTTGTATAAAATGGGTTAAATCTTTTAGTTTACTTTTTATAATATGGTGGTAATCGTTACCATAAGCATATTTAGAAATCTTAAAGGTATTTTCTGTTTGGGTTTCTTGCGGATAGTAGTTTAATAATAATGATATTACACTTTTAGAGTCTTCTACTAGTTTTGTTGGGTCTAATCGCTTATCGAAATGGTTTTCCATATAGCGCATTTCTCCATGCATATTATTGTTTAACCATTGCTCTAATCGTGGTGCTTCTTTTTCTAAAAACTCAGCTTTGCTAATACCACAGGATAAAAACCCCAAACGCTTGGCTTCAGTTTTTATAAGGCTGGTATGTTTTGCTTTTGGCTTCATTTTTAATGGCCTTTATAGCTTCTTCTATTTTAGGTTTTATTTATTAGAGTGTAGGTTTATCGTTTTTCAAATCTTAAAATTGCATTTTTAGGCTTTAGCGTAATTAAAGGTATAATTTCTATCTCATCAAATTCAGCAACGATTTTATACTTACTTACTAATTTAAACACAGCAATTATCATTTCGAACATGGCAAAATTATTTCCTATGCATTTTCTTGGGCCAGCTCCGAAAGGGAAATAGAATGCCGAGAATTTACGTCCTCCTTCTCCAAAACGTTCTGGTAAAAATGCTTCTGGCTTATCCCATAGTTTCTTATGTCTATGTATTTCGAATACCGAAAAGAGTAAGTTACAACCTGCTGGAAATTCCATACCATTAAAAGTGTCTGGTGTTTTATTTACTCGGTCTAAAAAGTACACTGGCGGATACAATCTCATACTTTCTTCTATAACTTGTTGTGTATTTTTAAAAGTAGTGACTTGTTGCATTAAATCTAATTCTTCATTTGCTTTTGCTTCCTTATATATTTTGTCTTGCCATTCGGGGTGTTTTGCTAGTAATTGAAAGGTAAAGGTTAATGCATTCGATGTGGTTTCGTGTCCCGCAGTAAAAAGAATTAATATTTCATCTATTAATTGTTCCTCGTCCATTGTGCTTCCGTCTTCGTATTTGGCATCCAACAACATGTCTAGTAAATCGTTTTGTTTTACTCTTGATGCTTTACGTGCGTTTGCTATATTTTTTAAAATAGATCTGGCTTCTTCGCTCTCTTCTAAATGCTTTTTTAAAATACCGCTAGATTTAAACCACCATCCTAAATAGGGTTGTCGTAACTCTTTAATTAACATGCGTTGGCTAGACTCTGTTATTTCTTGCAATCGATTTATTTCTTCGGCAGTTGCTGCGCTACTAAATAGCGATTTTACTACGGTTTGAAACGCTAGATCGTTTAATATTGGGAAGATATCTATAGGTTGTTCTGGCGTTATTCTTTCATATTCTAAAAGAATTGCCTTTTGCATGGCTTCTAGTAAATTCTCTAATTGTTTTTTATGAAAGGCGGGTTGAATTAATTTACGTTGCTTTTTCCATAATTCGCCTTCGGATGTTAATAAACCTCTTCCAACGTATTTTACTAAATCTTCTGTTTGAATTTTAGATTTAACATAGTTTTTTTGGTTTTTCTGAAGTACGTATTGTGCAAATGCTGCGTCTCTAGAAAAATAAATTCTAGATTTCAGGCCTATTTTTAAGGTAAAAATATCGCCATGTGCTTCAAAATTTTTATGGTGAAATGGTAATGGGTTTTTTAAAATATTTGCCGAATGTTTTATAAACTGAAACAAAGGCACTTTAGGTATTTCTTTTTTCTCCTCCATTAATGCGTTTTCTATTTTAAAATAATCCGCCTTGTATTGGTCCTTTTATTTTCCCTAAATGTTTATATGCTAATTCTGTTACTTCTCTACCTCTGGGTGTTCGCATTAAAAACCCTTGTTGTATTAAAAAAGGCTCATATACTTCTTCTACTGTTTCTGGGCTTTCACTTACTGCTGTTGCAATAGTACTTATACCTACAGGTCCGCCTTTAAACTTATCTATTATTGTAGATAGTATTTTATTATCCATTTCGTCCAAACCATAGGCGTCTACATGTAAGGCTTCTAATCCAAATTTAGCTATAGCTATATCTATGGTTCCGTTACCTTTTATTTGCGCAAAATCTCTAACACGACGTAATAAGGCATTTGCTATTCTTGGTGTTCCTCTACTTCTTCCTGCAATTTCTATTGCTGCTTCCATAGAGATTGGTACATTTAAAATGTTTGCACTACGTTGTATAATTGTAGATAATAATTCTGTATTATAGTATTGTAGCCTGCTTTGTATTCCAAATCGCGCACGCATTGGTGCCGTTAATAAGCCTGAACGTGTTGTTGCTCCTACTAATGTAAATGGGTTTAAGTTTATTTGAACGGTTCTAGCATTGGGTCCAGACTCAATCATGATATCAATTTTATAATCTTCCATAGCCGAATACAGGTATTCTTCTACTATAGGGCTTAATCTATGGATTTCGTCTATAAACAATACATCTCTATCGTCTAGATTTGTTAGCAATCCTGCTAAGTCTCCTGGCTTGTCTAAAACAGGGCCTGAGGTAATTTTAATACCTACTCCTAACTCATTAGCCAGAATGTTTGCCAAGGTGGTTTTTCCTAATCCTGGAGGGCCATGAAATAGGGTATGATCTAACGCTTCATCTCTTTGATTTGCTGCCTGAACAAAAATTTGAAGGTTTTCTAATACCTGATCTTGTCCTGTAAAGTCTTCAAAAGATAACGGTCTTAATGTTTTTTCTATATCAAATTCTTCTGATGAAAAATTATTATTTGTTGGGTCTAGATTCTCGTTCATGTTATAACAAAGATAAAGAAAAAGCCTTTCTGTTTAATAAGAAAGGCTTTTGATTATTACAATAATGCTATCTGTAAGTTAGTTTATAATTTTAAACTCACAACGTCTATTAACGTCATATTCTTCATCGCTACAAATGCCTTCTTTATCACACTTGTTTAATGGTTGTAATTCGCCATATCCTATGCTTCTTAATCGGTTTCTATTTATACCTTGACTTACAATATATTCTAAGGTAGACGCTGCACGTGCTTTAGATAAATCTAAATTGTATTGATCATTACCACGAGCATCGGTATGCGCAGAGACTTCAATTTCCATGTATTCATACTTTTTCATCAAACTTACTAAAACATCTAATTGTTTAGCTGCATCTTCTCGGATATTAGATTTGTCGAAATCGAAGAATATTTTTTCTAATTGTACTTGTACTTCTCCTTTTTCATTCTCTCTTACTTTAGCTTCTGCATCTGCATACGATTCTAAAATTAAGTAGATGTTATGGTTTATTTTTCCTTTACTATCTGTAGAGAATTCTACGTCTTGTGGAATGTAAGCTTTACGTGTACCGCGAACTTTATATTTTTTGTTTGGTTCTATTTTAAATAAATAGGTTGCATCGTCACCAACTATACTGTCTTGAATTACATTTCCTCTTTCATCCATTAGTGTTACTAATGATCCTGGTAATAACTCTTGACTGTTTTTATCTTGTACTATTCCTGCTACCAAATACTTAGTTAATATATTTTCTTCTCTAGCATAACCATATAATCTATCGAATCCTGAACGGTTTGATGAGACATAGCCTTTATTCTCTTTTTCTCTAATTACATAAGCAAAATCATCCATGCTACTGTTTATTGAGCTTCCTAAATTAACAGGGGTATCAAAATTACCATTAACCATATTGCTTCTAAATACATCTAAGCCTCCAAAGCCTTGGTGTCCATTTGAGGCAAAATAGAGTACATCTACATCACTAATAAAAGGAAACTGTTCTCTATGTTTAGTATTTATTTTGCTTCCTAAGTTTTCTGGTTCTCCGTAGGTTCCATCATCATTTATAGCTACTTTATAGATATCAAAGCTTCCTAAAGTTCCTGGCATATCACTTGCAAAGTATAAAGTTTTTTCATCTTTACTTAGTGCTGGGTGTTCTGTACTATATTCATTTGAGGTAAATGGTAGTGCTGTTACGTTTGTCCATGTGCCATCTACTAATTCTGCTTTGTATATTTTAATATGTGCTATACGCTTTTCTCCTGTTTTTGTGCGGTCTTTATTGGTTCTATTAAAATACATGGTTTTACCGTCTCTCGTGAATGTTGCGTTACTTTCATGAGATTCTGTATTAATAGATTCTGGAAACGGTTGTACATCTTCTAATACACCATCTTTTGTTAATTTAGCACTATACAGGTCTAAATATGGTAAATCGTTCCATGCAAATGCTGGATTTTCTGTATTTCTTCCTGATGCAAATGCTACACGATCTCCGTAAAAGGATAAACCAAAATCACTACTAGAATTTTTATTTTCTAATTGCTTTGTTTTAAATGTATGTGGTGTTGTTTTTTCTAATTTGGCAATAAACGCAGGTGTATTGATTCTCTTGTTATAATATCTGCTTAATTGTTTATCTGCTTCTTTATAATTTTTAACTCCTTTTAGTGCTTGTCCGTATCTAAAATGAAATTCTATATCTATAGAGTCTCCATAGGTTAAAAACAATTCTCTATAGGTTTTAATTGCCTTTTGCATAGACATGTTATAGTAATAACTATCTGCAAGATTCTGTAATACGTCTTGTGTTCGGTCTTTATTTTCGTATATCTCTGCTGCAGATTTGTAAGCTTTCATTTCAAAAAGTGTATTTGCTCTTTTTAAGCTTCCTTTTTGTGCTAAAGCTACAGTGCTAACTAATATAAGGCTAGCCAATATGTATAGTTGTTTTTTCATCTTTATCGTTTTAAATATTAAAAGAATCTTGGCGAACGATCGTAACCGCCTTTTAATCCAAATAAATCCACATCAAATAAAACAAATATTTCATGAGATCCAGAATTGAAATTCCCTAAGTTACTTGTTGTATAATCATAAGAATAGCCTATTCTTAAATTTGGTGTTACTCTAAAACTAGCTAATGCACTTATTGCATCTTCTAAGCGGTATCCTAAACCTAATTCTATACGATCTTTAATTAATACATTTCCTGTTATGTCTAAAGATAATGGTGCCCCATTTACAGCTTTAGCCATAAATGCTGGTTTTAGTTTTAAGTCTCTATTAAGTTTAAATACGTATCCTCCTGTAAAAAAGTAATGTATACTTTGTACTCCTGTAGATTTTATTCCGTTTTGAGTTTCTAAATGTGTTGTTGTTAATAAATTTGGTACAGACACTCCTAAATAGTAATCTTTTGTAAAGAAGAAGACTCCTAACCCAACATTTGGAAATGCTTTGCTTATATTTTCGTCGAAAGCTATGTCTGTAGACTGGTTTCCGGATTGTAAATTAAATCCATTAAAGTTGGCATTAAATAATGTAACTCCGGCTTTAAGCCCTAAAGACAGTTTACTTTCAAGCCCTACTGGCAACACATAAGCAAAATCTGCATAAATATTATTTTCATCTACTACATCTCCTATATTATCGTTAGTAAAAGAGATTCCTACTTCTATTTTTTCGCTTAACGGTGTATGCGCGAAAAAAGTTCCTGTTTTTGGTGCGCCTTCTACACCTACCCATTGTGTTCTGTATAATCCACCCAAATTAAGCATACTTTCTTCTGCTGTGGCATAGGCTGGATTTATAACACTCATATTATACATGTAGTGTGTAAATTGTACATCTTGCTGTGCATTACTTTGTAATGACATGAATGCCAAAGCAACTATCGCAGCTATTTTATGATATATATTTAAATGTTTCATTTTTTTAAAATTTGTTTTATCTAAAAATTATCTGCTTAAGTATAAACGTCCTTGTTTTGCTTTTGTAATACCATCATTGTAGTTAAAAATGTAGTAGTATACTCCAACTGGCAAATCTCCTTTTCCTATGCTTGGTTGATTCGATGTTCCATCAAAGCGAGGTGTTGAAGCATTTCCTTTATAAACCATATTCCCGTAACGGTTGTATATTTCCATATCGAAATTAGGGTATAGTAATTCTACATTATCAATATCGAATGTTTCGTTATTTCCATCTCCATTTGGTGAGAACCCATCTGGTATTGTTAGTAAGCCACATCCTGTTAAATCTGGTGTAAATTCAAAAGGCACACTACTTTCACATCCTGTAGTGGTATTTACTAATACTGCATAATAAGTAGTCCCTACTGTTAATAGTGTTTCGCTTGAAATAACATTTCCATTTACTGCTGAATCGTACCATATAACATTGTCTTGAGACGGCTCGTATTGTGCAATATTGATTGTTAAATCGTTTATTGTTGGATTATCATTAATACATAATTCTAATTCTGGATTTGCCAATACTGGTGTTGGTGCATCACTTACTGTTGCTATAATTTGAACACTTACAGACGACTCGCAACCAGTGGTTCCTGTTTGTGTTGCAAAATAATCTTCTCCATCTTCTAATGCTGTTGTACTATTTACTACTGTTGTTAAGGTTGCATCTGTATACCAAATGATTGTTCCTGTTGTAGATATTGAAGCACTTAAATCTGCTACTGTAGCGTTATCTGTTACACAAAATACTGGATTAGCATCTACTACTGTTGGTGGAACTGAATTATTTACTGTTACTGTAACTTCTGCTGTTGCATCTGTTGTACAGAAACCAGTTGCTGCAACTGTATATGTATATGTCCCTGCTGTATCTACTTCTGGGTCGAATACGCCTGTTCCACTTGCTAATGCTGGAGACCATGTTCCTGTTGTATCGGGTGTACCTGTTAGCTGCGTAAATAAATCTATTGTGCCATCTATTACGCAAAGTGTTATTGCTGCATTTCCTCCTGCATTAGGCGCCTGTGTTACTGTTACGACTACTTCGCTAGTAAAGTTTCCACATCCATTTGCTAGTAAATAGGTGTAGGTTCCATCTGGGTCTACTAATGGGTCAAATACGCCTGTTCCACTTGCTAATGCTGGAACCCACGCTCCTCCTGCATCTACTGTTCCTATTAGGGTAAATAAATCTGTAGTTCCATTATTGCTACATATTTCTAAAACTGCATCTGTTCCTGCGTTTAAAGGTGCGTCTATGGTTAATGTTATTGTTGTTGTTGCATCTACACATGGTGCAATTGCTGTTACTTCGTATGTAAAGTCGTAATCTCCAGGAGCTAGTCCTGTTGTATCAAACGGACTTGTAACTACTGTTCCTGTTATGTCTGTACCCATATACCACGTTCCGCCTGCATCTTCTGTTCCATCTAATCCTTGTGTTAAATCTACTGCTGTATCATTTTCACAGACATTAAATGTATTTGTATTTACTCCTCCTGAATTTGGTGTGGTATTTATGGTTACTGTTACTTCTACTCTTGTTACAGATTCGCAGTTAGCATCTGTTTGAGTGGCATAATATGTTTCTCCGTCTACTAATGCTACTACTGCATCTAACGGTATTCCTCCTGTTGCTTCTTCATACCATTGTATTGTTGTTCCTGCTGCTACTAAGTCTCCTACTGTTGCTGCATCACAAAATGCTTGAGAGGCCATTGCCGTTGGTGCAACTGTATCGCTTATAGTTATTGTTACTGTTTCTGCATCGTCTGGACAAAATGTTGTACTTACTGTGTATGTATAATTATACACGCCTGTAGTTAATAGTGTTAAATCTACTGTATTTCCTGCTAAGGCTCCTGATGTATCATCGTCTGTCCATGTTCCTCCTACATCGTTTCCTGTTAATTGGCTAAATAAATCTAATGGTGTGTTATTTGGTACATCTATTAAACAAATTGTTATTGGTGTTGCTGTTCCTGCTTCTGGGCTATCGTTAATAGTAATTTCTACTGTACTACTACTTGTACAACTACTGCCGTCTGTAATGGTGTATGTATAATTATAGGTACCGATTGCTAATAGTGTTAAATTTACTGTGTTTCCTGTTAAGGCTCCTGATGCGTTATCGTCTGTCCATGTCCCTCCTGTATCATTTCCTGATAATTGACTAAATAGGTCAAACGGTGAGTTCATTGCTGCATCGTTTTCACAGAATGCTATTGGTGTTGCTACTCCTGTATTTGGTGTGGCATTAATAATTATTTGTACGGTTACATCTACATCTGTACAGTTTCCTATTGGTGGCACTGAATAGGTATAGTTGTGTGTTCCTGCTGTTAGCCCTGTAATGTCTATTGGGTTTGTTAGTACTGCTCCTGTTGTATCTGCTCCATCATACCATGTTCCATTAGTATCTTGTGTTCCATCTAATAGTGTGAATAAATCGAATGGTGAATTTGTAGCTACATTTTCTTCACAAATTTCTACTGGTGCTAATGCTTCTCCTGATTCTGGTGCTTCTTCTATTGTTATGTCTACTGTACTACTATTTGTACAGCTATTTCCGTCTGTTATACTATAGGTAAAATTATAACTTCCAACGGTTAATAGTGTTAAGTCTACATTACTTCCAGATAGTGCTCCTGTTGTATCGTCATCTGCCCAAGTTCCTCCTGCATCGTTTCCTGATAGTTGATTGAATAAATCGAATGGTGAATTTGCTTCTAGTTGATTTTCACAAAAAGCTATTGATGATGCTATTCCTGAATTTGGTAAATCGTTTATTATTATTTGTACGGTTACATCTACATCTGTACAGTTTCCTATTGCTGGTACCGAATAGGTATAGTTATGCGTACCAACTGTTAATCCTGTAATGTCTATTGGGTTTGTTTGTACTGTTCCTGTTGTATCTGCTCCATCATACCATGTTCCATTGGTATCTTGTGTTCCATCTAATAGTGTGAATAAATCGAATGGTGAATTTGTTCCTAAGTCTGATATACAAATCTCAACTGGTGTTAATGGTTCTCCTGACTCTGGTGCGTCTTCTATAGTTACGTTTACTGTTGTACTATTTGTACAGCTATTTCCATCTGTTATACTATAAATATAATTATATGTTCCAATTGCTAATAGTGTTAAATCTACTGTGTTTCCTGTTAAGGCTCCTGATGCGTTATCGTCTGTCCATGTTCCTCCTGCATCGTTCCCTGATAATTGATTAAATAAATCTAAAGGTGTATTTATAGCTGGATCATTTTCGCATAGTAATACTGGTGTAGCTGTTCCTGTATTTGGTAATGGGTTAATTGTTATTGTTACTGTTACTAATTCATCATCGCAAGTTCCTATTGCATCTACATCGTATGTATAATTATATGTTCCTGATGTTAATATTGATAAATCTACTGGGTTTGTTGTTACTGCTCCTGTATTATCTAAACCTGCATACCAAACACCTGTTTGGTCTTCTCCATCTAATAAATCGAATAAATCAAAGCTTGCTGGTGCTGCTGATTGGCAAAATTCTGGGCTTCCGTTTACTGTTCCAGATTCTGGAGCTGGTTCTATTGTTATTGTTATCGCTTCTGTGTCGCTACATGTTCCATTATCTATTGTGTAATTATATGTATATGGGCTTCCTGCAACTGTAAGTACTGTTATATCTATTGGGTTTGTAACTGTTGCTCCAGTTCCATCTGTCCATGTTCCTGAAGTGTTATCTTGAGTGTCATCTAATGCACTAAATAAATCGAATGGTGAATTTGCTACTAAATCATTTTCACAAAATGTTTGATTTACTGCATTTCCTGCATTTGGATCTTGCAGCACCATTACTTCTACTGTAGTCGATTCTTCTGGGCATGGGTTAGGTAATACATTTTGCGTATATGTAAAATTATATGTTCCTGGAGTATACGTAGATAAATCTATAGGTGATGTTACTACCGGGTCTGTACTTGATAATCCTTCTGTCCATTGTCCGTTAGGGTCCTCGTTATCTAGTAATGTTGTTAAATCAAATGCGGAAGGCAATCCAGACTCACAAAAAGTTGCTGGACTACTAACCGATATTGTTCCAGAGATAAACGTCTCGTATATTGTAATAGTTACTGTTGCTGTATCCTCTAAACAGGCTCCATTAGCAGGAACTGTATATGTAAAAGTGTAAACTCCTGGTGTTGTTAGTGTAGATATATTAACAGTACCTAAGTGACCATTTGAGGTTGCTAACGGTCCTGTCCATGTTCCTACTGTATCTGGGCTTCCTCCTAATTCATTAAATAAATTAAAATCGGCTGTTGGTATATTATTATTACAATAATCTAATGTTCCAGAAGTTCCTGCTATAAAAGGGTCCTGTATTGCCACAATGACTTCAACGGCATTACTTGTACAGAAAAAATCACTTGCTTGTACAAAGTAGTTTTCACCATCTACTAATGGCGTTGTTAATTGTAAGGCTGGTAGAATTGGATCTCCGTTTCCATCTACGTTAGCATACCAACTTACATTATCTGTACTACCTGCATTTAAATCTCCAACGGTTGGGTTTGTGTCTGAACAGAAATCTTGTGGTGTTGGTGGTGTTGGATCTTGTGGTGCAGTAAATACTGCTGTACTACCGCCTTCTATTTGACTTCTACAACCTCCATTATCTACAAAAACAATAAAAAAGTTTGTGCCTCCATTTGGTAATGTGTCGGTTCCAGCAGCTTGGTTCATTAAAGCAGAATCATAATAGACTTCTACGCTTCCGCCAGATGGGGCTTCAGATTGTAATACTTCGTCTATGTAGGTTTGTATTGTTGCATTATCTGTTGAGCAGTAAATAGCATCTAAGTTATTTCCTGTTTCACCTACAACAAAATCTATAATAATAGAACTCCTTATAGCACAAGTACCTGCAGAATCGTCTGCGTAATAGGTTCCTTCTTGAACTAGTTCTGAGTCTGTAAATGCATTACCATTAGTTAAAGCGTCGTACCATACAACGCCTCCACCGTTATCTGTAACATAAATGTTTAAATCTGCAAACGTTAAACCTGCAGCATCACAGATGGGGTTTGGATTTGGGGTTGTTACTGTGGGGCATTGGGCACTTGCTGAAAGTGCAGTGAATAAAAATACCAGAATGTAGGATATGTGCATATATGCTTTCCTAAACAAAGGTGGGGGGCTTGTTTTCATAATGAATAAAAGTATAGTTAGAATAGCTTTTCTTAAAAAAGAAAAATCAAATATAAACGTATTAATTATATATACATTACATACATAATAATTTCTTACAAAATAGCAATTTAGCTGTTTTTTAAGCATTTCATCGGTTTAAAACACTCTTTCTGTATGCATACATAGTATAACAACGTAAAACCCAACATTTTTTAAAACAAAAAAGCTCATTCAATTAGAATGAGCTTTTTTGTTTTATATGTTAAAGATTAGTGTTGTAATTCTTCTTCACCATCTTTTAAAGGAATAATCTGAGATACAAAATCATCATCATGCCCTGGCTTACTATAGTCGTATGCCCAACGGTGTACATGAGGAATTTCTCCTGGCCAGTTACCGTGAATATGTTCTACTGGTGTTGTCCATTCTAATGTATTAGATCTCCATGGGTTTTGCACAGCTTTTTTACCATAAAACATACTTCTAAAGAAGTTGTATAAGAATACTATTTGAAATGCTCCTCCTATTAACGCGAATACAGTAATAACTACATTTACGTCTGCTAAATCATCAAATAATGGGAAGTTACTGTTAGTGTAATAACGTCTTGGTAAACCAGCCATTCCAATAAAGTGCATAGGGAAGAATACTCCATAAGCACAGATTGCTGTTACCCAGAAGTGAACATAGCCTAAGTTTTTGTTTAGCATACGCCCAAACATTTTAGGGAACCAGTGATATATCCCTGCAAACATTCCATAAAGCGCAGATATACCCATTACCAAGTGGAAGTGTGCAACTACAAAATAGGTATCATGAACATTAATATCTAATGCACTATCTCCTAAAATAATTCCTGTTAAACCTCCTGTTATGAACGTAGATACTAATCCAATTGAAAATAGCATTGCTGGGTTCATTTGGAGATTACCTTTCCATAGCGTAGTAATATAGTTAAATGCTTTTACCGCAGATGGTATAGCAATTAATAATGTTGTAAATGTAAATACAGATCCTAAGAATGGGTTCATTCCTGAAATAAACATGTGGTGTCCCCAAACAATTGTAGATAAAAATGCAATTGCTAATATTGAAGCTACCATGGCACGGTATCCAAAAATTGGTTTACGTGAGTTAGTTGCAATAATTTCTGAAGTTATACCTAATGCTGGTAATAATACAATATATACTTCTGGGTGACCTAGGAACCAGAATAAGTGTTCAAATAATACTGGTGAACCTCCTTGATAATGTAATACTTCTCCTTGGATGAATATGTCTGATAAGAAAAATGATGTACCGAAGCTTCTATCCATTATTAATAATAATGCCGCAGATAATAATACTGGGAAAGAGATAATACCAATAATAGCAGTTACGAAAAATGCCCATATTGTTAATGGAAGTCTAGTCATAGACATTCCTTTTGTTCTTAAGTTTATTACTGTTACTACATAATTAAGAGAACCTAATAATGAAGAAGCAATAAATATAGCCATAGATACTAACCACATTGTCATACCTGCTCCAGAACCTCCTTGTGCTAATGGTAATGCACTTAATGGAGGGTAAATAGTCCAACCTGCTGCTGCTGGTCCGGCTTCTACAAAGAAAGATAATACCATGATAACACTTGAAAGGAAAAATAACCAATAGGACACCATGTTTAAGAATCCTGAAGCCATATCTCGCGCTCCAATTTGTAATGGAATTAACAAGTTACTAAATGTACCACTTAATCCTGCTGTTAGTACAAAGAATACCATTATAGTACCATGAATTGTTACTAATGCTAAATAAATATCTGCATCCATAACACCATCTGGTGCCCACTTACCTAATAAGGTTTCAAATATTGCATTTCCTTCTTCTGGCCATGCAATTTGCATACGCATCATAAGCGACATCATAACTCCAATAACACCCATTATAGTACCAGTGATTAGGTACTGCTTTGCTATCATTTTATGATCTTGACTAAATATGTATTTAGTTATGAATGTTTCTTTATGATGGTGACCATGATCGTCGTGTGCGTCGTGAGTATCTACTGCGTGTGCTGACATAATCTAATATCTTTTTTCTTTTAATTATTAGTTGATAAGAGAATCTTTAAATGCTTTCTGTGTTTTTAACCAAGCTTCATATTCTTCTTGAGTTTCTACTACTATTTTCATTTGCATATTGTAGTGAGATTTACCACAAATCTTATTACATAATAATAGATAGTCAAATTCGTAACGCTCTAAAGCTTCTTCTCCATTTGCTTGTAATTCTTTACTCTTCTCTACTCTAATTCTGTTAATGTTTTGAACCTTATCAATCATTTCAGGAGTTGCTCTCATATCTTCTGTAGTTACAGTAGGTGTAAACCCAAACTGTGTAATCATACCTGGAACACAGTTCATCTGAGCTCTAAAGTGAGGCATGTAAGCAGAGTGTAGCACATCTTGAGAACGCATTTTAAATAATACTGGACGTCCTACTGGTAAGTGTAACTCTGTTGTTATAATATCGTCTTGAGCATTAGGGTCTGATTCATCTATACCCAATATGTTAGCACGATCTATATCAATTAATCTAACATTTGCTTTACCTAGTGTATTATCTGCTCCAGAGTAACGTGCTTTCCAGTTAAACTGTTGTGCATATAATTCTATAACTATAGTATCGTCTTCTTCAGATACATTCATTATTTCTGTCCATGTAAATAACCCTTGAATAATTAATCCTGCTAATACTATTACTGGGATAATTGTCCAAATTGCTTCAAGTTTGTTATTATCTGCAAAGAATAATGCTTTTTTTCCTTTTTCGCCTCTGTATTTAAAAGCAAAATAGTGCAATAAGAATTGTGTTATAGTTTGTACAAAGAATATAATAACCATAGATATAATCATTAGGTTATCTATTCCTGGTCCATGCTCTGATGCTGAGTTAGACATTAATGGTAAATCGCCATACTTAACAAAACATATAATGGTAATTACATATATGAAGATTAAGAAACCTAACATTAAGTAGCCATTAATTTTGTTGTCACCGTCATGCGCTATTTGATTGTCTCCTCCATTGGCATTGCCTTGAGTTAAATCAAATATTTTAACCATTTGCCATATGGCAACTAAAATAAATACTAAAACTAAAATTGATAATAAAGCCGTCATTGTTGTCGTTCTTCTTTACTTATTTATATTAATAATGGAAATGTTCACTTTCCTTTATGAATGGGTTTCTTTTTGCTGTTAAAGGTTGCTTAGATATCGCATAGAAAACTATTAATATGAATAACCCTGCAAAGAATAACACCGATGAAATCTCAGGAATCCCAATATGCCAATGGTTTCCAACTGTTGCTGGCATTATCATATTAAAGATATCTAAATAGTGTCCTCCTAATATTACTAATCCTGCCATTACAACAAACCAAGGGATACGTTTGTAATCGCTATTCATTAATAATAATAATGGGAATATAAAGTTCATTGCTAACATACCAAAGAAAGGTAGTTTGTAATCTTCTATACGTGTTACAAAGTATGTTACCTCTTCTGGAATATTTGAGTACCAGATTAACATAAATTGAGAGAACCATAAGTAAGTCCAGAAGATACTAAATGCAAACATGAACTTAGCTAAATCATGTAAATGGCTATCATTTACATGTGGTAATAAGCCTTTACCTTTTAAATATAAAGTTATTAAAGCTATTACAGTAATACCACAAACCATCATTCCTGCTAATACGTACCACCCAAATAATGTACTAAACCAGTGTGGGTCTACACTCATAATCCAATCCCATGACATCATAGATTCTGTATATAAAAAGAATACTAAAAATGCTGCTGAAATACGGAACGTCTTTTTAAAGTTTTTGTTATCATTAGCTTCATCTTGTGCTAAAGAGAATTTTCTAGAGAAATATCTGTATGCAGACCACCCTCCAATAAATATTAATGCTCTAATTACAAATCCAGTTGTATTTAACCAACCTGATTTACCTGCTACTAATGCATCGTACTTAGGGCTTTCTGGTTTAACCATATCTGGATTCATCCAAACAAAAATATGATCTCCTGCAAAAACTGCTATTCCAACAACTATTAAAGCGCCTGGTAATAGGTAATAGGTTATTCCTTCCATTACTCTAAATAATAATGGCGACCAACCTGCTTGAGATGCATATTGTACGGCATAAAAGGCTAATACTCCTAATGCAATCATCATAAAGAAAAATGCTGCTACATATAATGCAGAATATGGTCTGTTATGAATGGCATGCTGTACGTGTTCAACATGTTTTTTGTGTTCGTCTACTTTATCATGAGAACCATTTGCAGAAGCATGACTATCACCATGAGCTGTTTCAGCTTTGTGAGTATCTTGTCCTTTAGTTTCTCCATGACTTGCTGCTGCATCATGTCCTCCACCGTGGTGAGACTCGTCTGCCAGCATTTGTTCTACTTGTTCGTATGTCTTATGTGAAGACATAAAACCAGAAGTTATTCCTATTGCTCCAAGAATAATTAGAACGATAGCAGTAATTTTTAGTCTATTTGAAAATGTGTACATATCTATATATAAACTTTATCTAAATCTTATTTTTCTAAATCTGCTTTTAACTTTAAAACATAAGCAATAACTTGCCAACGCTCTTCTTCGTTAATTAGGTTAGCATAAGAACCCATAGCATTTTTACCGTAATAAACTGTATGGTAAATACTACCTTCAGTGATTGCTCGTCCTGCATCTGCATAACTTGGTACACCTAAGATTTTTTCACGCTTTACTAGTTTACCTTGTCCTTTACCTTTATTACCATGACAGATACCGCAGTAAATATCATATAATTCTTTTCCTCTTACTAAATCTATTTGTGTAGAGTCTAAAGGGCTTTTTAATGTTTCTTTTGCTAAAGCATATCCTTCATTTGTGTTATCGATATCAAAAGGAGTGTATCCTCTTGGTACTGATCCCTCTGCAGGTAATTGAGCTTCTCTTCCGTTTGCAAATGCATTGGACTCTTGATATGTTTCATATCCTGGAGACACATACATGTTTGGCATGTATTCGTAGTTTGGTCTAGATTTCTTTTGACATGAAGCAAAAGAGATTAGGACTACTGCCAATATTGTTATTTTAATAATACTTTTCATCTTGTATAATTAATGTGCTTTATCTACTATATTTATTTCAACTGCTCCAGTTTCAACTAAAAGACTTTCTAATTCAGTTTCGTTACCATGAACTGGTATTTCCATTAAAAAATGATCGTCTGTTGTTCTTGGGTCTGGGTTTTCAGCTTTCTTAAAAGGCCACATTTTACTACGCATGTAAAATGTTATTACCATTAAGTGAGCTGCAAAAAATACTGTAAGCTCAAACATGATAGGCACAAATGCTGGCATGTTTTCTAAATAGCTAAAACTTGGCTTACCACCAATGTTTTGTGGCCAATCTTCTATCATAATGAAATTCATCATTACAGTGGCTACACATAAACCTACACATCCATACATGAATGCTGCTATTGCTATTCTTGTTGGGGCTAAGCCCATTGCCTTGTCTAGTCCGTGAACTGGAAAAGGTGTATATATCTCTTCGATATGGTGTTTTTCGGCTTTAACTTTTTTAACAGCTGCCATTAAAACATCGTCATCGGTATAAATAGCGTGAATTACTTTTGAAGCTTCCATATGCTACTCTCTAGTTTATTAAGTTTTTAGCTTGTCCTGACCAGTCATCACGTTCTGCTCTTCCAGGGAAAGAACCAGTAATTGAGTCTAACAAATCATATTCTTTTTTCGTCATCTTACTAACCTGAAGGTAAGAGTATATTCCTATACTGTTTAACACTTCTTCCATTTTAGGACCAATACCATTAATCTTTTTAAGATCATCTGGTGTTTGTGTACTAGAATCGAAAGTACCGATAGTTCCTAAAAGACTATTAACACTCTCTGTAGTATCTGTAGAAGCTTCTACTTTTGGTGTTGCTTCTGTTCTATTAGATACTGTTGCAGTTTTACCATTAGAAGTTCTAGGGTCTGAACCTGTTCCTACTAAACTATCTCCTCTTTCTCTAATGTTTTTATAACGTTCTCCAGAAGACTTTAATATAGTTTTAACCTCTGCTTGTGCAATTACTGGGAATGTTCTAGAGTATAATAAAAATAATACAAAGAAGAATCCTATTGTTCCAATAAATATCCCGATATCTACAAAGGTTGGAGAGAACATTGTCCATGAAGATGGTAAATAATCTCTGTGTAATGATGTTACTATAATTACGAAACGCTCAAACCACATTCCAATGTTTACTACAATAGATATTGCAAAAGAGAACATGATACTTGTTCTTAGTTTCTTAAACCACATAAACTGTGGAGAGAACACGTTACAGGTCATCATTGCCCAATATGCCCATGCATAAGGTCCTGTTGCTCTGTTTAAGAACGCGTATTGTTCGTACTCAACTCCAGAATACCATGCTACGAATAACTCAGTAATGTATGCCACACCTACTATAGAACCAGTAATCATAATTACAATGTTCATTAATTCGATGTGTTGTACTGTAATGTAGTCTTCCATGTTACATACTTTTCTCATGATGATAAGTAATGTGTTTACCATTGCAAATCCAGAGAAAATTGCTCCTGCAACAAAGTAAGGAGGGAATATTGTTGTATGCCAACCTGGTATTACAGATGTTGCGAAGTCAAAAGATACAATCGTGTGTACAGAAAGTACTAATGGTGTTGCCAACCCTGCAAGTACTAAAGATACTTCTTCAAAACGTTGCCAGTCTTTTGCTCTACCTGTCCATCCAAAACTTAACAGACTGTATATTTTCTTTTGAAAAGGTTTTACTGCTCTATCACGAATCATTGCAAAATCTGGTAATAAACCTGTCCACCAGAATACTAATGATACCGATAAATATGTTGAGATTGCAAATACATCCCAAAGTAATGGAGAGTTAAAGTTTACCCATAATGACCCAAATTGGTTTGGTATAGGTAATACCCAGTAAGCTAACCAAGGTCTTCCCATGTGTATTACAGGGAATAAACCAGCTTGTACTACTGAGAAAATTGTCATTGCTTCTGCAGAACGGTTAATTGCCATTCTCCATTTTTGACGGAATAATAATAGTACTGCAGAAATTAATGTTCCTGCGTGACCAATACCAACCCACCAAACGAAGTTAGTAATATCCCAGGCCCAACCTACGGTTTTATTTAAACCCCAAGTTCCTATACCTGTAGATATAGTGTAAATCATACATCCAATTCCCCAAAGAAACGCGACAAGTGCGATTGAAAAGACAATCCACCACTGTTTATTTGCTTTTCCTTCTACTGGAGCAGCAATATCAACAGTTACATCGTGATACGATTTTTCGCCTGTAACTAAAGGTCTTCTAATAGGTGCTTCGTAATGAGACGCCATAATCCTTTTATAATTGTTTGTTAGTTATTCTATTTTATGCTTCTGTTGTGTTCCTTACTTTAGTATGATACTGAACATTAGGTTTAGTACCAACACTTTCTAATAAGTGATACATACGATCGTCTTTTAAAAGTTTTGCAACTTTACTATTTTTATCGTTTATATCTCCAAACACCATTGCTCCACTACTACAAGCTGCAGAACATGCTGTTTTAAATTCTCCATCTTTAATAGCTCTACCATCACGTTTCGCATCAAGAATTGTTTTTTGTGTCATTTGAATACACATAGAACATTTCTCCATAACTCCACGAGAACGAACCGTTACGTCTGGATTAATTACCATTCTTCCTAGGTCATCATTCATGAAATAATCGAACTCATCATTTCCATTATATAAGAACCAGTTAAAACGACGTACTTTATATGGACAGTTGTTTGCACAATATCTTGTACCTACACAACGGTTATAAGCCATATGGTTTTGTCCTTGACGACCGTGTGATGTTGCCGCTACTGGACAAACTGTTTCACATGGTGCGTGATTACAATGTTGACACATTACTGGCTGGAACGCCACCTGTGGATTATCTGCTGCTATTTCTAATTCGCCAAATCCTCCTAAAGAACCGTTATCTCCTGATAAACCTGAGAATCCATCTTTTTTGTCGTTATCTTGTTCGAATGTATCTTCACTAGAATAGTATCTATCTATACGTAACCAATGCATATCTCGACTACGACGTACTTCTTCTTTACCTACAACAGGAACGTTGTTTTCTGCGTGACATGCTATAACACAAGCCCCACATCCTGTACAGGCGTTTAGGTCTATAGATAGGTTGAAGTGATGCCCTACTGTACGATCAAATTCATCCCATAAATCTACATCTGGAGAAGTTACTGGAGTTTCTTCGTGATTTAAAGATACTACAGGTATTGCATTCCAATGTTCTTTATCTTTAGTATTAAAGATTTCTAGTGTTGTTTCTTTAATGATATCTCCACGACCCATTAAAGTATTTTGTAATTGTACACAAGCAAACTCGTGCATACCAGATGCTTTTGCTACAGTTACATTTTGTATTGTATTGAATCCTTGGTATAATGCATAAGCATTAACACCAGTTCTCATTTCTTCTTTTATTCCTTCACTCGTTCTACCATAACCTAATGCTAAACCAAAAGAGCCTTTAGCTTGTCCTGGCTGAATGATAACTGGAACTGTTAATGTTTCACTTCCTTGTACAGAAATATTTACATAACTACCGTTTAATCCTCCTGTGGCGTCATGATCGTTAACCACACCTAATTCTTTAGCATCTGCTGCCGACATTGTTAAGTAGTTATCCCAAGATGCTCTTGTAATTGGATCTGGAAACTCTTGTAACCATGGGTTATTGGCTTGTTGCCCATCTCCCATACCTACTTTAGTATAAAGTGTTAACTCCATACCCTTAGATGTTGCTTGTGCTAAAGCTCTTGCAGCGTTTCCTGATGGTGTTTCTACAGCTATTACTTCAGCATTTTCGTTCTCAACGGCATCCTCCTCTTCTACTACTGGAGCTGTACTTGTTGAAACAAAGATACCATCGTGAAGTGCTTTATTGAACGATCCACCATTTAAGATAGATTCATTCCAAACCATTTTAATATAATCGTTAAGAGATACATCATTTCCATTCCACATTAATAATGCGTCTTGAAATTGTTTTGTATCAAATAAAGGACGTATTGTTGGTTGCATTAATGCAAAATGTCCTTTTTTAATTTCTACATCTCCCCATGATTCTAAGTAATGAGGTGCTGCAGCTATATAGTTTGTTAAAGCTGATGTTTCGTCAACTTTCATAGAGAACGCAATAGATAATCCTGTTTTCTTTAAACCTTCTGCAAAATCATTTGCATTTGGCAAAGTATACATAGGGTTTACTCCACTCATAATAAGTGCTCCTACTCTACCAGCTTTCATATCTGATATTAAAGTTGCAACTTTATTATTATCTCCTTGTCTTGTTTGTATTGTATTTACAGTATCGAATGCTTTACTACTAATGTGTTCATTAATTTCTAACACTACTGTTTGTGCATTTACATCTTGTATTCCTGTTACAACAACACCATTACTACCTGCTCTTTTAATTTCGTTAGCTGCTTTTTGCACAGCGTCTCCTATAGCTTTAGGTAGATTAACAGACACAGAACCTCCAGTAATTAAACTGTGCAATTTTGCTAGTGCTAATTTTTGTTGTGTTGGTGTTAATGGCACACGTTTATCTGCATTTGCTCCAGATAAAGACATGTTAGATTCAAACTGTACGTGGCGAGACATTTTACCATGACTAGGCACACGTCCTTTTGCGTAACCTGAGTCGAAACCTCCACCTTGCCAATCGCCTAAGAAATCTGCACCTACAGATACTATTGTTGTTGCTTTAGAAAAATCGTAATTAGCTAAAGCACGTTGGCCATATTTAGCTTGAAATGCATCCAACGCAGCAGATTCTGATACAGCATCATATTGTACGTGTTTTACATTTTCTCCATATTTTTCTTTAAATTCTGAAATTAATTTACTTGTTGAAGGACTAGCATACGTTTGTGTTAATAACACAATTTGTTTTCCAGAATTTTTTAAGGCATCAAGTTGTTGTGTTGTCTCAGACATTAACGAAGACCAAGAGATAACACTCTCACCTTTCATTGGTGTCTTTAATCTCTTACTATCGTACAAACTTAAAACCGATGCATTTACTCTGGCGTTAGCACTACCATTAGCAGTTGCCATTGTATTATTTTCAATTTTAATTGGACGACCCTCACGAGTTTTTACTAAAACGCTTGCATAATCAAATCCATCTGCAATTGTTGTTGCATAATAATTAGCTACACCAGGAATAATAGTATCTGGCTGAACTACATAAGGAATTGATTTAACTACTGGTCCTTCACAGGCTGCTAACGATGCAGCTGCTGTACTAAAACCAACATACTTTAAGAAATCACGACGCGTTGTTGAAGACTTCTCTAATGTTTCCTTATCTCCTAAGAATTCATCTGTTGGAATTTCTTGAACAAATTCGTTTTGTTTTAGCGTCTCAACAATAGAGCTATTTTCTTTTAGCTCCTCAACACTTTTCCAGTATTTCTTGTTTGATGACATATTATATAATTGAATTACTTCTTAATTTTATTTTTATAGTTTTAAATCCCTTTTTCTTATTTCTTCAAAGAGATTTCCGATGTCTCGGAAATATTAAAAACGTTTCGTTTTTAATAGTGACATTTACCACATTCTAAACCTCCCATTTGAGCAGCAGTAACTTTATCTAAGTCACCATACTTTTTAGCTAATTCCTCATGGATTTTAGTATAGTAGCCATTATCTTTAATTTTAACATTAGTCTCTCTGTGACAGTTAATACACCACCCCATTGTTAATGGAGCATGCTGAGAAACGATTTCCATCTCCTCTATTGGCCCGTGACATGTTTGACACTCTACTCCTGCAACAGTTACGTGTTGCGAGTGGTTGAAGTAAGCAAAGTCTGGTAAATTATGTATTCTAGTCCATTTTACTGGCTTAGATTCTCCTGTGTATTCTTGGTTAGCATCATCCCAACCTACAGCTGCATATAGTTTTTTAATTTCACCATCATAGAAATCTTTAGTGTATTCTTCTGTAGCTGTTGCATCTGCTACTTCTGATATAGATTTATGACAGTTCATACAAACATTTAACGAAGGAATCCCCGATGTTTTACTAACTCTTGCAGAAGAGTGACAGTATTTACAATCTACACCATTATCTCCAGCGTGAATTCTGTGAGAGAAATGAATTTCTTGTACTGGCTCGTATCCTTGATTAACTCCTACTTGCATTAAGTAACCATACACAAAGTATCCTGATGCTAATAAAAAGAATATAGCTGTTACTAATACTAAGAATTGGTTTTGTATAAACGCTTTCCAAATCGGCGTCGTTTTAGTTTTCTCTCCTAAATCCACTCCTTTTTCTTCTGCAAAACGACGTAATGTTTTATTTACTAACACTAACGCTCCTGCTAGTAGCGCAAACAATAATGCTAAAGCTCCAAGGATTAATTTGTTTGAAGCATTATCTCCTCCGCCTTCTCCACCATTAGGATTATACCCAGGACAGCCTGGCTGAGGATTAGTTTTACATGGATCTTCTTTTATAACCTCTGCCGTATACGCTAAAATATTATCAATATCTGCATTAGATAATTGAGGAAAAGCAGTCATTGCTACTCCTTTGTATTCTGCATAAATCTTATTTGCATAAGCATCTCCAGAGTCGATTAATCCTTTACTGTTTTTAATCCAAGCATATAACCACTCTCTATCTAAATCCTGCTCATCAGCTAAACGTGCTTCAACATTACGCAATGCAGGACCTGTCATCTTTTTGTCTAACTTATGACAAGATGCACAGTTTGTATTAAATAATGCTTTACCGGCTGCCGGATCGCCTTCTTGGGCTGAAAGTGAAGTTGAAAATGCTATTAAAATAATTAAGCTTAAACGAAGAATGTTGTTGCTTAACCTACGGTGAATCACCTGTTTCATATTATTAGTAAAATTAGCTTCTAAAGTTTGGTATGGTTTTTTCATATGCATTTAAGAAAAATATACGCTTATAAAATCTAGGCAAAAGTAATACTTAAAGTCCATTTTATAAATGTTAGAGAAGTCTTAATTTCTAATTTAGAGATATTCTAAATAAGAAATGCGACCAAATTTCGTTATTTACTTTTACATTTGTATTAATAAAAACTTATTTATGACACGATTTTCTTATAAAAACCTTTGTTTACTAGCACTTTGCCTATTTGGCTTCACAGCCTTTAGCAATGCACAACAGGGTAAGGTCACCATTAATCAAGACCCTGCTATTTCTACTTTATTAGATTATAAAACAGAAATTAATGCTAATGACAAAGACACTAGACGCTATAAAATCCAAATTTTTTCGGGAGATCATAGTAAGGCTGAAGAAGTAAAAACTGCCTTTAAGTACTCTTATGATAAATGGTCTACAAAAAAGGTTTATGAAACTCCTAATTATAAAGTATGGGTAGGTAATTTTAGAACTAAGCTAGAAGCCGATCGTGCACTTGTAGAAATTAAAAAGAAATTCCCTTCTGCTTTTCTTTTTAAACCAAAAAAGGAGAAAGATTAAAAAAGGAAAAATCTAGACATAAAAAAAGGCGACCAAATGGTCGCCTTTTTTGTTTAATTGATTTTATATTATTTCAATTTCTTTTTTACTTCTACTTCATGGAATGCTTCTATTGTATCTCCTTCTTTTATGTCATTGAAGTTTTTAACTTGCATACCACAATCGTATCCTTTAGACACTTCTTTAACATCATCTTTAAATCGTTTTAACGATGCTAATTCGCCTGTGTAAGCTACAACGCCATCTCTAATAATACGTATTTGAGAACTTCTGTATATTTTCCCATTCATTACCATACAACCTGCAATTGTACCCACTTTAGAAACTTTAAATAGTTCTCTAATTTCTGCTGTACCTGTAATTTCCTCTTTAAGCTCTGGAGACAACATACCTTCCATAGCATCTTTAAGGTCATTAATTGCATCGTAGATAATTGAGTATGTTCTAATATCTACTTCTTCTCTATCTGCTATTGTTCTTGCATTTCCAACTGGTCTTACATTAAATCCAATAATAATGGCATCTGATGCAGTTGCTAATAACACATCACTTTCTGTTATAGCTCCTACTCCTTTGTGTAAGATATTAACCTGAATTTCTTCTGTAGATAATTTCTGGAACGAATCTGTTAAAGCTTCTACCGATCCATCCACATCACCTTTAAGGATAATATTAAGTTCTTTAAATGTTCCTAAAGCAATACGACGTCCAATTTCTGCTAATGTTAATGTCTTTGTTGTACGCACATCTTGCTCACGTTGTAATTGCATACGTTTTGTTGCAATTTGTTTTGCTTCGCGTTCGTCTGCAAATACATTAAATTTATCTCCAGCTTGTGGCGCTCCGTCTAATCCTAAAATAGATACTGGTGTTGATGGCCCTGCTTGTTTAACGTTATTACCACGTTCATCTTGCATTGCCTTAACTTTACCACTATTTTTACCTGCTAGTACATAGTCTCCAATTCTAAGTGTACCCGCTTGTACTAAAACTGTAGAAACGTACCCTCTACCTTTATCTAAGTAGGCTTCTACTACTGTACCTACTGCTGGTTTATTAGGGTTTGCTTTTAGTTCTAACAACTCGGCTTCTAGTAATACTTTTTCTAGTAAGTCTTTTACACCTGTTCCTACTTTTGCTGATATATCGTGAGATTGTATTTTACCTCCCCAATCTTCAACTAATAGATTCATGTTTGCTAAACCTTCTTTGATTTTATCTGGGTTTGCATCTGGCTTATCTATTTTGTTTATAGCAAATACAATTGGCACTCCTGCTGCTTGAGCGTGAGAGATTGCTTCTTTTGTTTGCGGCATAATATCATCATCTGCTGCTGCAACAATAATTGCTATATCTGTAACTTGGGCTCCACGTGCACGCATGGCAGTAAAGGCCTCGTGTCCTGGTGTATCTAAAAAGGCAATTTTTTGTCCGTTTTCTAGCTCTACACCATAGGCTCCAATATGTTGTGTAATTCCTCCTGATTCTCCTGCTATTACGTTTTCTTTACGAATGTAATCTAGTAAAGATGTTTTACCATGATCTACGTGTCCCATTACTGTAACGATTGGTGCACGTTCTACTAAATCTTCTGGTTTATCTTCTACTTCTACAATAGATTCTTCTATATCTGCTGTTATAAATTCTACTTTATAACCAAATTCTTCTGCAACAATACTTAATGTCTCAGCATCTAAACGCTGATTCATTGTTACCATCATACCTAAAGACATACATGCAGAGATAACTTGTGTTACCTGTACATCCATCATAGTAGCAACTTCACTTGCCGTAACAAACTCTGTTACTTTAAGGATTTTACTTTCTGCTGCTTCTATTTTCTGATCGATTTCAGATTGCTCTCTATGTTGCTCTCTTTTATCTCTTCTGTATTTAGCTCCTTTTCCTTTATTAGATTTACCTTGAAGTTTTTCAAGTGTTTCACGCACTTGCTTTTTAACATCTTCTTCGCTAGGCTCTTCTTTTACAACAGGACGTCTAGACTGACCAGATTTTTTACCTTTAAATCTATCGTTTCTATTGTTGTTTGATCTATTATTAGGGTTATTTCCTCCTGATTTATTATCTCCTGGTTTAGAAATACGACGACGCTTTCTTTTGTTAGTATCGTCTGGCTTTTTCTCCTCCTTCTTTTTCTTAGGCTTATTAAATTGAGATAAATCAATTTTATCACCTGCAATTTTAGGACCTGTAAGTTTTTGGTACTGCGTTTTAACCTTCTCTTCAACAATTTCCTCTCCTTCTGGAGTTACAATTGTTTTAGCATCTGGTTTTTTAGGCGTTTCCTTTTTAGCTTCAACTGGCGCTGGTTTCTCTTCAACTTTTGGCTCTTCCTTTTTTGGAGCTTGAGGTTTAGGAGTCTCTTTTTTAGCAACTTCCTTTTTCTTAGGCTCTAAATCTATCTTACCAATAGTTTTTGGTCCTGCTAAAGTTTTAGCAGCTTTTACAACTTCTTGCTTAGGTGCTTCCTTTGCTTCTTCTTCCTTAGCTTTAGGTGCTTCCTTTACAGGTTCTGGAGTTGTTTCTTCTACGTCTTTCTTCTTCGGGTTTAAATCTATTTTCCCAATAGTTTTTGGTCCTGATAAAGGCTTGGCAGCTTTTACAACTTCTCTCCTTCTTGCCTGCTCTCTAGCTTCAATTTCTTTTTGCTTTGCTTCAAGCTCTTGCTCACGCTTAATACGTAAGTCCTCTTTTTCTTTTTGTTTCGCTTCGCTAACTTCCTGAGAGGCTACTTTTTTACTAGCATCTGTTTGAAACTCATCAGAAAGTATTTTATACGTTTCTTCAGAAATTTTCGTAGTCGGGCGCTTCTCTATCTCGACACCTTTGGAATCTAAAAATTCCACAGCACGATCTAAAGAGATGTTTAGCTCACGTAATACTTTATTTAATCTAATCGTTTCAGCCATAAATTGCCTTTAACCTTTAATTTTACTCCAAATATATGTTAATCTTCGAATTCTTCCTTAAGAATTCTAATAACATCTAGAATTGTTTCCTCTTCTAGGTCTGTTCTTTTTACTAAATCTGCAACGTCTTGTTCTAAGACACTCTTTGCAGTATCCATTCCTGCTTTACTAAATTCTTGAATAACCCAGCCTTCTATTTCGTCTGAGAATTCTGTTAACTCCACATCTTCTTCTGCACCTTCTCTAAACACATCTATCTCGTATCCAGTTAATTGCCCTGCTAAACGAATATTGTGTCCGCCACGTCCAATAGCCTTACTTACTTCTTCTGGCTTTAAAATAGCTTCTGCTCGTTTATTTTCTTCATCTATTTTAATAGAGGTTACTCTTGCTGGGCTTAAGGCTCTAGTAATATACAATTGTAAATTATTTGTGTAATTAATTACATCTATATTTTCGTTTCCTAATTCACGAACAATTCCATGAATTCTAGATCCTTTCATACCTACGCATGCTCCAACTGGATCAATTCTATCATCATAAGAATCTACAGCTACTTTTGCTTTTTCCCCTGGAATTCTTACTACGTTTTTAATGGTAATTAAACCATCAAATACTTCTGGTATTTCCGATTCAAATAATTTTTCTAAGAACTTAGGTGATGTACGAGACATAATAATAGCTGGCTTGTTTCCTTTAAGCTCAACACTGTCAATAATTCCTCTTACATTATCTCCTTTTCTAAAGAAATCTGAAGGTATTTGCTTATCTTTTGGTAAAATAATTTCATTGCCTTCATCATCTAATAAAATTACTGCTCTGTGACGTATGTGGTGCACTTCGGCAGTATAAATATCTCCTTCTAAATCTTTAAATTGCTTAAAGATGTTAGTGTTATCATGTTCGTGTATTTTAGAAATTAAGTTTTGGCGTAATGCTAAGATAGCTCTACGTCCTAAATCTATTAGTTTCACTTCTTCAGACACATCTTCTCCTACTTCAAAATCTGGTTCTATCTTGCGCGCTTCAGATAATGATATTTCTTGATTTGGTTCTTCTACTTCTCCATCTGCTACTACTATTCTATTTCTCCAAATTTCTAAATCCCCTTTATCTGGGTTTATAATTATATCGAAGTTATCGTCATCTCCAAACTTCTTTTTTAAAGCATTTCTAAACACGTCTTCTAGAATTGCCATTAATGTCACACGGTCGATTAATTTATCGTCTTTAAATTCCGAAAACGATTCAATTAATGCAAGATTTTCCATAACTCTATTGAATTAAAATTTTATCATCACTTTTGCTTCTACAATATCGTTGTAAGCAATATTTCTTTTCTTTTGAACGGTCACCTTACCTTTACCTACTGGTTTTGGTTCTCGGGCTTTCCATTCTACATCTATAGCTTCATCTGAAGCATTTGTTAATTCTCCTTCTATTGTTTCTGTCTGCATTTTCACCTCCAATTTGCGTCCAATATTCTTTTTATATTGTCTTGGCAATTTTAAAGGCGATGCAGCACCTGCAGATGCAACTTCCAGAGAAAAGTCTTGTTCTTCTCTATCTAAATTATGCTCTATAGCTCTACTAATAAACATACAATCTTCTACTTTAACACCATTATCTCCATCGATAATAATATTAATCAAGTTTGCACCAGATATAGAGAAGTCTATTAAGAATAAATCTTCTCTTTCTTGTAATGCTTCTTCCAGTAAATCTTTAACAGTCGTTATAAACATTTTTAAGTATAAAAAGAGGGGACTTTACGTCCCCTCACCTTTCTTATTTTCTTTCAACGGTGCAAATATACACATTTTTATTGATTTTCATAACTTAAACTGTTTAGCATTTTAAAATAATGTGAGTTATTATTTAAAATAATCTTTATAAAATCATTTTTTCATTACAAAAAGCAAAACTCTAATGTGTAAGTCTTTACGTAAAATCATTTTTTTTTATTAAATTTATAAAACCACACTAAATCACATATATATGAAAAAATTACTAGTTCCTACAGATTTTTCAAATGAAGCCGAAAACGCCATTAAGGTTGCTGCACAACTTGCTAGAAAGCATAATTGTGAGTTAATCTTACTCCACATGCTAGATCTCCCAATGAATCATATTACAGATGGAGGTGCACCTACAGACTTACCTGAGGCTGTTTATTTTATGAAATTAGCCCATAAACAATTTGAATCTGTAATGAACAAAGACTACCTAAGTGACATTACTGTGCATGAAATGGTAGATTTTCATGATATTTCTACAGGTATTTTAGAGACTTGCAAAGCGCATAATGTAGATTTAATAGTTATGGGGTCTCATGGTTCTAGCGGGCTTAAAGAAATGTTTATAGGCTCTAATGCTGAGAAAATTGTACGTACATCTGAAACGCCTGTTTTAGTTATTAAAAATGAGCATACTGATTTTAATATTAGAGAGTTTGTTTTTGCCTCAGATTTTAAAAATGACAATAAAGAAACCTATAAGCAGGCTATAAAATTAGCTGAAGCTTTTAATGCTAAAATTCACTTACTAATGGTAAATACTGTTGCAAACTTTACCACAACAGCTGATGCCAAAGTAAGAATAAACGAGTTTATTAAGGATAATGATTTTAAAAACTACACGATTAATATTTATAATGATGAGACTGCCGAGAAAGGAATTCTAAACTTCTCTCATATTATTAATGCAGACCTAATTGGTATTAGCACACACGGTAGACAAGGTATTGCTCACTTTTTTAACGGTAGTTTAAGCGAAGACATTGTTAATCATGCCAAACGACCAGTAATTACTTTTAAGATATAACTTAAAAACAATGTAAAATAAAAAAGTCTTCCAAAATTGGAAGACTTTTTTGTTGGCCCACTAGGGCTCGAACCTAGACTCTTCGGTACCAAAAACCGACGTGTTGCCAGTTACACCATAGGCCAGTAACTGTTTGCGGGTGCAAATATAAAACGAATAATAATATCTGCAAACATTTATTTAAAAAAAAATCACAAAAACCTTAACGTTAACTTAAAAATGGCTACCGTTTAATAATTATTACTAAATTCGCCATCATAATAAATAAGACACATCAATGACTTCAATTAACTTTAAAAAATGGAACAACATACTGGGTTGGTTCGCTTTTTTAATTGCATTAATAACTTATAGCTTAACTGTAGAACCTACTGTTAGTTACTGGGATGCAGGAGAATACATATTAACTTCTGCAAAACTACAAGTTGGTCACCCGCCAGGAGCTCCACTATTTCAAATGTTAGGTGCCATGTTCTCGACTTTGGCTTTTAATCCTGAGCAAGTTGGATTAATGCTTAATATGGTTAGTGCTGTATCTAGTGCTTTCACTATTTTATTTATGTTTTGGAGTATTTCTTTGTTGTTACAAAAAGTAATTGGAGAGCATAAATTAACTAATGATAGAATTAAAGCTATTTTAGGTAGTGCTTTAGTTGGTAGTTTAGCATTTACTTTTACTGACTCTTTTTGGTTTAATGCTGTTGAAACAGAAGTGTATGCTATGGCAACACTTATAATGTCTATTTTATTCTATTTAGCTTTACGTTGGGAGCAAGATATGCATACACCTCGCGGTAATCGTTGGCTTATTTTAATTGCTTTTATTATTGGGTTATCCTTTGGAGTTCACTTTATGGGGCTATTAACCATTCCAGCCATTGGTTTAATCTACTTCTTTAAAAACTATAAAAAAGTAACGGTTTTAAACTTTATAGTTGCTAATGTTGTTTCTGTTGCCATCTTATTAATTATATTTAAATTACTCGCACCAAATATTCTAAGGTTTTTTAGTGTTTCAGAGATATTCTTTGTTAACACCATTGGATTACCTTTTAATTCAGGTTCTATAATTGCTGGATTAATTTTAATTGCTGCCATCTATTTTGGCTTAAAATATACTAGAGATAAAGGTTATAAACATGTTAATACAGGAATTCTATGTGTTACATTTATAATTATAGGTTTTTCTTCTTGGTTAATGCTACCTATTCGTGCTAATGCAAATGTTGTTATTAACGAAAATAACCCATCTAGTGCGAGAGAGTTATTAGCATATTATAACTTAGAACAATATCCAGAAACACACTTATTTTATGGTCCTTTATTTACAGATCAATATTCTGGGCTAGATGAAAAGACGCCTTATGTTGATGATAAACCTAAATATGAAAAGGATGAAAAGTCTGGAAAATATATTATAGTCAATGATTGGAAAAAGGCTAAACAGAATTACAATTCTAAACATGCTTCTATTTTACCAAGAATGTGGAGTGGTGAAAATGCTAAAAACTACTTAATGTTTTCGGGCTTTTTAGATTTTAATTTAAAACCAGAGTTTACAATAGATCCTACTACAAAAAGGTTAATAGAACAATTTATTTATAATCTTAATGAAGGCAAATTAAGTGATAGTGAGTATCAACAATTTGTAGCGAAATACGAACAAGAACTAGGAATTTATACTAGTGAAGGGCTAAACAGAATAAAATCTATGGTTTCCCAGTTTAAAAATGAAGTTGCAAAAGGTAGTGTTGATTATGAAGATTATGCAAATTTCTTGAAAGAATATGGGCAAAGTTATCTTGATATTGAAAAACCTTCTCTTGCTAGTAATATAGCTTACTTATTTGAGTACCAATTAGGATACATGTACTGGCGTTACTTTATGTGGAATTTTACTGGTCGTCAAGACGACATACAAGGTAAACTAGACAATCATGGAAACTGGATAAGTGGTATTAAAGCTTTCGATTCTTGGCACCTAGGCATGTCTCAAGATAATTTACCTAGCGATGTAAAAAATAATAAAGCTAGAAACACGTACTTTTTCTTACCTTTTATATTTGGGTTAATTGGTTTATTCTTTTTATTAAATAGAGATAAAAAAACCTTTTGGGTATTGCTAGTCTTTTTCTTATTCACAGGACTAGCTATTCAGGTTTACACTAATGTACGTCCTTTTGAGCCTAGAGAACGTGATTACTCTGTTGTAGGTTCTTTTTATGTGTTTGCAATTTGGATAGGTTTTGGAGTATATGCGCTTTACGATATTTTACAGAATAAGGTTAAAACACCTCTATTAGCACCAGCAGTTACTTTAGTTTGCATTTTATTAGTACCAACTATTCTTGCTGCAAATAACTGGGATGACCATGACAGGTCTGGCAAATATACCGCTAGAGCTATGGCTAAAAAGTATTTAGATTCTTGTGATAAGAACGGAATACTATTTTCTATTGGAGACAACGATACATTCGCACTATGGTACGCACAAGAAATTGAAGGTTATAGAACAGATGTTCGTGTTGTAAACACGAGTTTATTCCAAACCGATTGGTACATAGACCAAATGAAGCGTAAAGCTTACGAAAGCGACCCTATACCGTCTCAATTAACTCACGATCAATATAAGCTTGGTACTAGAGAATATGTTATGAAGCGTTTATATTATACCGATCCAAGATCTGGAAAAGATAAGCGTATTTACAGCAAAGACACTTTATTAATTAAAGATTTTATGAATTTTGTCTCTAGCGATAACCCTAAGACCAAATTTAAGAGTGTCTTAGAATTAGAAGGGGAAGATCCAAATCAATACCCATCTCAATATAGAAATCTTAATTATTTCCCTGTTGAGAACATTAGAATACCGGTTAATAAAGCTAATGTTTTAGAGAACGGAATTGTAAAACAAAAAGACGCTGATAAAATTGTACCTTATATAGATATAAAAATTAAAGAGAGTGCTATTTATAAACAGCGTTTACTTATGCTAGACATTGTTGCTAACAATCACTGGAAACGCCCTATTTACTTTACCGGCGGTGCTTTTGGTTCTGATGATTATATCTGGATGGAAGACTATTTGCAGTTAGATGGTATGGTTTATAAGTTAGTTCCTATTGCAACTCCTGTAGACCGTGCAAATCCATTTGATATGGGACGTGTAGATACAGATTTAATGTATAACAAAGTAAAACATTGGGATTGGGGAAATAGTGGTAGTGATGCTATTTACCATGATCCAGAAACGAGAAGAAATTCTATTACTTATAGAGGTAATTTAGCGCGATTAATAGAGCAGTTAATTAAAGAGGACAAATTAGATAAGGCTGAAGAAATAGCAGATATCGCTATGACTAATATGCCTGTAGATAAATTTGGTTACTACACGCTTTTAGAACCATACATTGGCGCTTATTACGAGGTAGGAGCTAAAGAGAAAGCGAGACAACTATTTAAAAATGTCGCTGTTAAATACCAAGAAAACTTAACGTATTACAGCGAATTAAATAGAGAACAACAACGTTCTAGTATTGTTGATATTTACACAGATATAGAACGTTACCGTGCGCTTATTATACTGCTTGCAGAATACGATGATGAGTTTGGTGAAAAAGAGTTTTTAACGTTCCGTAATTACAAACAGTTATTTAACGATATTATGCCACAGGAAGAACAGCAACCTCTAAAAGAAGACTTAGATTTAGCTATAGATAGTTTAATATCTAGAGATAGTAGTATTATTAATGTAGAAGACTAGCAGTTGATTTTTTTTCCAGTAAAAATACCACAGTTTATAAAACGAATTTTCCCAAACTATGTTTGGGATTTTTCGTCTAAAGACAAAATACTGTATCTTACTTTTGATGATGGCCCTACCCCAGAAATTACAAATTGGACACTTAATACTCTTAAGCAATATAATGCAAAAGCTACCTTTTTTTGTATCGGGAATAATATAGAAAAGCACTCAGATATTTTTAATGCTATAGTTGAACAAGGGCACCATGTAGGCAATCATACCCATAACCACTTAAAAGGCTGGAGAACCTCTAAAAAGAACTACATAAGTAATGTAGAGCAAGCTCAAGAAATTATCAATACCTCTATAATAGACAACAAACGTCTGCCAAAATCTAATCTTTTTCGCCCACCATTTGGGAAGATCAAAAATAGTCAAGCAAAAGCGCTTATAAAAAGAGGTTATAAAATAATAATGTGGAGTATTATTTCTATAGATTGGGATAAAAAACTACCTAAGGAACAGTGTTTAAAAAATGTTATTAAACACACTACTAATGGAAATATCATTGTATTTCATGATAGCATTAAAGCCGCAAAGAACATGACATATGCTTTACCAGAAGTATTAGAGCATTTTAGTAATAAAGGCTATATCTTTAAAGCAATTCCTTACTAAGTATATTGTTGTAAAATACTTATTAATGTATTAGCATCTTGTTCGCCACTATGCCTCCATTGCATTTCGCCATTTTTATATATAATAAGTGTTGGCAATCCTTTTACTCGTAATGCTTCAGACAATTCTCTATTCTTCTCAACATCAATTTTAATCACTTTGGCTTTATCTCCCATTGCAGCAGCAACATCTCGTAGTACTGGATGCATTGCCGTAGATTGCTCATTCCAATCTGTAAAAAAATCTAACAGAACAGGAATATTTACATCTATTAATTCTCCAAATTTTGACATTATTTAAAGTATTAGTTTAAACTTGTTACTTCAAATCTACAATTTTTTAACAACTTATAGTTTTATATTGTTGATTTTTAAGCTGTTTTAGAGCCTTTTTTTAGTTCTATTACAGTTATTTCTGGCCAAATACCTACTCGACCTGGGTAGGCATGAAAACCAAAGCCTCTATTTACATTTATAAATTGGTTTGCTTCTTCGTATAAACCAGCCCATTGTTTATATACATATTGTACTGGACTCCACTTAAAAATCCCAGGGATTTCAATTCCAAATTGTAATCCATGTGTATGCCCGCTTAACGTTAAATGATAATGGTCTTTATGTGTTTTTACTTCATGCTCCCAATGCGAAGGGTCATGACTTAATAGTATTTTAAAGTCATCGCTAGTTATCGCTTGAGAGGCAAGATTTAAATCTCCTGCCTTTTTAAAACTTTTCCCCCAATTTTCTACACCAACTATAGCTAAACGATCTCCATCTTTTTCTATATAGTCGCTCTCATTAAGTAATAATTTAAAATCTATTTTTTTATGAATATCTTTTATAGCTTGAAAGTTAGCATCTTTTGCTTCTTGAGTTGGCCAAGTAACATATTCTCCATAATCATGATTTCCTAGTACAGAATACTTTCCAAATTTTGGTTTTTTAATACGTTTAAATGTATCTATCCACGGATCCATTTCGCTTGCTTTGGTATTTACAATGTCTCCAGTAAACAAAATAATATCGGTGTCTTGTTTATTAATCAAATCTACAGCATACTCAATCTTTTCCTTATCATCAAAACTCCCGGAATGTATATCGCTTATTTGAGTTAATTTAAAGCCATCGAATGCTTCTGGCAAATCGTTAAAATGAATAGTATACCTTAGTACTTTATAATTATATTTTCCTTTGTAAATACCGTATAGTATAGAGGCAAAAGGGATCGCTGCTATACCCAAAGCTAATTTGCTAATAAAAAGTCGTCTGTTAGGCATAAAGTGTTCTGGCTTACTAAACAGGTTACTGTTTGTAAAATAATTGTAGCCTGCTACAAAGAGCCGCATAATATCTTCTCCAAACATTATAAGTAACAACAATAATTTAGGCACAAACATAGGCAAGAAAAAAGCCATAGCTCTAAGAGATTCACTTGTAGGCCCTACACTTCTATCATAATTTAAAAAGACATAAGCAAAATAACCATAGATTAATACAGAGACTAATATATACCCCCATAGCATCCATTGCGTTTTAGATACTGTTTTAAATGCTTGGAAAGCATAAACATCAACGATTATAAAAAAAAGTAATAGTATAAGGTACCTTAACATGAATTGCGTTTTTAATGTTTTGCAAAATTAACGATTAATGGTTGCTCCTAATCTTAGTAAATTGTTAAAGGTTTTTAGCTTTAAGTCTTTTAGTTCTAGAGCTTTGGTTTTAAATTGAATATTTTTAGTTTCATTAGGTAATAAATCGAAAAAATTATCAGAAAAATGTCCTTTTTCATCACTATATAAAAACACGTCTTTTTGAAGGGTTTTACTAGTCAACTCTATAACAAACCCAGTTTCTGTTTTTGTTACAACTTGTTTTATTTCTCCTTTTTGAAGTTCTAAGGCTTTATGTTTTACCAAATAAAACAATGCTGTTTCATTATTAAATGTTGAAACCACCACTACGGCATTCTTGTTTAAATCTAGAGCTGTTAAATTTAATTCGTGTTTAATTTCACTACTATTAGAAGTAACGGTGATAGGTTTAGAAATGTTATGCAAAACCTTTCCATTAAAATCCATTATTTTAATTTTTAACACGCCTTTATATTCTGCAAAATCATCATTAATTACATAAGTACTCAAAGTATCATTTACAACTTTTGAGGATATTAAAACATCTTTAAAAGCTTTTTTAGTTTTATAATGCATGGCTTTCCAATTACCTAAAAAATCTATACTAGACCAAGAAATTACTGGCCAGCAATCATTTAATTGCCAATATAGCGTTCCCATATTATATGGTTTGGCTCTTCGTTGCGCTTCAAACCCTATAACCATTCCATTTGCTTGCATTAACTGACTCATATATACATAGTCTTCGTCATTATCTGGCACGGGGTAATCTCTTTCCATATAATTCTTTATAATAGCATAGCCTCTTGGGTGTTTTTGGTGTGTATTAAATGCTTTTGTAGAGACTGATGTGCTTTCTGTTCCATTTATATACTTAATAACCTCGTAACTTGGAAAGGCTTGAAAACCAAATTCGCTCATAAAACGTGGCACTGCTTCTTGCAAATGTTCAAAGGGATACTCGTCATGCCATATCCACCAGTCGTGAGCGTCTCCTTCTGTTTTATATAAAGGGTTTCCGCGACCATATCTAGGAGAACTCTCCCAATAGTCTATTTCTTTATGGTAGTTCTTTACAACTTGTGGTAAGAGTGTATCGAATAGCTTAAGATAGTTTCCCCATATTTCAGCTTTTTCTTCTTCTCCTCTTCCAGATTGCCACCCCCATCGATGCCAAGCTTCATTATTTTCATTATTGCCACACCATAATGCTATGGAGCTATGGTTTCTTAATCGCTTTACATTATCTATCGCTTCTTGTTTTACGTTTTCTAAAAAGGCTTTATCTCCAGGATACATAGCACATGCAAACATAAAATCTTGCCATACCATAATCCCTTTTTCATCGCACAGTTCGTAAAAAATATTGTCTTCGTATATACCACCTCCCCATACACGAAGCATATTCATATTAGCTTCTACTGCATCATTTAAAAGGTTGTTATAGTCTTCTGTTTTTATTTGATTTTGAAAACTATGTTGTGGAATATAATTTGCGCCTTTGGCATAGACCGGCACGTTGTTTACTTTAAAATAAAACGTTTCTCCAATGCTATCTTTTTCGGTTATTAGCTCTACTGTTCTTAATCCTTTTTTTAGAGTTTGCCTATCTAACACTCTATTCCCATCTTTAACAACGGCTTTTAATGCATAAAGATATGGGTCTCCTATATTATGCGGCCACCATTTTTTTGGGTTTTTAATTTTAAATGGGATTGAGAAACGCTCTTCTACTTTTACAAACTCTTTTTCTACTTTTAAAACATCGTTTACATAAATCTCAACTGTAACTGGGTCTTCAACACTAGATTTTATTTCAAACGTTGCTTCTATTTCTGCTATAGTATCATTTAGTGTTTTTTGATTATAATAAAGGTCTTCTATTTTAAAGCCATCCCACGATTTTAAATAAATTGGTCTAGACACTCCACTAGAGGTTAACACAGGTCCCCAGTCCCACCCATAGTGAAATTGAGGTTTCCTCGTAAAAACACGATTTTCTACAGGTAATTTATAATATAGTTTTTCTTTTTCTTTTGTTTCTGCTTTTGTAGTACTTTCAAAAACAATTCGTAATTCGTTTGTTGTTTTTAATAACGGCTTTACATCTACTATAAATTCTCTAAAGGCATTATTTGTTTTTAAAATTTCTGTAGCATTTAAAAATACGGTAGCGTA
Source organism: Pontimicrobium sp. MEBiC06410 (assembly GCF_053601615.1). NCBI lineage: Bacteria > Pseudomonadati > Bacteroidota > Flavobacteriia > Flavobacteriales > Flavobacteriaceae > Pontimicrobium > Pontimicrobium sp. MEBiC06410. The sequence goes on from NZ_JBSHNT010000140.1 coordinate 72,319, forward strand.
AGTATCTAATCCTTTAAAGTCTAATTCTAAGTGTTTTTTTAACAGGGTTTCTTCATCTACTGTAAAACTTGTTTTGTATTCCCAATCTTCGGCAGAGATCCATTGTAAATCCAATTCATTATTTGCTACAAAAGGGTCTGCTATTTTTCCATTTCTAAATAAATCGGAATGTACTTCGCCTGGAACTTGAGCACCTTGCCACATGGTGTCTTTTACATTTTTAAAAACCCAGTTATTACTTAATGTTTTTGTTTTAGGTGAGTCGTCTGTTTTACAACTTACCATTATAAGGACAACAAAAATTAATATCAATCTATTCATTATCGTAAATAATATATGCGGAAACCATCCAGTAATTATGTTCATTTTCTTTTGCTTCTTGGGCTTCTGGTATAGAAAATTTTAATGTATGGGGGTTATTCCCCAAATGCTTTAAAGCTATTACTTCTGGCACAACATCACTTCCAGGACACCAGTTAGATCTAGAAAGATCTGACGAAGCTATATGATCGTTAGAAGTTTCACCTTCCATAAAGTCTTTTGCAACCCATGTTCCTGATGTAGGATTAAAGCGTCTAAAACTAGCGCAATCATCTCGCCAAGGCGTGAACTGTTTTATAACATTATCGTCTAAAGAGATTATATTTTCTTTTTTAACAAACTCATCTCCTTTTGCATGGCCTCCATGTCCTGTTGCTATATAGTATAGCTTTGCATTTTTATAAGCATCATCTGCTGGTATTTTAACTGTAATGCTTTCTTTTGAAAAGCCATCGTAATTTACTTGTCCCCCATTATATTTAACAGTATTCACTATAGGTAGAACTGTTTGTTCTTTTTTAATATGGTTGGGTATATTACTTTCTTTATAATCTATACTTACCGAAATATTATAACCTTGTTTTGTCCATGTGTCTATATATACTCCTATGTATACTTCACCTTCTAAAAATGGTAATAAATGAGTAACATTTTGAGACCAGTTTACTTCATTTTCCCAATGAGGTATATATGGAGGCTTCCTCTTTTTTGCACGTTCATTATTACTAAAGTATCCAACTCCAAAAGGAGTCATAAAACGCAATAACTCTACATTAGGCATATAAGTAGAATCTTTTATTGTTTTAGTTACTACCCCTGGAAAACTATCTTTTAACTGTTCTTTTAAAAACGCTTCATTACTAAAGGATAACATGTTTAAGTCTGCTGTGGATGGTATTACAAATAAAGACCCTGATTTATCCCATGGATCTCCATTAGATGTTAATGTAACATTAACCGTTACATTGGGTTGTAACTGGTAGTTAGGTAATTTTACCTTTTTAAGTAATATACGGCCAGCGTCTAATCTTAAAATACCATTACTATCTGGTTTTAAAGCTTGCTTTTTTAAGTTTATATCAAAATATAAATTAGCATCATTAAAAATGGATTCTGTGATATCACCTATTGATGCTGGTGTTTTGGGCTTAACACAAGCTACTGCAAGAAGCAATATTATACTGTAATATTTTAATCTCATTCGTTACTATTATTTACTAGGGCTTTTATTTTTGATTTGTCTGATACAACATTAATTGTTTCATCAAAAAACTTCGAACTATTCATAGGTATTTTAGGGACTTTATTTATTTGAGATAAAGTCGTTGCTGAGGCGTGTACCTCGGTAAATCCTAGAGCTTTAAAACTTCTAATATTTTCTGAATTTATACCTCCTCCTGGTAAAACAATAATTTTATCATTTGCTAACTGTTTTAGTTTAGTAAGCAACTTTATACCTTGTTCTGCTGTTGTTTCTTGCCCAGAGGTTAGCACTCTTTCTACTCCTAGTTTAATTAATTCTTTAATAGCTTCTGAAGGGTTTGATGTCCAATCGAAGGCACGATGAAATGTAAATGGTAATGGTTTTGATAGTTCTATTAATTCTTTAGTTTGCTCTACATTTATAGTATTGTCTTTATTTAAAACACCTGAAACAATCCCAGAACAGCCTAAATCTTTACAAAGCTGAATATTATGCCTCATTATTTCAAATTCTGAATTTGTATAAGTAAAATTACCGCTTCTAGGTCGTATTAATACATATACGGGAATTGATAACACATCTACTGCTGTTTTTACTAAACCATAGCTTGGTGTTATCCCACCAATGGCAAGTTCGCTACACAATTCTATACGTTGTGCTCCTGCTTCTTGAGCGTTAATTGCTGACTGGTAATTACTAGCACAAATTTCTATAATCATTTATTCTATTTTACAATAATTTCGTCTATAAACGTCCATGCCTTATGTCCTGCTCCTTGCAAGCCATCTGCTATTACTCCATAATTAGGCACCTTTAATTTTATTATACGAATATCTTTTACATTAAAATTGTTTGCTTTAAAATCTACAATTAACCCTTCTTCATCTACATTATAATACTCAAAATCTAAATCATTAAATGCAATCCCCACTTGTTTAGGTGCATATACCCATTGCCCTTTAGCATTATAAAAACGGGTTTCAATAGAATTAATATTAGTTGGTTCTCCCAAATCTATAGTTACCTCAAGGTCGTCTCCCCAAAAGCCTAACCATTCCTTATCTCCAAATCTATTGTTGCTACCATTAATTCCATTAATTAGTCCTTTACTCCCGCTTCCTCTGTATGTTTTATTAGGCTCAACATTTAATGTTATGTTTTTATTAACTGCTTTATGGTAATTTAGTGTTTGCTCGAATATGCTACCTAATTGTTTTTCTGAATTAAATACGGCTGCTTTTAACAACATGTCTCCGTTAACTGCAATAGGCTTTTTGTAAATTGTAGATGTTAATGTAGGATTGCTACCATCTACTGTGTAACGCATTGTTTTCCCCTCGGTTAATGCTTGTAATTTATATTGTAATACGTTATTATCAGTATCTAATTCTCCTTTAATTTCATATAGGTGATTTGCATAATTAACACCTAAAACATCCAATCGTTTATTAAAATTTTCTACTCTAGATACAAAGTTATTATAGTCTTTGCGTTTAGAGTTAGACCATACCACTTCACTCATTGCTAATATACGAGGAAACACCATATATTCTACCTTATCTTCAGTTGGCATATATTCTGTCCAAACATTACCCTGCGCACCTAGTACATATTTATGCTCTTCTTCTGTTAGTTCTTTAGGTATTGGATTAAAATTATACACCTTTTCTAAAGGTAAGAATCCTCCTATTGCAACAGGCTCATCTTCATTTGTAGATTGGTAGTAATCAAAATAACAATGAGAGGTTGGTGTATTTATAACTGTATGTTTGGCTTTGGCAGCTTCTACAGCACCTTTGGTTCCTCTCCATGACATTACAGTTGCATTTGGTGCTAACCCGCCTTCTAAGATTTCATCCCACCCAATGATTTGTCTTCCTTTGCTATTTAAATATCTTTCCATTCTAGATATAAAATAACTTTGAAGCTCATGTTCGTCTTTCAAGCCTTCTTCTTTTATTCTACGTTGGCAATCGTTACAAGATTTCCATCTGGTTTTTGGTGCTTCGTCTCCACCTATATGAATATATTTACTTGGAAACAAAGCCAAAACCTCATCTAAAACATCCTCTAAAAAAGTAAACGTATTTTCTTTTGTACAATAAATATCTTCAAACACACCCCATTTGGTTGCTACGTCCACTTGCTCTCCTGTACATCCCAATTCTGGGTAAGCAGAAACTGCTGCTTGAGAATGCCCAGGCATTTCAATTTCTGGAATTATCGTTATTTTACGATTATTAGCATATTCTACAATATCTTTTATTTGTTCTTGAGTATAATAACCTCCATATTTTTTTCCATCAAATTGATGTGGTTGATCGCTATAATGCCCTATTAAAGTCTCTTTTCTATAAGCAGCAATTTCATTAAGTTTTGGATATTTTTTAATTTCTATACGCCAGCCTTGATCCTCTGTTAAATGCCAATGAAATGTATTCATTTTTAACAATGCTAAGGCATCAATATATTGTTTAATAAAATCTATAGAGTAAAAATGTCTTCCAACATCTAGATGCATACCTCTGTAAACAAATTCTGGTTCGTCTTCTATACTTAAACTCTGTATAGCTACTTGCGCTTCATTATTTTCTTTTTCGAAAGTTACTGGTAATAATTGCCTTAAACTTTGCACCCCATAAAACGCCCCTTTGTCTGTAGCCGCTTTAATAGTAATTGTTTCTGGTAAAACTTGTAAGGTATACCCTTCTTCATTTAATAACGAATCGTCTTTTACAAACACAATGGTAGTCGTTCCAGAGCCTTCTTTTAATTTTATTGCACTAGAATTAGCTATGTATGATTTTAAAAACTGAGCAGAAACCTTAAAAGCCTCATCATATTTAATAGCTGTATTAGAGTTTAAAATAAATTGCCCTTTATAAATTTCTTGTTTTAATGGTACAGGAATTATATTTGGAGCAATTGGCACTAAAGACGAACTATTATTACAACTAAAAAAAAATAAAAGGGATATAGAAGTAAAAAAAAGGGATATAAAAGTTGAACGATTTAATAATCTATTGCTATACATTTTCTTATATTTAGACGACTATAAATGTACTAATCTATTTTTAATGAAGCTTAAATTTACCCTCGTTTTTATTATTATCCTTACAATATCTGCTTGTAAAAAAGCAGTCGATATTAAACCCGCAAAAAAGGACACCTTATTAACCTCCTATGTTAATCCTTTTATAGGTACTGGTGGCCATGGTCACACCTATCCAGGCGCCACATTACCCTACGGCATGATGCAATTAAGTCCAGATACAAGGTTAGATGGATGGGATGGTTGTTCTGGATACCACTATAGTGACAATTATATTTATGGATTTTCGCATACGCATTTAAGCGGAACTGGTGTTAGCGATTACGGGGATATTTTATTAATGCCTACTAATACCGTACAATTTAATAATGGAGCTAATGGAGAAAAAGGTTATAAAGCACATTTCTCTCATGAAAATGAAGTTGCAGAGCCAGGTTACTATAAAGTACATTTAGACACCACTAATATAGATGTAGAATTAACAGTTTCTAAACGAAGTGGTATACATAAATATAAGTTCCCTTCTGCAGATAACCAATATGCTATTTTAGATTTAATTCACCGCGACAAAGTATTGGATGCTAAAATTGAAAAAATTTCTGATACTGAAATTACCGGATATCGTTTTTCTGAAGCATGGGCAAAAGACCAACGTTTATTTTTTACAATAAAAACATCGCATCCATTTAATGATATTTTACAATCACCTCCAAAAGAAGGAATGCCAGGCGCTCAAAAAATAGCTTTAAATTTTATTAATCCTAATAACGATCCTGTTTATATTAAAATAGGAATTTCTGCAGTAGATAAAGCTGGTGCGAAAAAAAATATGGAACAAGAGTTAGGAGGAAAAACTTTTGAACAAATTAAAACAGATGCTCAACAAATTTGGGAGAAACAATTAGAAAAAATTGTTGTAGAAAGTGATAATAAAGACTATAAAACTAATTTTTATACTGCTATGTATCATACAGCAATTGCTCCTAATTTATACCAAGATGTAGATGGTCGTTATCGTGGCATGGATTTAAAAATTCACGAAACTAAAAACTTCGATTACTATACTGTATTTTCACTTTGGGATACTTACCGTGCAGCCCACCCACTCTATACTATTATAGAGCAAGAAAAAACCAATGATTTTATTAATACTTTTTTAGCTAAACACGACGAAGGTGGTATTATGCCTATTTGGGATTTATCAGGAAATTACACTGGTTGCATGATAGGTTACCATGCCGTACCTGTTATTGCAGATGCCTATTTAAAAGGTATAAAAGGTTATGATGCAGAACGTGCTATGAATGCTATGATACATAGCGCTACAAGAGATAAATTAGGCTTAGCATCTTATAAAAACTACGGATTTATTCCTGTTGAGCAAGAAAGCGAATCGGTGTCTAAAACTTTAGAATACGCCTACGATGATTGGACAATTGCGCAAATGGCTAAAGCTATGAATAAGCCAGATGTTTATAAAACTTACACAGAGCGCGCTCAGTATTACAAGAATATTTTCGATCCTGAAACTCAGTTTATGAGAGGACGTTTTAGAAACACTTGGTTTGCTCCTTTCGATCCTTACGAAGTAAACTTTAATTACACAGAAGCTAATTCTTGGCAATACAGTTATTATGTTCCACAAGATATTTCAGGTTTTATAAACTTATTAGGCGGTAAGGATAAACTAGAAGCTAACCTAGATAAGCTATTCATTGCAGAGGATAAAACTTCTGGTCGCCATCAAGTTGATATTACCGGTTTAATAGGACAATATGCTCATGGTAACGAGCCAAGTCATCATATGGCATATCTTTATAATTTTGTAAACAAGCCTTATAAAACTCAAGAGAAAATTCATCAAATTTTAACTGAATTATACACAAATACTCCTGATGGTATTTCTGGAAATGAAGACTGCGGGCAAATGAGTGCTTGGTATATTTTTAGTTCTTTAGGATTTTACCCTGTTACTCCAGCATCTAACCAATACATTATAGGTAATCCTCTATTTAAAAAGGCGACTATTAACTTAGAAAACGGCAAACAATTTACCATTAATGCAACCAATATTAGCAATACTAATAAATATATAGACCATGTGTTATTAAATGGTGAAAAACTTAATCATACATATATTACTCATAATGATATTATTAATGGAGGCATGTTAGAGTTTGTAATGTCTGCAAAACCTTCTCAATGGGGAACTACAGAAGGGCAAGAACCTAAAACAGAAATTACAGAACATTTAATTGTATCTTCCCCTTTTATTGCAAAAGGAAAAACAGCTTTTAAGGCGTCTACTACAATTGAATTGCAAAGCAACACCAAAGCGGCTGTTATTTATTATTCTGAAAATGATTCAGAATATAAAAAATACGATGCTCCTTTTACCATTTCTGAAGCCTTAACCTTAAAAGTTTATGCTGAACTAAATGGGCAGAAAAGTCCAACAATAACAACCAAATTCTTTAAAATTGATCCTAATATTACTTTAAAACTAGACTCAGAATATGCAAACCAATATAATGGTGGTGGAAAAGATGCTTTAATAGATGGTATATTAGGAGCTCAAGATTTTAGAACAGGAACTTGGCAAGGCTATTTTGATGCAGATGTTATAGCTACAGTAGATTTAGGAAGTAAAAAAGAAATAAACACAGTTACAATAGGCTTTTTACAAGACCAACGCTCATGGATTTTCTACCCAACAGCAGTAGAGTGCTTGGTTTCTAACGATGGCAAAAACTTTAAACCTTTAGCAAAAGCCCAACACATTGATGCTACCATTGCTTCAGAACATGTTACTATTAAAAATGTTACTTTTAAGCAAACAGAAGCAAATTATCGCTATGTAAAAGTCATTGCTAAAAAACTAGGAGTATTACCAGAATGGCACTTAGGTTATAAACATGATGGTAGAAGTTGGTTATTTGTAGATGAAATTACTATAAAATAACGATAAAGGAACCTATCTGATGATTTTTAAACCAACTTCTGCACAATATTTAACTATTTTGTGGTCTTAAAATTAAACTAACTAAATAATGACACAACAGAAATCTTACAAAAGTTCATTTATACTATTAACACTACTTTTTTTTCTATGGGGGTTTATAACAGTATTAGTAGACTCTCTAGTTCCAAGGCTTAGAGAATTATTCACGTTAACTTACTTTCAAGCCATATTAGTACAATTTGCATTTTTTGGTGCCTATTTTGTATTATCCATTCCTTCTAGCTATATCATTTCTAAAATTGGTTATAAAAAAGGAATTATTGTTGGATTATTAACCATGGCTTTTGGTTGTTTACTATTTTATCCTGCAGCATCTTATCGCATATTTGGTGTCTTTTTGGTCGCTTATTTTATATTAGCTGGAGGAATTACCTTATTACAAGTTGCAGCAAACCCTTTTGTTGCTGCCTTAGGAAGTGAAGCTGGAGCATCGAGTCGTTTAAATCTCGCTCAAGCATTTAACTCTTTAGGTACAGCTATTGCACCTGCTATTGGTGCTTTGTTTATTTTAAGCGATAAAGTAAAAACAACAGAAGAAATAGAAACATTAACAGAAACCGCAAGAGACACTTATTATACAGCCGAAGCCTCTGCTGTACAAACACCATTTATAGGCCTTGCCATTTTTATAGCACTTATCGCTGGTTTCTTCTTCTTTGCCAAATTACCTAAATTAATTAGCGAAGAGCGTGTTGGCACTTATGGTGAAGCTTTTAAAAACACAAATTTAATGCTAGGCGTAATAGGTATTTTCTTCTATGTAGGTGCAGAAGTTTCCATAGGTAGCTTTTTAATTAACTATTTCCAAGACATGAATATGCCTGCTTTAATTGCAGACAATAATGTTATGATGAGCATAGCAAATACAGTCTCAAAATTATTTAATAAATCTTTAGAAGGTGCAGACCCCAAAGCATTACTTGGAATATTTGTAATATTCTATTGGTCTGGTGCCATGATTGGTCGTTTTGTAGGTTCATATTTAACCCGAATTATAAGCCCAGGAAAAGTTTTAGGTATTTTTGCTTTACTAGCAATCTCACTAATCTTTATTTCTATTAGTACTACAGGGCTAATTTCTATGTGGAGTATTCTTGCAGTTGGTCTGTTCAATTCTATCATGTTCCCTACTATTTTCACATTAGCTTTAGATGGTATTGGTTCGTTAAAACCAAAAGGCTCTGGTTTACTATGTACAGCTATTGTAGGAGGAGCAATAATACCTTTAATATGTGGAGCATTAATAGATGCTTCAGGATTTAAAATAGCCTTTATATTTGTAACCATTTGTTATGGATACATTATGTTCTATGGTATAAGAAATAATAAGAAAACAGTAACACTATAAGTTTATTACGTTCAACTTAAATAAAAAAACCTATAAATTAGTTTTTGTAGGTTTTTTTTATTTGTAGTTTAGAATTTAGGTTAATTAACCCTACAACTTTAGGTTTCACTACTTATAAAAATATAAAAACATAATTGTTACTTTGCTCAACATAAAAATCACAAATAACTTATTACATTTATTACTTAACCCTAACTAAAAATAATATCATGCTATCTACTATTCTATTAATTATTGTTTTAATTTTATTTGCACTCTACATCTATAAATATCCACCTAAATCATCAACTGTGTCTAACACAAAAATATGTATGGACTACTCTAATGTTAACATGAATCAACTAGAAGTCGATTTAGTTCGTAATATGATAAGTGGTTATAAAGATTACCAAAAACGATATATTGACAACGCTAGTAACTTAGACGATGCACATTCTATTTGGTTCGATTTAGAAACCCTTAAGGCATTTATATACCATGTAGAGTACCAAACGAAACAAAACAGTAATGTCGTAGCCAATCCAGATTTAGGGTTACGTATTCATTATTCGCGTTACCCAGAATTTAAAACTTGGAGTAACTACAGTGACTTAAATGATTTAGCTACAGACCCATACGGCAAGCAGTATGGAGAACGCCATACACTTGTTATTATACCAACTATAAAACGTAAAGATGGTAAACATGTAAATTTTAACCCTTTAGATACTAATACTTATACTAACGGTATGCCTTTTGATTATCCTGGTACACCATCTACAACTACAGTTCCTTCTTTTGGAATAACAAAGAAAGGAAACAATTCTGGAGGCTCTACTGGTTCTCAAAATCATGGTAGTTTAATACCTCCTGCTGATGGCTCTGGAGGATTTTAATATGTTTGAATATTATCCTAACATAGATAAAATAAGACTAGGGTTAGAGTTTATTTCTGCCCTAGTTGCTTTATATTATCTACCTAAATTAAAGCAAAATTATTGGAAATGGTTTTCTTTATATCTAATATTAGTATTCTTACAAGAAGTTTTTTGGAAATTTGCTCCTAATGATATATTTAGTTTTAGAAAACAAGATTATTATGCATTCTTCGGAATACCTATCCAATATTTATTCTTCTACTGGTTATACGCCTCAAAGTCTCTTAATAAGAAAAAGCTGTATTACGCTTGTTGTATTGTCTATATATTCACATTTGTTCCCTTAGAACTATATGAGCAAAAAATAAAAACTATATCTACTATAAATTTAACTACTGGAAGTATAATTATAATTTTTCTAGTCGTTTTAGAATTCTTAAAACAAATTAAAAATGAAGATATTTTAGAATTCAAAAAAAACAAAATGTTTTACATTAATTTAGGCATGATTTTATTTTATGTAGGTACATATCCTTTTTTAGCATTTTATGATGAATTATTAAAAGAACCAAACATATCTCTTTGGAATTCTTACTACCTGTATTTTTTAGTTTCTAATTGTATTATGTATTTATTATTTATAGCTTCGTTTATATGGGGGAAACATCAATCACAATAACTATAATATTATTTAATATCATTTTCCTAGCTTTTATAGCAGGAATCATCATTTTTATACGAGAATACCGCATAAAAAAGAAAGCTCATGTTGAAGAAATTAAAACTAAAAACGAAACTCATAAACGCGAACTGTTAGAAACGCAAGTAGAAATCCAAACCCAAACCATGCAATATATTGGGCAAGAAATACACGATAATATTGGACAAAAACTAACCCTAGCTAGTCTCTACACCCAACAATTAGCCTTCGAGAATAAAGCACCTCAGGTTAATGAGAGTATTGAAAATATAAGCACAATTATTAACGAATCGTTAAGTGAGTTAAGGCAGCTCTCTAAGTCTTTAACCGATAATGCTATAGAAACGCATACATTAAACACACTACTAGCTAATGAGTGTAATAAAATTAATGCCTTAAAACGTTGTACCGTTCATTTTACAAATACAGAAAATATTAAAATTGAGTCTTATCAAATTAAAAGTATCTTATTTAGAATTACACAGGAATTTTTACAAAACAGCATTAAACATGCTAATTGCAAGCATATTAATGTCGCTTTAATTAAGCAAAACAACACTGTAACTTTAAAACTTAAAGATGATGGCAAAGGTTTTAACACAAACACCATAAAACCAACAGGTATAGGACTTAAAAACATGAAAAAAAGAACCGCTTTAATAGGTGGAACATTTAAACTAGAAAGTAAAGAAACCCAAGGCACAACACTAACAATAGATATCCCTCTTTAAATGAAACGTACCATTGTAATTATCGACGACCATATATTAATTGCCAATGCTTTAAGCAGTATTATTTCTAATTTTAATCAATTTGAAGTGCTGTATGTTTGCGAAAACGGGTTAGATTTTCAAAAACAACTTAAAAGCAAACCCATACCAGATATTGTTTTATTAGATATTAGCATGCCAGTTATGGATGGTTTTGAAACTGCAAAATGGTTAAAAGAAACCCATCCAAATGTACTTATCATGGCTTTAAGCATGCAAGACGATGAGCAAAGTTTAATTAAAATGATAAAACACAGCGCCAAAGGCTACATGCTAAAAAATGTACACCCAACAGAATTAGAAAAAGGATTAAACACACTTGTGGAAAATGGACATTATTTTCCAGAATGGGCAGCAAGCAAAATATTTACAAGCATTGGCGATGACTCTATTAATGCTTCATCAAAAATTTCATTATCAGACAGAGAAGTAGAGTTTTTAAAATACACCGTAACCGAAATGACCTATAAACAAATAGCCGAAAAAATGTTTTGCAGTCCAAGAACAGTAGAAAATTATAGAGATAGTCTTTTCGAAAAACTAGAACTTAAAACCAGAGTTGGCTTAGCAGTATTTGCACTAAAAAATGGTTATGCAGAATAAGTTTATTCATTTTTATATCCTTAAAATAAAAGTTTAGGGAATTGAGACTTGTTCTTTTTCTAAACTGTTAAACCATTTATCAAATCAATTTTAAGATATATTTAAAGCCCCTTTAAATTGAAAAATCCTATATTGCTAGAATAAATTAAACCTACCCAATTATAATGAAACGCCGACACTTTCTTAAAAATGCCTCACTAACAGGCGTGGGTCTAGCAGTTGGAAGCGCTGTAACAAGTTGCAAAGACAATACCCCCGAAAAAGAAATAGCAGTAACAACCAATAAAACAGATACACAACAAAAATTACCCATTGTTATTGCTACTTGGGATGTACCAAATGCAACAACAAAAGCAGCATCTGTATTACAAGAAAACGGTTCTATTTTAGATGCCTTAGAGCAAGGCTGTATGGTAGAAGAGGCAGATATAAAAAACCAATCTGTTGGTAAAGGCGGTAGACCAGATCGCGATGGCAATGTAACATTAGATGCCTGCATTATGAATAAGGATGGAGATTGTGGGGCTGTAGTTTACATGCAAAATATTACACACGCCATTTCAGTCGCTAGAAAAGTCATGGAAGATACGCCACATGTTATGCTAGCAGGTAAAGGAGCAGAGCAATTTGCTGTTTCTAAAGGTATGAAACGAGAAAACTTATTAACCGAAGCCTCAAAAAAAGGATGGCAAGAATGGTTAAAAGACGCTAAATACAAGCCTATAATAAACATTGAAAACCACGATACAATTGGTATGCTTGCAATGGACAAAAATGGAGATATTTCTGGCGCATGTACAACAAGTGGCCTTGCATATAAAATGGCTGGACGCGTAGGAGACTCACCAATTATAGGGTCTGGTTTATTTGTAGATAACGAAATTGGCGGTTGCGTGGCAACTGGCTTAGGTGAAGAAGTTGTAAAAACTGTAGGAAGCTTTTTAGTTGTAGAACTTATGCGACAAGGCAAATCACCACAAGAAGCATGTAAAGAAGCGATAAAGCGAATAATAGACAAACCTAACAGCAACTACAAAAACTTCCAAGTGGGGTATATTGCTATGAATAAAAAAGGGGAAACAGGCAGTTTCTCTATTCATCAATGGTTTAGCATGACCAAATTTCAAGATGGTAAAAACGAGAATTTACAATCCGAATACATGATTAAGAATAAAAAAGAATAACACATTATTCTCTTAATACTATAAAAAATCAAAGACCACCACTCAATTTAAAGCATAAGTTTTTGTAGTTTTGAGATTCTATCAAAACCTATACAATGTCAGATCAAAAACGATTGTTCTTAATAGATGCTTACGCTTTAATTTTTCGTGGTTACTATGCATTTATAAAAAACCCTAGAATAAATTCTAAAGGCTTAGACACCTCAGCCATTATGGGGTTTATGAATTCTTTATTAGATGTTATAAAACGAGAACGTCCAGATCATTTAGCAGTATGTTTTGATAAAGGCGGAAGTACAGATCGCATAGAAATGTTTCAAGAATACAAAGCCAATAGAGATGAAACACCAGAAGCTATTAAACTTGCTGTACCATTAATTTACGATATTTTACGTGCTATGCACATTCCTATTATGGTAAAAGAAGGCTTCGAAGCCGATGACGTTATAGGTACTTTAGCTAAAAAAGCCGAGAAAGAAGGATATAAAACCTTTATGGTAACACCAGATAAAGATTTTGCACAACTAGTCTCAGAAAATATTTTTATGTATCGCCCAGTTTTTGGTGGAGGGTACGAAACATGGGGAATTCCAGAAGTGCAGAAAAAATTTGAAGTTGAAAACCCATTACAAGTTATAGACTACCTAGGAATGATGGGCGATTCTGCCGACAACATACCGGGCTTACCAGGTGTTGGAGACAAAACAGCCAAAAAGTTTTTAGCAAAATACGGAAGTATGGAAAATCTTTTAGCCAATACCCATGAGCTGAAAGGAAAAATGAAAGAAAAAATTGAAGCCAATGGTGAATTAGGTATGCTTTCTAAAAAGCTAGCTACAATTATGCTAGATGTGCCAGTAGAATTTGATGCTAAAGATTTTGAAATGTCTGAACCAGATATTCCAGCTGTAACAACCATATTCCAAGAGTTAGAGTTTAGACGCTTAATAGACAATTTCACTAAAACATTTACCGCTCCAGTTGAAAATACTTCAAACACAAAAGAAGCAAAAACAACGCCTAAAACAACACCTAAAGAACAAGCCGCAGCAGGAGCTGGACAATTTTCATTATTTGGAGGTCAGCCATCTACAGAAACAGAAACGGTTACAGAAAATAGTAGAAAAACAGCTGTTACAACAGCTCATGTATACCAAAGTGTTTCACCAGGAATGGCGATGAAACTATTTATTAAAAACCTTATGAATCAAACCAGTGTATGCTTCGATACAGAAACAACTGGTTTAAACGCATTAACTGCCGAGCTTGTAGGTATTGCCTTTTCTTGGGAAATAGGTAAAGGGTTTTACATTCCATTTCCTGAAAACAGAAACGAAGCACAAGAACTTATAGAACAATTAAGACCATTTTTTGAAAATGAGACTATTGAGAAAATAGGACAAAACTTAAAATACGACATTAAAGTTCTTAACAAATATAATGTAGAAGTAAAAGGGCCTTTATTTGACACCATGTTAGCGCATTATTTAATTAATGCAGACATGCGTCATAATATGGATGTCTTAGCTGAAACTTATTTAAACTACACACCAATTTCTATTACAGATTTAATTGGAAAAAAAGGGAAAAACCAGCTATCTATGCGCGAAGTACCTTTAGACAAACAAATAGAATACGCTGTTGAAGATGCAGACATTACATTACAACTTAAAGAACATTTCCAGAAGGAATTAGGAGACGCCAGTACACAAAAATTATTCGATGATATTGAAGTGCCTTTACTCCGTGTTTTAGCAGCTATGGAGTTAGAAGGTATTAATCTAGATAAAACCTTTTTAAATTCGCTTTCAGAAGCGTTAAACAACGATATAAAAACATTAGAATCTAAAATATATACCGAAGCTGGTGAAGAGTTTAACATAGCCTCTCCAAAACAATTAGGCGTTATTTTATTCGAAAAACTAAAGTTAGTAGATAAACCTAAAAAAACTAAAACAGGGCAATACTCTACAGCTGAAGATGTTTTATCATACTTAGCAAAAGACCATGAAATTATTCAAAATATCCTAGATTATCGTGGATTAGCTAAATTAAAAAGTACTTATGTAGATGCATTACCAACACAAGTAGAAGAACATACAGGACGCGTACATACCGATTACATGCAAACCGTTGCTGCTACAGGCCGTTTAAGCAGTAACAACCCTAACTTACAAAATATTCCTATCCGTACAGAACGCGGAAGACAAGTAAGAAAAGCATTTGTACCAAGAAATGAAGATTATATATTACTCGCTGCCGATTACTCGCAAATAGAACTGCGTATTATAGCTGCGCTTAGTAAAGAAGAAACCATGATTTCTGCGTTTAAAAACGGTGAAGACATTCACGCCTCTACCGCTGCAAAAGTATTTAATGTTCCTATAGAAGAGGTAACTAGAGCACAACGAAGCAATGCTAAAACTGTTAATTTTGGGATTATCTATGGTGTTTCTGCATTTGGACTAAGTAATCAGACCGATTTAACCAGAAGTGAAGCTAAAGAACTAATAGACACCTACTACGAAACATACCCTAAACTACGTAAATACATAAGCGATCAAGTCGATTTTGCTCGCGATAATGGTTATGTACAAACCGTATTAGGGCGTCGTCGTTATTTAAAAGACATTAACTCTCGTAATGCTGTTGTTAGAGGAGCAGCAGAACGTAATGCTGTTAATGCTCCAATACAAGGTAGCGCTGCCGATATTATTAAAATTGCTATGATTAACATTTATAACAAACTAGAAGCTGGCAACTATAAAACCAAAATGTTATTACAAGTACATGATGAATTGGTGTTCGACGTTTACAAGCCAGAATTAGAGGAGATGAAAACCCTTATTAAAACAGAAATGGAAAATGCATTTAAGCTAGAAGTCCCTTTAGATGTAGAACTAGATACTGGGTTGAATTGGCTGGAAGCACACTAGAAAACATAAAAACAAAAATCATGAAAAAATTAATATTACTATTTATTTCTATTTTATCACTATCATCATTTACAACAAATAAAACAACAATGGATATTGTTGGAAAATGGGTTGGAGAAGAAAAAGGAGACATCGGCTATTTTATTTTCGATAAAGAAGGTTACGCTACTCTAGAAGCCCAAGGACAAGTACTTGGAGGTAAAGAATTTGTAATGAAAGGAAAAAAAGGCTCCATGACGTACCAAGTAAACTATGAGGCAACCCCTGTAGAAATAGACTTAATAGTAACCATGTTGGAAACAAAAGAACAGAAGAAAATGTTATTTATAGCTAAAGCAATAGATGATAATACTATACAATTAGCCTCTTCTTTCAGTACTACAAGACCAACAGAATTTAATGATGTAAACTCGATTATTTTAACAAGAGTAAAAGAGTAACTATATAGTTATATAGTTTATTATAAAAACAAAAACGGCGAATCTAAAAGATTCGCCGTTCTCTCTTGCAAAAGCTATTACTATAGACTTTACAACTAACAATATGTTTATTTATTCCAATACACAGCAGTTTGTCCATACTGGAAATGGATAGGATTGTGTGCGGGATCTTTTTTAAATAAATACAACTCTTTTGGTTCTTTTTCAAACAACATAATAATGTCCGATCCACCAAATTTAAACTTACCAAACTCCTGTCCCTTAACAACTGTTTTGTCTTTAAGTTTATCTATATACATTTCTACACCAGACACCTGAGCCATACCAATAGGTAAAATTGCAACCTTACCAACCGCTTCTCCAGCATCTACAATAACAAGACCTCTTGCTTGGTTAAATTCGTAACCATCACCCGCACCATCTGGTGCATCCCACTGCCCATCGTCTTTAAGCACTACATTTAAATACACTTTTCCTTGTATATCTTTAATTTCTAAGACCTGTCCTCCTACTGGAGTATGAAAACGATGATAATCGAATGGGCTTAAAAAATAATGCACAAAAGTACCACCATAAAAACACTCTGCATATTCACTATTATCTAAAAGATCATTAATATTTCCAATAGCATGTGTTTGTTTAAAAACAACAGATGTTATTTTCCCATCTTTATCTAAAACATTTCCGCTATTGTCTATAGCATAATCTTGTTGAAATGTACAATCGGCAGGCGCCACTATAGTTTCATTATTATCAGGCTCTGCAATAGGGCGTAATGGAGTTATACCTGTATTACTATCTGCACCGTTAAATTCTCTGTAAAAAAAAGTATTAAATGTATTCCATGTAGACTCATTCTCTGCATATAAAGGATAATTATACATTGTATCA
Organism: Pontimicrobium sp. MEBiC06410; assembly: GCF_053601615.1. Lineage (NCBI taxonomy): Bacteria > Pseudomonadati > Bacteroidota > Flavobacteriia > Flavobacteriales > Flavobacteriaceae > Pontimicrobium > Pontimicrobium sp. MEBiC06410. Next base: position 89,647 of record NZ_JBSHNT010000140.1, read on the forward strand.
TACTTAAAAGAATGCAAACTCTCTGTTGTTAGCGAAGGTTCTGTATCTAAAAATTCTCCCCAAGCCTTTGCAAAACTTACTAGCCAAGCTGCAAACTCTTTAAAACTTTGCATAGAAATATTAGTCTCAGGAATTTTCTGATCTACCAACCAGTAAAACTGACATAATAAATCGTATACTTTTTGGTTATAGCCATTAGCTTCTCCATTACTTTTCCATGCATTAGGATAACTCTCATCATTACTCTCATTAGGCACTAAACGTACATACAATTCTAAATAATCGTAATACGCATCAATAGTAGTTGGCCATCCATTACCCTGAAACTCATTATTTATAGCTTTATATAAATTTTCATTTAAACTTTCTTTAGCTCTAACATTCGCAACTTTTAAAGATGCCAATAGCGCTTCTTTCATTTCTAAATTTCTATTAAGCATTATTTTTAATGCCTCAACTACACTACTATGTGTTCTATTTGCCATTGTATTTAATTTTTAAAACCTCCTACTCTATCTAAATTTAGCTTTTCGGATTCCGCTATAAATAATTACATAACAAATGTCCAACAGTACCTCAACATTTACTAGCGTAAAAATACCGATTTAAAAAGCAAGTAGAACTACCTAAGTTTTTTCATCATATTATAGCGAAAGACATATTATTTTGTACTTTTAATCGAAACTAATAAAGAAAAAAAACAATTGTAATATTGCGATTATATTATTTTAAATAATACATGAAAAAACTTTTCTTAGACGACGTAAGGACCATAGATATGATCTATGATAAATCTATGGAATCGGAATTTGACATTGTTAGAACCTACGATGCATTTATAGAGTACATTAAAACCAATGGCTTACCAAATTACATAAGCTTCGATAACGATCTAGGTCTTAAAGAAGATAAAACCACTGTAGCCCCTGATGGGTTAGCAGCTGCAAAATGGCTAGTTTACCAATCTGGATTAGATTTAAAAAACTTAGAATTTAAAGTACATTCTGCAAATCCAGTAGCAGCTGAGCAAATAAGAGGGCTTTTAAATAATTATATTAAGCATTTAAACAACTCTTAATAAACAGAAGTTTTTAAAATGACAAATAAAATACTTCTTGTACTTGATATAGATGAAACATTAATTCATGCAACCCCAAAGTTACTAAATAGAGAAAACGACTTTAAAGTTTTCAATTATTATATTTATTGTCGACCATATTTAAATGATTTTCTTAATACAATTAAAGACGACTTTTTAATTGCTATTTGGTCTTCTGCATCAGACGATTACGTAAAAAAAGTTGTTAAATGTATCTTTCCTAAAGATATAACATTACAATTCGTTTGGGGCAGAAGCCGTTGCACATACAAACGAGATAGAGAATTGCAAATAGACAATTATGGGAATTACGAAAGCCATTTTTTAGATCATTATCATTATACAAAACCATTAAAAAAACTAAAAAGAAAAGGATTTAAACTCAACAAAATATTAATAATAGACGATACGCCTTACAAGTGCAGCAACAACTATGGCAATGCTATTTATCCAAAAGAGTTTTTAGGAGATTCACAAGACAATGAGCTTAAAAAATTAGCACAATATTTAAAGACCTTAAAAGACGCTCCTAATGTACGAACCATTGAAAAAAGAGGTTGGAACACTAAATTTTAAAATATTATGAAAACATATATCGCATTTTTAAGAGGCATTAATGTTGGCGGACACCATAAAGTCCCTATGGCAGATTTAAAAAACGAGTTACAAACACTTGGTTTAAAAAACATAATAACCATTTTAAATTCTGGTAATATTATTTTCGATAGCACAAACAAAGACATAGCAATAATCGAACAAAATATAACGCTACACCTAGAAAAAACATTCGGGTTTCCTATTCCCACAATTGTAAGAACAGCAGAAACAATACAACACATATTAAAAGAAGCCCCTTTTAATAATCTAGAAATAACTAAAGATATCAAACTTTATATTTCATTTTTAAAAACTGCTGTAGAACCAAACTTGCAAATACCTTGGGAGAGCGAAGACCAAGCTTATAAAATATTAGACTATAAAAACAAAAATATTATTAGTGTATTAGATCTTTCAAAATCTAAAACAACGAAAGCAATAACAACTTTAGAGCATAGTTTTGGCAAAAACATTACTACTAGAAACTGGAATACACTACTACGAATAGATAAGAAGTTGAACACATAACGAAACATGTTAAAATACTGGAAACCCTTACCTTTTACAACTAAATTTTCTGCTATAGCTTTTATAGTTACACTAACATTAGGGCTATTAAGCATGGGGATTCTCGGTGCACTATTGTATTACACGGTCTCTTTTCTGTTTAACAATTACCCAACATTAAACGATTGGAGAGGCGATTGGGTTTGGCCAACAACAATAGCTGCTGGCATGGCATGGGCATTTGGGTTTATTCTTGCTGGTATTGCATGGTATTATTTAAGTAAAATAATAAAACAAATAATGCTATTACGCCTCATTTATGTTATAACACTCTGGTTTTGGGCCGCAATAGTGTGGTATTCAATGATTATTAATAACTTAGAACCAATAATACGCTATTAAAAACTAAATAAGACAAATACAAATGAAAGCCACCACTAATAATATATTACATCAAAATATTTCTATACCTAATGCAGGAATCGTAATCTTACAATCTTATATTATGATGTTATTTATAAGGCTAGATCTTATAAAAGAGAGAACATTTATTACACAAGAAGCACAACTAGACGCCGTACACTATTTACAATACTTAGTTACGGGATTAGAACAAACCGAAGTCTCTTTACTCCCATTAAATAAAGTCCTTTGTGGTTTAGCTGTAGATACGCCAATGCAAGACCACATTACTATTTCGGACGATGAGAAAACATTAATGAATAGTTTAATAAAATCTGCTATAGACAATTGGGATGCCATTGGACAAAGTACTGTTAATGGTTTTAGAGGAAACTGGCTAGTAAGAGATGGTCTATTAGTAGAACAGGAAGACCGCTGGGAATTAACCGTAGAAAAAAGAGCTTACGATATTTTATTAATAAAATCTCCATTATCATTTTCAATTATAAAATTGCCGTGGATGACTAAACCCTTACATGTTAATTGGCCATATTAATAACTTCTAAAACTACAAACACATGAAAAAATTAGTACTCACCACCGTATTACTTTGTTTGTTTACAATAGTAACAAAAGCACAAACTACAACCTCTAAATACAACGAAAAAGTAAAAACATTAGACAGTACAATAGAAACCCTATACGCTGTAATTTCTGGAGAAAAAGGAGAAGCAAGAGATTGGGAACTATTTAAATATTTATTCCATCCAGATGCTAAATTAATACCCTCTGGCAAAAGTAAAGAAGGCACATACAAAGCACGTTTTATGACACCAGACGATTATATTAAAACTTCCGGAAAATGGTTAGTAGATAATGGTTTTTTTGAAAAAGAAATACATAGAACAGAAAATACTTTTGGAAATATAACCCAAGTATTTAGTACTTACGAAGCTTTTAATAGCGAAAAGGATACAGTCCCATTTATGAGAGGAATAAATAGTATACAATTATTAAACGATGGTAAAAGATGGTGGATTATTAATATATACTGGACACAAGAATCTAAAGACAACCCTATACCTAGCAACTATTTGCCTAAAAATTAAATTATGATATTAAAAAAAATATTAATATTAGTTACATTATCGCTTTTTACCAATACGATAATAAGTCAAGAATCCGTTGAAATTAAAGACACAGGTTTTGCAGATACTTCTATTAGAATTAAAACTAATGGTTTTGGGGATATTTCAGTGCGTTTTACACAAACTTTTGCAGATATTACCGTTGGGTTTACAGACCGTAAATACAAAGCCGATTTTATTTTAAAGCATTCTGGATTTGCAGATCGTTCAGTTAGAATAAAAAAGAATGGCTTAGCCGATATCACCATAGTACAAAAAGATATAGGACAAGGAGATGTTTCTATTCAAATTAAAGACAATGGTATAGTAGACTACTTAATCTATTCCGATAAAGATACTATTACAAAAGCTGAAATTATCGCAGCACTCATCAACATTATAAAAAAGAAAGCAGATTACGAAGACTAATGGAAAACAGTATTATATCCGAAATCTTTAAAGACACAGCACTCTCTTCAGAAAACAAACACAACATAGCAAACCATTTTGAAACACTAGAGGTAAAAAAAGGAAATACCATTTTAAATGCAAACGATTTGGTAGCTCATCAATATTTTGTTTACAATGGCTGTTTAAGAACCTATTTTATAGATAAATCAGGAAAAGAACACACGCTTCAATTTGCCATTAAAGATTGGTGGATAAGCGATTTTACAGCTTTCTTTTCAGCATCAAAAGCCATCCTAACCATAGAATGCATACAAGATGCCACACTATTTAAAATCTCTAAACAAAGTATGGAAACGCTCTACAAAGACATTCCGCAGCTAGAAACTTTTTTTAGACTAAAAATGGAAAAAGCATTTGCCAGTTTTCAAAAACGCATACTTGCCAATTTAGCCCTACCAGCAAAAGAACGCTATATTGCCTTTATAAACACCTACCCTAATATAGAGAAAAGCGTAAAAAATTACCACATCGCTTCCTACTTAGGTATTGCCACAGAAAGCCTAAGTAGAATTAGAAAAGACATTGCTACAGGCTAGAATAACAACAACCTACAAGTTAAACTGTTAATTGAGTGTAATAGGCAACCTAATTAACGGGATTATATCGAGAATAAGAATGTTATAAAATTAGTTATCGATATAATTTCTCATGCCTCAAAATCACTCGAACTGACGTCAACTTTTATAATAAACTTAATATGCCTTTTCAAATGCTTTAACAAAGGAAAAACACAATAAGCTCATTTCTTAACATACCTCATTTTTTCACTGTAGCTGCTACACTAAATTTGTATAGTATATAATCTACATACAGAATATTATTTACACTATACATAAAAACAGATACCCATGAAAAACGTACTATTTGTATTAACAAGCCACGAAGATTTAGGTAATACAGGACACAAAACAGGATTTTGGATAGAAGAATTTGCAGCACCCTATTATATATTAAAAGACAAAGGCGTAAACATAACCATAGCCTCACCAAAAGGTGGGCAACCACCAATAGACCCAACAAGCGCGACTTCAGATTTTGAAACACCTGCAACCATTCGTTTTAACGATGATAAAGCCACACAAAATGCCTTAGCAACATCTATTACATTAGAAACCGTAAACGAAGCAGATTACGATGCTGTGTTTTACCCTGGCGGCCACGGCCCTTTATGGGATTTAGCAGAAGATAAAAACTCTATTGCATTAATAGAATCGTTTTACACAAACAACAAACCCGTAAGTGCGGTTTGCCATGCCCCAGCAGTATTTAAACATACAAAAAACACAGATGGCTCTCCTTTAGTAAAAGGTAAAAACGTAACCGGTTTTACTAATACCGAAGAAGACGCTGTAGAGTTAACATCTATAGTACCGTTTTTAGTAGAAGATATGCTAAAAGATAATGGCGGCATCTACTCTAGAAAAGACGATTGGCAACCTCACGCAGTAGAAGACGGGTTATTAATTACAGGACAAAATCCTGCGTCTTCCGAATTAGTAGCAGAATTATTGCTAAAACGATTGTAAATTTAATTACGCAAATAATATTGCAAGCGACTTGAAGTTTATTTTCGAGTCGCTTTTCTTTTTTGTGTTTTGAATAGATAGGTTAAAAAATGGTATATTGTTCTATATATGCGTGATGAGTTACGTTTATATAATAGTTGTAAGTAATGCAGGAAAAAGATTTTATATATGGACTATAATTACGATAGAGTAGAAAATTTATTGATTCAGTCTATAAAGAAACATCTTAATTTAGATAAATATAAAGATGGCATCACCGCTATGAAAGCCTTAAATGCATTTTATAATCATTACAATCAAGTTTCATTGAAACAATTATACTCTCCAGAATTGAATGAAGAAATTTATTGCCCAGACGGAAATGTATTTGCTAGTGTAGGCGATATATTTAGTTACCAAGGAAGGACAGAAAACCCTAAGTGTATTAATCGTAGATTAAGGTTTGAACATCATTTTTATGGATATTTTGAATATGAAGTAGTTGAACTTAGACTTTATATGTTTTACAAACCTGAAGACATTACTGAATCTCATAGAGTTTCATCTCATTTTGATGATGAAAAAATTATGGATATTAAAAAGAATGAATGGTTTAAGAAAATTAAAAATGATAAGCCTCTAGATTACAGTATTGATATAAACTTCAATGCATAACAGCAAAGCTTAAAACAGCTGTAGAAGACGGTTTATTAATTACAGGACAAAATCCAGCGTCTTCCAAATTAGTAGCAGAGTTATTGCTAAAACGATTGTAACTTTAATTACACAAATAATATTGCAAGCGACTTGAAAATAAACCTCAAGTCGCTTTTTTTATACTTTATTATAATCATTTTAGAAAAGGTCTCTTTAATAATCAACAAGCTCACTTAACTATACATATAGTATACTGTAACTATTCCAAAAATTTGGAATGCTATGATTTAAACTCTAAATTAGAGTACTCATTAAACCAAAAAGAAATGATACCACCTAAAGAAAAAATCAAACACATAATTGTAGTCATGTTCGAAAATCGCTCATTCGATCATATGCTAGGCTTTTTATACAAAGACAACAAATCGCCACTAGGCCACCCTTTTGAAGGCCTGACAGGACAAGAAACAAATCCCGATGGCAAAGGCGACACAATACAAGTATTCCCTATTAAAAACGACAACCCGTACACTTACTATATGCCTAAAATGGATCCTGGAGAAGGGTTTATGAATACTAACTTTCAGTTATTTGGAAATTTAAACCCACCATATCCATCTGGTATTGCACCAAACCAAGGCTTTGTTAGAGATTTTGAAAACAAAATAGGAAACAAATACTTTGGAGACCCGCCGTTTCATCCTAAAAAACCAACAAATAAAACGAAAACAACACCAGAAGCACCACATAAAGTTTCAGACCACTATAAAGACGAAAACTACCACCATTGGTACAAACATGTTTCGCCACCACAGTCTGGTTTAGAAATAGTAAGCAAATTTCCAAATACAGAACCCAAAGATATTATGGGCATGTATACGCCAGAGACATTGCCGGTACTCTCAAACTTAGCTAAAAGCTACGCTGTTTGCGATCATTATTATTGCTCAGTTCCATCTGAGACTCTTCCGAACAGAGCTTTTATGCACATGGCAACTTCTCAAGGACATTTATACGACGAAACACAATCTTATAGTGCCAGAAGCATCTTTAAACATCTAGAAAGTAATAATCATACTTGGGGAATTTATGGAGATGGCTCTAAATACTCTTATACCTATTCGTTTTGTCAAGACATATACAAAAAAGATGGTAGTGTGCCTAAAGGCTGTGGATATGGGGAGTTTAAAGCGTTTCAAGATGCCTTAGATAATGAGAACCTTCCAGATTATGTTTTTATAGAACCCGAATGGGGAAGCTATGGCAATAGTCAACACCCAAATTACGATGTAGCGGCAGGTGAGGCTTACATGTTAAAAATATACAATGCCCTTAAAAACTCTAAATATTGGGAAGATACCTTATTAATAATAAATTATGATGAGCATGGTGGTTGCTATGATCATGTTACACCACCAACAGGCGCTACGCAACCTAATCCAGAAGCTATAAATAAAGCCACAGGTTTTAAATTTGATCGTTTTGGTGTTAGAGTACCTTGTGTTTTAATATCGCCTTGGATTGAAGCCGGTACTGTATATAGAACTAAAAGCGAAACACCTTTAGACCATACCTCCATACTAAAAACAATAGAAGAACTCTTCAATTTATTACCATTAACCAACCGAGACAAGGCCGCCCCAAGCATTTTAGATGTGCTTTCACTCTCCGAAGTTAGAAAAGACGACCCAATGAAAGGTATTAAAGCTCCAGTAGCAGATGCTTCGGTTAAAATTCCTAATCATGCTTCACAAATTATAAAAGCACATGCTGCTTCACTTACCGAGCATAAAAATAGAGAAACAGGGGAGAATTTTAAAACACCAGATTTTAAAACCGATGAAGAAGCAAAAGACTACATTCGTAAATCGTATGAAGCGTATAACTAGCCCCCTTTTAATAAATGAATAACATAGAGAATATTATAAAATTACTAGATCTAAAACCACATCCCGAAGGTGGTTATTTTAAAGAAACTTATAGAAGTATCGGTAACATTAACACAGATAGCTTAGACCCAACCTATAACGGTGTACGTAGTTATTCTACATGTATCTATTTTTTATTAACTGTCTAATACGTTTTCAGCATTTCACCGTATTAAGCAAGATGAAATTTGGCATTTTTACGATGGTACTACTATTAAACTACATACAATATCTCCAGAGGGCCAACACTCAGAATATAAAATAGGAAGAGATTTTACTGCCGGAGAAGTGCCACAATTAGTAGTTTCTGGAGGCGATTGGTTTGCTGCCGAAGTTTCTGGCAACGATACTTATGCATTAGTGGGATGCACTGTGGCGCCTGGATTCGATTTTAGTGATTTCGAACTTCCAAATAGAACAGAGCTAATTTCTAAATTTCCCCAACATCAAAAAATCATTACCAAACTAACACATAATTAATACTTGTTTTATCTTATCTTAATAAGTACTAATATTGTTACATCTATACAAACTAATAACAACTTAATTATTAAAAGATTAAGCCTTTTAGTATCTATAAATAAATGAACCGATTTTTTGTCTATAAAAAATAGGGCTTCACTATTTGGTAATCAAATATATAATCGTAAATTTGCAAACTCTTTTCGAGAGAGGAATGTTTAATAAATAAAATTAATAATTGTGGACACATTAAGCTACAAAACGATTTCAGCTAACAAGGCAACTGTAGATAAGCAGTGGGTTTTAGTTGATGCTGAAGGTCAAACGTTAGGGCGTATGGCTTCTAAAGTTGCAAAACTTTTAAGAGGAAAACATAAGCCTAGCTTCACACCACACGTTGATTGTGGAGATAACGTAATTGTTATCAACGCAGAAAAAATCAACTTATCGGGAAACAAGTGGAATGACAAAACGTACATTCGCCACACCGGTTACCCAGGTGGTCAAAGAAGTTTAACTGCTACTGAATTGTTTGGAAAAGATCCAGCAAGATTAGTAGAGAAATCTGTAAAAGGAATGTTACCTAAAAATAAATTAGGAGCAGAGCTTTTTAGAAATTTAACTGTTGTAACTGGAACAGAGCACGCTCACGAAGCTCAAAAACCAACTACAATTAACTTAAACGAATTCAAGTAATGGAAGTATTACACAAAATTGGTCGTAGAAAAACGGCTGTTGCTCGTGTTTACCTTTCTGAAGGAAAAGGTGAAATTACAGTAAACAAAAAGACATTAAAAGACTACTTCCCTACAGCTACGTTACAGTACAAAGTAAACCAACCGTTAATGTTAACGGAAAACGAAGGTAACTTTGATGTTAAAGTAAACGTATATGGAGGTGGTATTACAGGACAAGCAGAAGCTATCCGTTTAGCAATTTCTCGTGCAATGTGCGAGTTAAATGACGAAAACAGAGGTATTCTTAAGCCTGAAGGATTATTAACTAGAGACCCTAGAATGGTTGAGCGTAAGAAATTCGGACAGAAGAAAGCGCGTAAGAAATTCCAATTCTCAAAACGTTAAAATTCTCAACTCGATTGGGAATCTGTTCATCAGTTTTTTTCAATCTTGTTAAACACAAAAAAATTAAAACAGTTATTGTTGTCCTAGTCCAAAAGACAGGATTTAGTTTAGCATCTAAATAGTTAAGGCGATTTAAATATAAAGACCACTTAATTATTGCTAATTCAACAGAACGTAAACTATTACAAAATGGCAGTAGAAGTAAAAGAATTACTTGAAGCAGGTGTACACTTCGGTCACCTTACACGTAAGTGGGATCCAAACATGGCCCCTTATGTATATATGGAGCGTAACGGTATCCATATTATAAACCTTTACAAAACAGCAGCTAAGATAGAAGAAGCAGGAGAAGCATTAAGTAAAATTGCAGCCTCTGGACGTAAAATCTTATTTGTTGCTACAAAAAAACAAGCAAAAGACATCGTCGCTGAAAAAGCAGGTAAAATTAACATGCCTTACATCACAGAAAGATGGCCAGGTGGAATGTTAACAAACTTTGTTACTATTAGAAAAGCAATCAAAAAGATGGCTACTATTGATAGAATGAAGAAAGATGGGACATTTTTAACGTTATCTAAAAAAGAGCGTTTACAAGTAGACCGTTTAAGAGCTAAGTTAGAGAAAAACTTAGGATCTATTACCGATATGACACGTCTTCCAGGAGCTTTGTTTGTTGTAGATATTAAACGTGAGCATATCGCGATTAAAGAAGCACAAAAATTAAACATTCCTATTTTTGCAATGGTAGATACTAACTCAGATCCACGTCAAGTAGATTACGTTATACCAGCAAATGACGATGCTTCTAAATCAATCGATAAAATATTAACGCATGTAACAGATGCTGTAACAAGTGGTCTTAATGCGCGTAAAGCTGAAAAAGCTAATAAAGAAGCTGAAAAAGCAGCAACTAAAGCAGCTCCAGCAAAAGCTGAAGCAGTAAAAGAAGAAGAATAAACAATATAATAACATTTACTTTAAGAGTCGTTTAATTCTTTTTCAGATATTGAAAATAAATTAAACGACTTTTTTCAAATTATACTTACTATGAGTACTACAGTAAAAATTACAGCAGCAGAAGTAAACAAATTAAGAAAAGCTACAGGCGCAGGAATGATGGACTGTAAGAAAGCATTAGTAGAAGCAGAAGGAGACTTCGACAAAGCTATTGATGTTTTACGTAAAAAAGGACAAAAAGTAGCTGCAAAAAGAGCCGATCGTGATTCTAGCGAAGGTGCAGCAGTTTCTAAAGTAAACGCAGATAACACTGTTGGTGTTGCTATCGTTTTAGGATGTGAAACTGATTTCGTTGGTAAAAACGAAAGCTTTTTAGCATTAGCTAACCAATTTGCAGATATAGCTATTAACTTCGATAACAAAGAAGATTTCTTAGCAGCAGATTTTGGAGGAATTACTGTAGCAGAAAAATTAGTTGAACAAACTGGTGTTGTTGGTGAAAAATTAGAAATCAACGCTTTTGAAAAATTAGAAGCAGCTTATGTTGGTACTTATGTTCACATTAACAAAATTGCAGCTTTAGTTGGTTTATCTGAAAGTATTGATAATGCAGCCGAAGTTTCTAAAGACGTCGCTATGCAAGTAGCCTCTATGGGTGCAACTACGTTATCTTACAAAGATTTCGATCCTGCATACGTAGCAGCTGAAACTGAAGCTAGAATTGCAGTTATAGAAAAAGATAATATTGAGCTAGGACGTTTAGGTAAAACACTTAAAAACGTACCTCAATACATTTCTATGGCTCAATTAACTCCAGAAGTAATGGCTAAAGCTGAAGAGGATGCTAAAGCAGAATTAAAAGCTCAAGGTAAACCAGAACAAATTTGGGATAAAATTTTACCAGGTAAAATGGAGCGTTTTGTATCAGATAACACAACATTAGACCAAGAACAATGTTTATTAGACCAGAAGTTTATTAAAGACGAAAAGCAAACCGTTGCAGATTACGTTGCTAATAACAAAGTAGCAGTTACAGCTTTTAAACGTGTATCTTTAGGATAGAATTTATAATCATTTCCGTGAAAGCGGAAATCTAAACAATACATTAAAACCACTACTCTATTCTAGAGCTAGTGGTTTTTTAGTTTTAATTAGTCTTCAATTTCAAAATCAAACAACGCTTGTACTGTTACTTGTAAAGCATTAGCAATAACATATAGTGTACCAATAGTAGTTTTTATCTCTCCACGTTCTATCCTCCCTATTTGATTAATAGGAATATCAGCATCGTTCGCTAATTGCTCTTGAGATAATTTTCTAGACGTCCTAAGCTGTCTTAAATGCGTTCCAAAGCGTATTATAAACTGTTCTTCATTTAGTTCCATGTGCTAAAGATGAGAACAGAAAAAGAACATAATAAACACAAATATGTGTTATTGTGATTTTTTTACTATATTGCCGTTAACTAATTAATAGTTATATTTAATTAACAAAACAGTAGTCTTTACTAATTATCGCTTTTAACCACCTAATAATCAATATATTTTTAACTCGTAACAATAGCTTTTAATGCACATGAAAAAAATAACCCTACACATTTTTGTACTCTCGCTAATTCTCGTTTTATTTAATTGCCAAAAGGACGACGATACCATTATCCAAGAAGAACAGCAAAAAAGCTCGAATGTTACATTTACAACCGTACGCTCTAAAACGATAGAAAACAACAAAGCACTTAAAACCATTTTAGAAAAGCAAAAAACAAAACAAATAGAAGCTAAAACAAGTAAAACTATATACAACGAGCAGTACGACTTTACTATTAACACCGATTATGCCAAAGTAATAGAACACAACAGCTTGAAACGGTATACCTTTGGTGTAACAAGAACAGAAGATAACGGTCTTTTAGAAAACCTACTATTAAAAGAACAAACAGACGGAACCTATAAAGTCTATTTAGTACAATACGCTATAACAATAGAAGAACGCAGTACATTAGCAAACCAAGAAATAGTAGACGTAGACAATAAAATTACATATGTACCACTAGAAGACATTTCTAGTTCTATTTTTAATAAAGTAAACTCAGACGCCGAGACCTGTACAGTGTACTCTTACGAATGGCAACAAGCTAGTACTTGTGGCGCAGGAGGAAACCATACGTATCAAGACGGCGGTTATAGTGCCACAAATCCAGGCGGTTGCCATGCATGGGGCAATCCCGATTTAATGGCTACCAGTGGCGGTTATGTTTTAACCTCTAATGAACAAGATTGCGGAAGCGGCTCTACTTCGGGTTATGATCCGTCTAATAACAATACAAATAGTAATACAACAAACAGTAATGGTGGTGGAAATTACACGCCTATACCTGATACAGAAGTAATATTATGTACAGATTGCCCTTTGATTGAGGATGATTGTTCTGCTACAGACGCTTTAAACAACTTAGAGACTACTTTAGGCTTAGATGCTGCTTTAGTAACATGTTTAAGTGATGAAGATAAATGTAAGCAAGTAAGTGATTTAAATGAATTTGTTAATCAAAACTCTGATAACACTGAATTCGCACAAATTGCAGCACAAGCTATATGCGATGGATATAACGTTAACTTTCAAGAGAAAATAATTAATAAACTAACTGGGAAAGCTAAATGTGTTTATGATAAAATTTCTCAACAAAATTCAGTACGGAATATTTTAAATAAATTTCAAAATCAACAATCTCCTGCTAAACTTATACTGAAATTAAATAATACTTTGGGAGCTTTTTATGCAGAAACACATCAACCTAATGAAAATGACTTAATTACTATTAATATTAATAATGAAAATACTGTATATGGTGTAGATTACCAACCTAACGTATTATTAGCTCAAACTATTTTTCATGAAATATTACATGCTGAATTTTTCAGAGAATTAGTAGAAGCTATTGGAGCAGGAAACTATAGTGGAGCTAGTTTAGAAGAAATATATCAAGCTTTAATTGATAATAATCTTTACACAATATATGATCACTTTAGAAACTATGAAGATTGGAGTCATAATTTTATGGCAAATTATTTTATAGATACAATCGCTAGAGCAACTCAAGAATATGCAACAGGAATAGCTGTAGCAGATAATGAACAACCGGACAACCTTTATATGAATTTAGCATGGCGTGGTCTTAGATATGAAAACTATGTTGCAGCTTGGGATATGTTAACGGAGGAGGAAAAAAACTCCATAGATAACACAATAAATAATTATATTGAAGAAAATAACAACCAAATATGTACAGAATAATGAAAAAAACTCTTATCTATTCATTAATAATGGTTTTTCTTTTTTTATTGCAAGATTGTAAAAGTGAAGAACCTAGAACTAATATAAATATATCTAAAATAATTAAAGCAGATTCAACTAAATTTGTCAACGACCTTTATAATAGGTATAGTATCAATGCTAGTAAATCATATTACCTCTCTAAAGAACAATATAACGCAATAAATAATGATGACGAATTAAAGAAACATGTAATTAAAGCAATTACGGATTCTATTCCTACATCATCTATTATCATGTCTTTAAAAACATATTTTAAAGATAATAATAAGGAGAAATTGTTTAATAGTTTTATAACTTTTAAAGAAAAATATGGTAGAAAAGAACATTAAATGGATGTGCATTTATTATATGAACCAAACGTTAAAAAAAATGTCGTGATACTAAAATAGTAAATAATAACAATATAACTTTTAGAATGTGCGATGTCATTTTAAACACTAATAGCTTCAAAAAAAATCATAATCATGAATTATTCCCTTTCCTTTTTGTTCTAGAAAAAACTCAAGACTCTATCTACAATAGATATAAAGTTACATGGTCAAATTAATAGAGTAATAAATTAGTATTAATTTATCTGTAAGTAACACCTATATTTAAGCAACAAAAAGCTAAAATTTTTATAAATTAAAATCTACATATTATAAAATGCTGAAAAACCACCACTCTATTTTTAGAATAGTGGTTTTTTATTTACCTAATATATTTAAATTTAGTCTTTAGTTTTTCTTTTTAATACAATACACTGTTTCCTGTATAGTAAACCAACAGAAGTAAAATATACCTACAGAGAATATAATATCTCCAATCATTCTTAACCATTTTAAGGTTTGTACTGTTGGAGAGTATAACAACTCAGCATCTCTAGCATAAGAGTATCCTTTGGTAATAGAAGTGTATGCTTGTATAATACCAACTGGTAATAAACTTAAAACTACCATAGCTACCAGACCTATATTTAATAACCAAAATGCACGCTTTAGCTTTTTAGAATGCCATACTCTGTCCGAATAAAAACGCAGGCATATAATAATGAATCCCATACCTAACATTCCATAGACACCAAATAAAGCGGTATGCGCATGCACAGCTGTAGTATTTAAACCTTGTATATAGTACAATGCAATTGGCGGATTAATTAAGAAACCAAATACACCAGCTCCTACCATATTCCAAAAGGCTACTGCTATAAAGAAAAAGATGGGCCATTTGTACTTTTGCATCCATTCATTAGACTTTAACAAGTTCCAGTTTTCTCTAATTTCAAATCCCATTAAAGTTAATGGCACAACCTCTAAAGCACTAAATGTAGCACCAAGCGCAATAGCTTGTACGGGTGTACCAGAATAATATAAATGGTGAAGTGTTCCAATAATTCCACCCGCCAAAAATATAGTGGCAGATGCTATAGAAGCTTTCCCTGCTGTTTTAGCAGATATTATTTTCATTCTTAAAAATATAAATGCAATAATTACAGTGGCAAACACTTCAAAAAAGCCTTCAACCCAAAGGTGTACTAACCACCATCTCCAATAATTAATAACTGGTAAACTACTATTTTCGCCATACATTAATCCAGAGAAAAAGAACATTCCAATAGCAATAACAGAAATTAAAAGAATGATTAATAGATGCTTAGAATCATCCTTTTTTCTAATCCCATGAAGAATGTGTCTACCAACCATAACAACCCATAAAACTAACCCTATACCAAGGAATATTTGCCAGAATCGTCCAAGATCCATGTACTCATAACCTTGGTGCCCAAAAAAGAAGTTAGTTGTTAAATCTAAAAACTGGTGTACGCCTAACCACTCCCCTAACAAAGAGCCTAATACTATAATAAGTAAGGCTATAAATAGAAAATTAATTCCAAAAACCTGAAATTTCATTTCTTTTCCACTAATCATAGGTGCTAAAAATAAACCTGTTGCTAACCAAGTTGCAGCAATCCAAAATACAGCTAATTGTGTATGCCAAGTTCGTGTAATAGAATAAGGCAATATATTAGCTAGGTCGAACCCAAAAAAGGCTTGCCCTTCAACTGTATAATGCACAGTTAAAATACCGAGTATAATTTGCAAACCTATTAATAGTGAAATAACTACAAAATATTTTAGTACCGCTTTTTGAGATTGTGTCAGTGTAAGATTACTTATAGGGTCCTTTTCTGGGTGTACAACAGCCTCACCTTTTTCATGGTTTCTTATATAATAATAGGCTAATATCCCAATAAATAGTAATAACAGTATAATAGAAAATCCAGACCAAATTTGAGAATCTGGAGTAATGGTATTGTCTATTAAGGGTTCATGTGGCCAGTTTGAAGTATAAGTATACTCTTGGTTTGGTCTATTTGTACTAGCAGCCCAAGATGTCCAAAACAAGAATGCGTTTAACTGTTCTAGTTTTTCTTTATTTACTAAAGTTCCTTTTTGAATGGCATATTGTTCATGCCCTTCAGAAAAAATTTTTGCATAATATTTAGAGTTATTTTTTATAGCGTTATATCTCGCTAAAGATATTGTTATAACCCTATTCTCTTCATTAAATGTATTTACTTTTACATGGTTAATTAATCTTGCTTTTAAAGCAGCTTGTTGTTCTGTATTTAAAGCGTTGTATGCTACATTAAAATCTTGCTTTGCCCAGCTATCTAGCATAAAAATGGCTTCTTTATGGATCCAATCGGCTGTCCAATCTGGTGCAACATAACTTCCATGTCCCCATATAGACCCAACTTCCATACCTCCAATAGACTCCCAAACATTTTGCCCAACTTGTATGTCTTCTTTAGTAAAAATAACCTCTTGCGTTTCCTTTACAACAACTTTATCTGGTATAGGTGGTTGTGTTTGGTAAATTTCTGTACCTACCCATATTAATGCAATAAAAGATAGTATAACTACGCTTGAAAATCCAATCCAAATTTTCTTCATTTTTTTATGTCTTAATTATTTTATTTGTTTAAGCTATGTTTTCTACACGTTCTACCGTATCCATTTGTGAGAGTGATAAACGAACAATACTATCTTGAACCCCAATTAAATCATGCGGAACATTTTCATCTAGTGCTATTAAATCTCCTTTTACTAGTTTGTAACGCTCTCCATTTACACCGAAATCTATGGCGCCTTCAAAAACTTCAATAACTATTGGGAACGGTGCTTTGTGCTCTTTCATAAGCTGCCCTTTTTTCATTGTTATTCTTATTTCTTTGGATTGTTTTGTTTTTAATAAAACTGTTATATTTGGTTTATTGTCGTTATAAACCAAATCTTTGGTAATTGATGCTGTTTTCATTTATTTAATTGCATTCGTTTTAAAAGTTTCATCCCATACATTACTAAGCAGACTGTTTTTATAATTTCGAATAAAACATAGTATAGATGTAACATACTTTCTGTAAGTATTTCGCCCTTTATTATTAATGTTGCTCTAGCATCTAAGGCTGGCAATAACCATACACTCTCAACTATTAAGAGAGCTAATCCTATAAAAAGGTAATAGGATTCTTTTAGTAATTTTTTAGGTTTATAAAGGATGAGCGATAATACTATTAATGCGGCACTAGTTAGTTCTACTTTATTTAGCATTCCAAAAACTAACTGCCCAATGCCTAATCCTAATTTTGTTGTAATTCCCGGTGCTTGAAACTTTAACCATGCCTCCATAAAACTTATGGCACATACAAATCCTACCCATACAAATACTATTGCAATTCGATAATTATATATTCTTGCTGTTTTCATAAAAGATTAAAAGACCTTTTTATCTTTTTTAATTATAAATTTTTTTTATGGTTTTAATATAGTTGACTCTAAATCCAATTCGTCTGTTATAGATACTAATGTTGTACTTTCCAACATAACTTTTAAGCGCTCTCTTATATCGGCAAATTTAAAATGTAATGGACATGGTGCTTTAGCATCACACTCTTTAAGCCCTAACCCACAACCAGTATATATAGAGTCTCCGTCTAAAACACTAACAACTTCACTTAATTTTGTTGTCATTTTATCTTTCTCTACAATAAAACCACCATAGGGTCCTTTTATAGACTTAATAATATTATTTCTAGTAAGTTGCTGTAAAATCTTAGCAGTAAAAGCTTGTGGCGAATTGATTTCTTCAGATATCTTGTTTAAACTTACTTTGTTATTAAGTTTAGATTGCTGTGCTATATATATAGCTGCTCTGAGACCGTATTCGCAAGATTTAGAAAACATATATTATAATATTAATAATGCAAAGTTATAGATAATTTTAATAAAGGACAATTTTATCCTTTATAATTTTACAACCATTATTATTTATCTAATTTCTATATATAAACTAAGTCTTATATGTTTCAATTCTTTTTTTAACAATCGGCTATATTGATTATATTTGCCAAACTCTTATTTTCGCCAAAACGAAAATTACATCAAACATTAGACTGTGCAATACAAAAGAATACTATTAAAATTATCTGGCGAGGCCTTAATGGGAAATCGTCAATACGGTATAGACCCACAACGTTTAGCCGAATATGCAGAAGATATAAAAGCAGTAACCGATAAAGGAATAGAAGTTGCTATAGTTATAGGGGGCGGTAACATTTTTAGAGGAGTTGCTGGAGCCAGTAATGGCATGGATCGTGTACAGGGAGACCACATGGGAATGTTGGCTACAGTTATTAATGGCTTAGCCTTACAAAGTGCTTTAGAAGATGCAGGAGTTAAAACACGCTTACAAACTGCTATAAAAATTAACGAAGTAGCAGAACCATTTATACGCAGAAAAGCAATGAGCCACTTGAGAAAAGGGCGTGTTGTTATTTTTGGAGGAGGAACTGGTAATCCTTATTTTACTACAGATTCTGCTGCTGTACTTAGAGCTATTGAAATTGAAGCCGATGTTATTTTAAAAGGAACACGTGTAGATGGCATTTATAATGCAGACCCAGAGAAAGATAGTAAAGCTATTAAATTTGACCATATTACTTTTGATGATGTATTGCGTCAAGGTTTAAAAGTAATGGACACAACTGCATTTACTTTAAGTCAAGAAAACGAATTACCAATAATTGTATTCGACATGAACACAAGAGGCAATTTAATGAAGGTTGTTTTAGGTGAAAATATTGGAACTCAAGTTAGTTTATAATAAATTGTATTTTTATACATACAATTAAAAATAAAACAACGTATAAATTTTGGCTCAGTTTTTGGATTGAGCACTAAATAAATAAAATACTTAGTAATGAACGAAAATATAACATTTATAATAGACTCTGCGAAAGAAGCAATGGATAATGCTATAAAGCATTTAGAAAAGCAATTTTTAAACATCCGTGCAGGTAAAGCAACACCGGCCATGTTAGGTAGTGTTATGGTAGATTATTATGGTTCGCAAACACCTTTAAGTCAAGTAGCAAATGTTAATACTCCAGATGGTAGAACGATTACGGTACAACCTTGGGAAAAAAATATGCTACAGGAAATAGAGCGTGGTATTGCTTATGCTAATCTAGGTTTTAACCCTATGAATAATGGAGAAACCATAATTATAAATGTCCCAGCTTTAACAGAAGAACGTAGACGCGAATTAGCAAAACAAGCAAAAGCAGAAGCCGAACACGCAAAAGTTGGTATAAGAAATGCGCGTAAAGAAGCAAACAACGATATTAAAAAAACCGAAGATGCCTCTGAAGATGTACAAAAAAGTGCAGAACAAGATATCCAGAATCTCACCGACACTTTTGTAAAGAAAATTGATGAGATATTCTCTACTAAAGAAAATGAGATAATGAAAGTATAAAAGTTAAAAGCGACATAATAGTCGCTTTTTTTAGCGCCTATTTTAATACTTTTGGTGAAGATATAATACTATGCAGTTTCTAAAACCTTTTATTTTTCTTCTAATAACCTTACAAATAACGTTTTGTAAGGCTCAAGATTATAAGTTTATCCCCAGTGATCAACACTTATTATCTAACGATGAAATAAAAACAATGCAAATAAAAGTTACACCAGATGTATTGTTGTTTTCCGAGCGTGGAGAAATTCTACCAAAAGCACAAATGGAGCTTATGGCCAACCCCAATTATACGCCTCTATTTTATGCTAATACGCAAGGACAACTAAAATCGATTATTTTTAAACAAACTAATAGCACTTCTACACGAATAGAAAAAAGCCCAGAAGCTTATTTTGAAACAGGAGAAAAAGCATTAGACTTTATTGTAAGCGATATAGAGGGTAATACGACTAAATTATCAAACCTTAAAGGAAAAGTAGTTGTCTTAAATTTTTGGTTCACTAAGTGTGGCCCATGTGTTATGGAAATACCAAGTTTAAATAATGTTGTTGATACATTTAAAAGTGAAGCTGTAGTGTTTATTGCCATAACTTTTAATAAAAAAGACCCCGTTAAACAGTTTTTAAAAGAACATAAATTTGATTATAAAATAGCCCCTAACGCAAATGATATCATTACAATGTATGGCGTACAAAGCTACCCAACAAACATTGTAATTAACCAAAAAGGAGAGATTGTACTTAAAGAATTAGGTTACAGAACAAATATTGAATCTGTATTAACGCAATCTATTAAATCGCTATTAGACTAATTTATATGATAAAACGTGGACTTCTTGTCTTCTTACTACTTATTGTACTTGCTGCTCAAGCACAAGTTCAAAACGACAGTATTGCTACTCAAGATTCAATTAAAAAAAACACCTTTATAAAACAACTGGGCAATGGCTATTTTCCAACAAAAGTCTTAAACTTCGATTTAAGATATTTGGTGAAATTTAATCAGTACGAGGGTTTTAGAACTGGATTAGGTGGTGTAACTAACGATGGTTTTTCAGAAAAATATAGAATAAACAGCTATGTCGTTTATGGCTTTGTAGATAAAAAAATAAAATATAGTATTGGTGGTGGGTTTAGAATTGCTCCTGAGACTAAAACATGGATAAACGTAGCATATACAGATGATTTGCAAGAAACAGGAAGCTCAAAATTTTTAACAGATAAGCGTTTCTTTTCTTTTTTTGAACCACGATTATTAAACATCGATCTTTTTCATAAACATATTACTACAAAGGTAGCTTTGGAACACGAAATTAATCCTAAGTTACTATCTGAGGTAGAATTTGCAACAAGTAATATTCGTCCAACATACGATTACAATTATTTATTAAATGGAGAATCATTTGGGTCTTACGAAACCACTACAGCTAAAATAGCTTTACAATGGAATCCTCGTGATGAATACGATACTGAAAGTAAAAAAATAATAAAGGAAGGCTATCCTAAATTCACATTACAGTATACCAAAAGTTTTAAAGATATTCTTAATGCCGACTTTAATTTTTCAAAACTCGATTTTAGGACTATTCATAAGGTAAACCACAATAAAGAATCGTTTTCAATAACCACTTTTTCTGCAGGTTTAGCACAAGGAGATGCGCCCCTAACACATTTATATCATGCCTACCCAAACAATATTACTAAAGAAACTATTTTGCAACGGTTTTCTGTTGCTGGAATAAACAGTTTTGAAACCATGTATTTTAATGAATTCTTTTCTGATAGGTTTGCAACTTTAATTTTTAAACATTACTTAAAGCCTTTTCATATTTCAAAGAATTTTAATCCTCAATTAGTGCTTATTTCAAGGTTTGCATTTGGTGACATGACTAACAAGAACAGACACCAAAATATAACATTTAACACCCTTAATAAAGGGTATACAGAATCTGGCTTTGAAATAAACAAATTGCTCTTCGGTTTTGGTTTAAGTTTCTCTTATAGATACGGGGCTTATCATTTGCCAAGAACGGATGATAACATTGCTTTTAAGTTCACTTTTAATATTACATTATAATTTCATTTTTATACAGTAAATCTATCTGTTTTCCATACCTTTGCGCCTTGTTTGTAAGGTTCTATGTCAAAAATTAAAAAATCACAATTTTGGGACATTGTAGCAAGAATTATCTTGCGTAATAAAATTCTTATTTTATTAGGTGTCATTATTGCAACTGTTCTGTTAAGTACGCAATGGAAGTACATGCGTTTTACGTATACAGAAGCTAATTTATTACCAGACGACCACGAAGTAAATCAAGAGTACAATAAATTTCTAGACATTTTTGGAGAAGAAGGTAACCTAATTGTATTAGGAGTTAAAGATTCTACTTTATTTACAGTTGAAAAATTAAACGCATGGAACGCATTATCTGATACGTTTAGAAATGAAACAGAAGTAGAAACAGTAGTTTCTATAAAAGACTTACAAAAACTAGTTAAGAACACTAAAGACGAAAAATTTGAATTAGAGCCCTTTATAAAAGATTCAATTACTTCTTTAGCTCAAATAGATACACTACAGGAAGAGTTATTTAAAAAATACCCTTTCTATGACAATTTTTTATTTAATACAAAAACAAAAACCATTCGTACAGCTATATATCTAAAAAAAGATATCATTAATAAGCCTGAGCGTAAGGATTTTGTAATGAATACACTTATAAAGCATATAGATGCCTTTGAAGCTAAGTACGATTTAGATGTCCGGGTCTCTGGGATGCCTTACATAAGAACACTTAACTCGCAGAACATAGTAGACGAAATAAACATATTTGTTATTGCAGCGTTATTGGTTACTTCATTAATTTTCTTTTTATTTTTTAGATCCTTCCGCGCTACATTTATTTCGCTTATTGTTGTATGTATTGGGGTAATGTGGACGCTTGGTATATTAGGGCTTCTTAAATACGAAATTACTGTACTAACCGCACTAATACCACCATTAATTATTGTTATAGGTATACCAAACTGTATTTTCTTAATTAACAAATACCAACACGAAGTAAAATTGCATGGTAACAAGGTTAAATCATTACAACGTGTAATTACTAAGGTTGGTAATGCCACGTTAATGACTAATGTTACTACTGCCTCTGGTTTCGCAACTTTTATAATAACAGAAAGTAAATTATTAAAAGAATTTGGGGTAGTTGCGTCTTTAAGTATACTTGCCATATTTATACTTTGTATTCTAATTATTCCAATAATTTATACGTTTTTACCGTACCCAAAAGACCGCCATTTAGAACATTTAAACAAACGATGGATTGGAGGTTTCGTAAATTGGATGGAGCGTATGGTAAAAGAAAAAAGGATAGCAATTTACCTAACATCCTTAATACTTTTAGTTGTTTGTATTATTGGTATTTATAAAATAAAAATCTCTGGAAGCCTTATAGAAGATATGCCTAAAAAGGCCGAGTTTTTTCAGGACATTAGATTCTTTGAAGATGAGTTTAATGGCATTATGCCATTAGAAATTATGGTAGACACAAAGCGTAAAAAAGGAGTCATGAAATTGGCAACTCTTAAACGCATGAATGAGTTAGAAGATTTAATTACAGAAACTCCAGAATTATCTAAACCAATTTCTGTAGTAAGCTTAGTTAAATACTCTAAACAAGCTTACTCAAATGGTAATCCTAAATATTATCAGTTACCAACCTCTCAAGAGAATCTATTTCTTTCTGTTTATATTAAAAACTCAGCTTCAGGAGACATTAATATGCTTAATAATTTTGTAGATAGTACTGGCCAATATGCCCGTATTACAACGTTTATGAAGGATATTGGTACAGATAAAATGAAACGCATTCAAGAAGATCTTCTTAATAAAATTGATAAAGTATTTCCTAAAGAACGTTACAACGTAACCATGACGGGGAAAGCTCTAGTATTTCAAAAAGGGACCACTTACTTAGTTAAAAACTTAGCCATCTCTTTATCATTAGCCATTTTATTAATTTCATTATTTATGGCTTACATGTTCCGTTCGTTTAGGATGATTATAGTGTCTTTAATCCCTAATTTATTACCACTAGTTGTAACGGCAGGGTTAATGGGCTATTTGGGCGTTCCTATAAAACCTTCCACTATATTGGTATTTAGTATTGCTTTTGGTATTTCGGTAGATGACACCATACACTTTTTAGCAAAATACAGACAAGAGTTACAAGCTAATAATTGGAGAATTAAAAAATCTGTATACGCAGCACTAAGAGAAACAGGAGTAAGTATGTTTTATACTTCTATTGTATTATTCTTTGGGTTTTCGGTATTTACCATTTCTAGTTTTGGTGGAACAGTTGCCTTGGGAGCCTTAGTCTCTGCTACACTATTATTTGCAATGTTATCTAATTTATTACTGTTACCATCTCTTTTATTGTCTTTAGAAAAGAGTATTGCAAATAAAGAAACATTAAAAAAACCAACAATAAATATTATTCCAGAAGAGAGCGACGAGGAAAGCAAGCCAGAAAACATGGAATAATTACAATAAAAAATTACATTTGTATTTAAAATAATTTTATAAAAATGACACCGAGCACAGTTGCACAATTATTAAAACAGACGACGCTACAGGAAGTAGAAGTTAAAGGATGGGTAAGAACGTTTAGAGCAAATCGTTTTATTGCTTTAAATGATGGGTCTACTATTAATAATATACAGTGTGTTGTTGATTTTGAAAACACAGACGAGGCCTTATTAAAACGCATCACAACAGGAGCTGCCGTTCATATAAAAGGAGATTTAATTGAAAGTCAAGGAAAAGGGCAAAACGTTGAAATAGCAGTTACTTCTATTGAAATTTTAGGAGATTCAGATCCTGACAGCTACCCTATTCAACCTAAAAAACACTCTTTTGAATTTTTAAGAGAGAATGCGCATTTAAGAACTAGAACCAATACTTTTAGTGCAGTAATGCGTTTACGTTCTGCATTATCATTTGCAGTACATAAGTATTTTAATGAAAATGGCTTTTATTACATGCATACCCCAATCATTACTGGAAGTGATGCTGAAGGTGCAGGAGAAATGTTTCGTGTAAGCACATTAGATCAAAAAAATCCGCCATTAACAGAAACTGGAGAAGTAGATCATTCTCAAAACTTTTTTGGAAAAGACACTAACTTAACTGTTTCTGGACAATTGGAAGCAGAAACATATGCAATGTCTTTAGGTAAAGTTTATACTTTTGGACCAACGTTTAGAGCAGAAAACTCGAATACGTCACGTCACTTATCTGAATTTTGGATGATTGAACCCGAAGTTGCCTTTATGGACTTAGCTGGAAATATGGATTTAGCCGAAGATTTTATGAAATCTGTTATTTCTTATGTTCTAGAACATAACATGGACGATTTACAGTTTCTAGATAAACGATTAGCCGATGAAGAGAAAACAAAACCACAAGCGCAACGTAGTGAATTAAGTTTAATTGAAAAATTAAAATTTGTTACCGACAATAACTTTAAGCGTGTTAGTTATACTGAAGCTATAGATATTTTAAGAAACAGTAAGCCAAACAAAAAGAAGAAGTTTAATTACTTAATTAACGAATGGGGTGCAGATTTACAATCTGAACATGAGCGTTTTTTAGTTGAGAAGCATTTTAAATGCCCTGTAATTTTATTTGATTACCCTGCAAATATTAAGGCCTTCTATATGCGCTTAAATGAAGATGGTAAAACCGTTCGTGCAATGGACATTTTATTCCCTGGTATTGGAGAAATAGTTGGAGGATCTCAACGTGAAGAACGTTTAGATGTTTTAAAAGAAAAAATGGCCGTTTTAGATATTCCAGAAGAAGAACTATGGTGGTATTTAGATTTACGTAAGTATGGTACTGCTGTCCATTCTGGGTTTGGATTAGGTTTTGAGCGTTTAGTAATGTTCACAACTGGTATGAGTAACATACGTGATGTAATACCTTACCCTAGAACGCCACAGAATGCAGAATTCTAATAAAAAATACAGACATTAAAAAATGTCATATATAATTATAAAAACAATCTATTTATATACTATTATTTAGATTGTTTTTTTATTTTTATAAAAACCCTAAAAAGAAGTATGCTTAAACAATATTTACAGTTCAAATTATCCCAAAAATTGTCTCCGCAACAAATTCAATTAATGAAATTGATACAGTTGCCTACACAAGCATTTGAGCAACGTTTAAAGCAAGAACTAGAAGAAAATCCAGCATTAGATAGCGGTAAAGAAGAAAAAGAAAGTGAATTTGATGATGACTTTGATAATACTTTAGACGAGTATGATGATAACGACTCTATAAATACTGAGGATATTAACATCGATGATTATTTAAGCGATGACGAAATCCCAGATTATAGAACTAGTGTAAATAACTACAGTGCAGATGATGACGAAAAAAGCATTCCTTATGCCTCTGGCACTTCTTTTACACAACATTTAAAATCTCAATTAAATACCTATCGTTTAAATGATGAAGAGCGTGATATAGCTGAGTTTTTAGTAGGTAGCGTAGATGAAAGTGGATATATACGTAGAGAGCTAAGCGATATTATGGATGATTTAGCTTTTACACAAAACGTATATACTACAGAAGATAAAATTGAAGACGTACTTCATATAGTCCATCAATTGGACCCTGCTGGTGTAGGAGCTCGTAATTTACAAGAATGTTTAAGTATTCAATTAGCTAGAAAAGAACAAACTCCAGATGTTGAATTAGCATCAGATATTATTAATAAAGCTTTTGAGCAGTTTACTAAAAAACACTATAAAAAATTAATTCAAAAGTTTGACATAACTGAAGAGCAATTAAAAGATGCTATACACGAAGTAGAGCGTTTAAACCCAAAACCAGGCGGTTCATACTCAGGAAATAATAGAATAGTAGAACATGTGGTTCCTGATTTTGCTATAAAAATTGTTAATGGCGAATTGGAATTGACACTCAATGGTAGAAACGCTCCAGAACTACATGTGTCTAGAGAGTATAATAACATGCTTAAAGGCTATAAAGAATCTAAGGATAAGTCTAAATCTCAAAAAGATGCAGTACTCTTTATTAAACAAAAACTAGATGCAGCAAAATGGTTTATAGAAGCCATTAAGCAAAGACAACAAACGCTGTTTGTAACCATGAGTGCCATTATGCATTACCAAAAAGAATACTTTTTAACTGGTGATGAACGCAAATTGCGCCCAATGATTTTAAAGGATATTGCAGACGAAATTGAAATGGATGTATCTACCGTATCTAGAGTTGCTAATAGTAAATACGTAGACACGCCTTATGGAACTAAATTAATAAAGGAGTTCTTTTCTGAATCTATGACGAATGACAAGGGAGAGGAAGTTTCAACAAGAGAAATTAAAAAAATTCTAGAAACTGTTATACAAGAAGAGAACAAGAAGAAACCTTTAACAGACGAAGCTTTATCTAAAATTTTAAAAGAAAAAGGTTATCCTATAGCTCGTAGAACTGTGGCAAAATACAGAGAACAATTAGATATCCCGGTTGCTCGATTACGTAAAAAAATATAATGAATTCAGTACTTAGGAGTATTTCTTTTATTTTTCACCCTTTAATAATGCCTTTATTAGGTGTAATCTTTTATTTTTCAAAATCTCCTCGTCATTTCACTAACGAGTTAATACAAGCTAAATTAATCTCTATAAGTATACTTACTATTTTATTACCTATACTTATTTATTTTTTATTAAAAACACTTGGTAAAACACACTCTATATATTTAAAAACTACAAAAGAACGTGTTATCCCACTAGTTATTAATGCCCTAATTATACTACTAGTTATTAAAAGAGTTTTACCTTCCAATCAAATTATAGAGCTTCATTATTTCTTTATTGGTATTTTAATCTCTACGCTTAGCTGTCTTATTTTAGCTGTATTAGAGTTTAAAGCAAGTATACACATGATTGCTATTGCTGGAGTGTTTATGTTTGCTCTTGGGATTTCTAAAAACTTTAGTATAAATATTAATGGTTCTCTCGCATTAATAGCATTAATTACGGGTGCAATTGCAACTTCCAGATTACATTTAAAAGCGCATACTAGTATAGAATTAATAATAGGTTTTTGTATTGGTTTTATACCACAATTAATTCTATTAAATTATTGGGGCACCAACTAAGTTGCTTTTTTTTATAATTAGTTACATTATAAAATATAAAACATTAAACCGACTTTTAAAGCTTTTGCGTCTATAACAGTATTATCTATTTTAGAATTTTTATCGAATATTGGATTTAAGGCATAATAGGCATAAAAATTCCAAGTATTATAACCTGCACTTAAGCTTATACCATACTGAAACCTATTAAATCTGTCGATATTATTTAATTTAATTTTTGTGGTGTTTCCTACAAATTTAGAACTATTTACAAAGCTGTAACCTAATTTAAAACCTGCATAAATACGCCAAAATTTATAATCTTTGGCTGTAGAGGTTCGCCAACGGAACTCTATAGGTAATTCTATTAAATGCATAGAAAACTTATTTTTAGAAAACGGGGTTTCTGCTTCATTTAATATGCTAAAGCTAGTACTGCCATCCACCTCACTTATTAATATATTTTGATTGAAAGAATTAAACGACAAACCTAAACCAACACCAATAGCAATGTTTCTTTGTTTGTTAACAGGCATATCTTTTGTAAATCCAAAATGTAATCCGCTAGAAAAGCCATTTTGAGAGCTTCCTTTGGGCTTATATGCAAGTAGATTGTATGTTACACCAATATAAAACTGATCTTCTTTATATAAGCTATCAACAACAGCTACGGACTCCTCTTCTACTGTTTGACTAAATGTAGAAGATATTACAACAAAACATAAAACTAAAGGCAATAAAAACTTCATAAGTAAGAATTATAAGATAAAGGTAAAAATAAAAGGCGCTTTGAAAAAATTCAAAACGCCTTGTATATAAAATTAAGAGTATTTTCTATCTCTCTGCATTAGAAGTTGCATCACCTTTTTTAGTGGTGTAGTTAATTTTTAATGCATTTACTTTTCTAAGCTCGTTCTTAATATCCATTATTAAGCCCATGTTTGCATCTTGATCTACCTTAAGCGCCATAATTAATTTGTTAACTTGGTCTTCTCTTAAAGCTGCTCTTTCTGCTGCAACAAAAGCCTTAATATCACTAGGACTTGCAAATTTATCATTTAATTGAATTCTAGCTTCAGTACCCATTGTGCTTTCAAATCTTTTACTAGGTTTTCCCGCATAGATATAACTAATAGGTTTCTTTTTATCTAGTTTTTCAATTTGATCTGCAAAAGGTAATTTATTTTCAATTTTTAAGTTATCCTCTTTTATTACAGTGGCAACCATAAAGAAGAATAATAACATAAACACAATATCTGGTAAAGATGCTGTAGAAATTGGAGGTAATCCTCCATCTTTTTTCTTTTTAAATTTAGACATACTTTTATGTGTATTTAATTTAACCCTTCTTTGTTTCTGCTTCAGAGAATATTTGAGGGATTATCTTCTTAATCTTCTCTAATTTCTCTTTTAAATCTTCTTTATCTTCTGGAGAGGTCTGAGGATCTTGATACATATCGTTAGCCTGTACATAATTTAATCCCGTGCTTGGATATTCTCTTTGGAACTCGCGATTTCTTAACTCATTATATGCTGCTATAACTTCATTTTGCACAGAAATATAAGTTTCATACTTCGTCAATCTATCATTACCTAAAGACACAACCGCTTTATTAAAATTATCTGAAGATTCAGGATGCTTATCTCCTTTACAGTATCTACAAGCATCTTCTCCTTGTCCTCCACCGTTATCTAAAAACGATACAACATGTCCGCGAAGCTCTTTAAGTTCGATAACTTTATCATCTCCTCGTGTTTTAATTTGGATTTGATCGTGCTTATTAACCGTTATTTGGAAGATATTCCTTTGCTTAATTTTCACATCAATATCTGTAGGCGGTTCCCAAGGTGGTAACTTTCTATTTAAACCAGAGTCTGTAGCGATATCTGTTGTTACTAAAAAGAATATTAGTAGTAAGAAGGCAATGTCAGCCATAGAGCCTGCATTAACTTCTGGTGCTGATCTTTTTGCCATAATTACTTAATCATTTTTTTAATTCCTGTAAATAACATTGTTCCACCAGCTAATACAGCTAAAAAGTAAAACATATATAATCCTGCTCCAACCCATTTAGAACCAGATGCAGAAAGCATTTCTCCATCTTGCATTGGTGTTTCTATACCTGTTGCCATAGCATAACTTAATACTACAAGCACTAGGAAAGCACCAACGCTAATTAATGTCTTTTTTAATGATGATGTATTTGCAAATAAATTGACTAATACAAATACCACTACAAGTAAAAGCGTTACAGCTAATACAAAGTAAGCAACAAACATTATTGGGTTAACTAACCCTGTGTCTCCAACTGCAGCCGCAGTTTCGATAGCTTCATCTCCTGCAGAAACAATTCTGATAAGGAAAAATATAGAAGCTAATCCTAATAATAAAAGAACTATTTTTAAAATCTTTTGCATAATTTATTCAGTTTTAAAATTAGTTATTATTATTTCTTATACTTCGATAATAAATCCATTAAAGTGATAGAAGAATCTTCCATATCATTTACAATGTTATCAATTTTTGCTACGATATAGTTGTAAAAAATCTGTAATATAATTGCTACTATAAGTCCGAATACCGTTGTTAATAAGGCTACTTTAATACCACCTGCTACTAACGTTGCATCCATACCACCTGCAGATTGAATTTTATCGAAGGCTTGAATCATACCAATTACTGTTCCCATGAACCCTAACATTGGTGCTAATGCGATGAATAAAGAAATCCAAGATACGTTTTTCTCTAATTGCCCCATTTGTACACCTCCATAAGCTACTACTGCTTTTTCTGCAGATTCTAAATCGCCATCTGCTCTGTCTAAACCTTGATAGAATATAGAAGCAACAGGTCCTTTTGTGTTACGACATACTTCTTTAGCTGCCTCTAAACCTCCTGATTGTAATGCATCTTCTACATTAGCTGTTAATTTTTTTGTATTCGTAGTAGAAAGATTTAAAAAGATAATTCTCTCGATAGCAATTGCTAAACCTAGAATTAAACATAATAATACAATCCCCATGAATGCTGGCCCACCTTCTATAAAACGTTTTTTTAATTCTTGGTGAAATCCTTTGTCTGCTGTTGCAGGGTCATCTTGAGTTGCTGTAACTACCGTTGTTGCAACCGTCGCTGCGTTTGTAGTTGCGTTTACTGTACCAGTTGCCATTAAAAATACTATGGCTAGGATAGAAAATAATCTTTTCATTGTCGTGTGATCTTAATTTTATTAGTTAAAGTGCTAAAGATATAAAAAAAATGTAATTAAAAAATAAAAATAGCAATTGGCGAAAGGGTTTTAACGTAATAACAATTTAAATTATTGAATTGTTTGATAAATACTACTTTCTTTAAATTATCTACAAAAATTTTCTAATAACTTTTGCAGAGAGGAAGGGATTCGAACCCTCGATACGCTATAAACGTATACACACTTTCCAGGCGTGCGCCTTAAACCACTCGGCCACCTCTCTTTATTATTCTAAAAAGTTTCCTTTTTAGGGTTTTCAAATAAAGAGAAAAAAGTTTAATTGCTAAAACTTTACTTGCAAATTTTATGCCATTTCCCCTCTTAAAGGGGTTTCATAGATGGTTTTAAACAAGTTAGGCGATATATTTTGAGCCAATAAATACATTAATTTACTAATTGCAGCCTCTGTAGTTATGTCTTTTCCCGAAATAACACCTATTTTTTTAAGCTTTTCGCTCGTTTCATACTGCCCCATAATTACACTTCCTCCAGAACATTGTGTTACATTAACAATGTGTACACCTTTATTTATAGTTTCTTTTAATAGGGAAACAAACCATTTTTCTGTTGTACAATTCCCTGCTCCGTATGTTTCTAAAACGACACCTTTTAGTTCTGGAGTATTAAAAATGGTTTGTAATAATTTTTCAGAGATTCCTGGAAACAACTTTACTATTGCTACATTAGAGTCTAGTGTTTTATGCACGCATAGCGACTTTCTAGGGTTAGGCTTCAACAAATATTCGTTATTTACTTTTAAATGCACTCCAGATTCTGCTAAATCTGGATAGTTTAAAGAAGCAAAAGCTTCAAAATGTTCGGCATTAATTTTTGTTGTTCTATTAGCTCTATATAATTTGTATTCAAAATATAGGCAGACTTCTTTTATAATTGGTTTATTATAATGTTGTAATGATGCAATTTGTATAGAGGTTATTAAATTCTCTTTAGCATCCGTTCTTAAATCTCCTATTGGTAATTGAGACCCTGTAAAAATTACTGGTTTTGCTAAATGTTCTAGCATAAAACTTAATACAGAAGACGAGTAACTCATGGTATCGCTTCCGTGCAAAATTACAAAACCATCAAAAGCTTTATATTGCTTTTCTATAATTTTAGCAATATCCACCCAATATTTTGGAGCCATATTACTAGAATCTATAGGCTCTTCAAAAGATATGGTTTCAATATTACAATCTAACAGTTTTAATTCTGGGATACGAATTAATAAATTATCAAAATCGAAAGCTCTTAGGGCTCCCGTTTCTGAGTCTTTAATCATACCTATTGTTCCTCCTGTATATATAAGGAGTATGTTTGGGATGCTTTTTGTCATAATTTATTAATTTATATATAGCTTCTGTTAAATTATAAGTTTTTTTAAATCCCAAAAACAGCTTTAGAGTTTTCGGTAGTTCTCTCTGCTATTTCTTCCATGGGTAACTCATATAGTTCAGATAGTTTTTCTAGAACCTTTGTAAGGTATGCACTTTCATTACGTTTTCCTCTATATGGTTTTGGTGCTAAATAAGGCGAATCGGTTTCTAGAACAATATGTTTTAAATCTATTGTATTTAAAAATTGATCTATTTTTCCATTCTTAAAAGTTACTACACCTCCTATGCCTAGCTTCATATTATATGATATAGCTTTATGTGCCTGTTCTAATGTACCAGTAAAACAATGAAAAATCCCAAACAAGTCATCTGCTTTTTCTTCTTCTAAAACTTCAAACACAGCATCAAAAGCATCTCTACAATGTATAACTATAGGTAAACGATATTGTTTAGCTAATTTTATTTGATACCTAAAAGCATCTTGCTGAATGCTTAGTGTTGTTTTATCCCAATACAAATCGATACCAATTTCTCCAACAGCATAAAATTTTCGGCTAGCTAACATGTCTTCTACATGCTTTAACTCCTCTTTATAATTATCCTTTACATGTGTTGGGTGTAACCCCATCATTAAAAACACATGCTTAGGAAAACTGTTTTCTAACTCTAGCATAGATTTTGTATACGTCGAATCTATAGCTGGTATAAAAAAACGTTTTACTCCTGCATCTAATGCTCGTTGTATCATTTCGTCTCTATCTTCATTAAAAGACTCACTATATAAATGTGTATGCGTATCTGTAATTATCATGCGGTAAAAATATAAAAGTCATCGTTAATTGATGACTTTTATAAATGCATTTTTTATTGATTATTTAGTCTTTATAACTAATCTAGTTTATTTAAAAGTTTTTGAGCTCGATTATAGTCTTCTGCGTCTTCAGGTATTTGCTGTAATAACTTAACACATGCTGCGTTATTTTTTTGTTTTAATTTACTTAATGCCCAGTACCATTTTGCTTTATTTTTATATACTGAATTTGTTTCGGAAAGTTTTCTTAGCAATTCATCTGCTTCTCTATAGTCATTGGTTTCTATTAAACATATAGCTTTATATAATTGAAGTTCTAAATTAGTTGGTGTTTTACTCAAAATCTTATTAAATAAAGATTTTGCTTCTGTAAACTTTTTATTGTTAAATGCTTTTTCTGCTTCTTTAAGCAAACCATCATCTCCTCCTCTAACTGTTAAGCTTATTATTTCATAGTTATTATAATCACTAAAACTTGGGTTAGACAATTTATTAAATACAGTAGCTCCTATTATTAAAATAGCTGCAACAGCAATTGCATATTTAAAAAAGCTTACTCGTTTTGGTTTTTGCTCTACTGTATCGTTATCGTCATTAAAATAGTTGTTTGAAATATTTTCTAAATTAGTTTTAAAGGTATTAGCGCTCTCATCGTCTTCAAATTTATGTTTTAAATGCATAGACAACTCCTTATATATAGTAAAGCTTTCTTTAAATGCTGCATCGTTTTCTAATCGTTCTTCAAAATTAGCATAGGCTTCTTTAGAGAGTTCTTTTTGTAAGTACTGGTCGAATAAAATATAGTCTTGATCTTCCATACAATTAATTATTAAGTTGTTTAAATCTTGATGATTCTTGAACTAGCTTAGTTAACTTGCCTATACATAGAGATTTCTTTTTACGAGCATAGGCATAACTTACACCTAAGCTCTCAGCTACTTTTTCCATAGATTTTATCTTAAAAGTTGCTTTTATTAATTCTTTACAAGCTTTTCCTAATTTTTCAAACATGGTATTAAATAACGCTTGTTTTTCTCCAAATAATGCGGTTTCTAATGCTAATTCTTGAGCATCGTCACCTTTAGATAAAACAGTTTCATTAATTGTTACCTCTTTAGCATTCTTTTTTAAAACATTCAACCATTTACGCTTACATAACAGAAAGAAATAGGCATCAAAAGGACAGGTAATTTGTAAGTTTTTCTCCTTTGCCTGATTATATATAGTTATTAATGTTTCCTGTATAACATCTTTAGCTTGATCTACACTACCGTTATTTTGCTTTATATAGTTAATCACTTTAGGTGCAAATTTATCGTAGATAGTCTGTATAATAAAAGAATTATTTTTAAGTAAGCCTTCTATATACTTCTGGTCTTCGTGTATTTTTTTACCACTCATAACCTCTTATTTGTAGACAGTTAATAAACGAATTTAAAAAAACTTAATAAAATAAAGGTAACAATTTTAAAATGGTTTTGATATAAGGTTGTAAGTGCTAAAAAACAAATAAACACTTATAAAGGGTAACAATAATATTACTCAATTGATATGAAGATGTATAACAATTAAAAAACAAGCATTATGAAAACTTTAAAAACAATTTTCGGAATTTTATTTTTATCAATCTTATTTACAAGCTGTCAAACTAGTGATGACTCAGACATTATCACTTCAAATCCAGTTCCTAGCGCTCAAGATTTTAGTAATATAAGACAACAAGCGCTAGAAAACCAAACACAAAATTTTCAGTTTGATGGTAGTGACGGAAATATTACACTAACCTCCACTAAAGGTGTACAAATAAACATTAACACCAATTGTTTAACTCTAAATGGCAACCCTGTTACTGGAACAATAGATTTAGAATATGTAGAACTTTTTGAAAAAGGAAACATGCTCTCTACAAATAAACCAACTATGGGTACTTTACCTAATGGAGATAAAGCCATGTTATTATCTGGTGGGGAGTTCTTTTTAGAAGCCACACAAAATGGCGCTGCCATAGATATAAATTGTAACATGCAATTAGTTGTACCTAGTAGTTTAACTGGTGGAGCAGACCCAGCAATGACATTATGGAATGGCACTATAGATGCAGAGGATAATTTAACCTGGAATGAAGTTGAAGACGTTACAGGACAAGGTGGTGTATTTGTAGAAGGTGGTGAATATTATGCCTTTTTAGAAACATTTGGTTGGACAAACATAGACAGATTTTATAACGACCCTAGACCAAAAACACTAATACAAGCACAAGCACCAGATGGATACAATTATACTAATAGTGCTATCTACTTATCTTACGATGGAGAAGATTCTGGCTTAGCATCTTTAGATACTTACGAAGCAGGGTTATTTAGCGAGCACTACGGGCAAATCCCTATTGGGCTAGAGTGTCATGTTATTTTTGCGACAGAAGATGATGGTATCTGGAGGTACGCTATAAAAGCAGTTACTATAGAAGCTAATGATATTATTACATTTACACTTGGTGAAACAACACTAGCTACAGAAGCAGAATTTATAGACATTATAAATGCTCTACCATAATTTTAACCTCTATTTAATTAAAGCCAGACTCCCCTTCTGGCTTTAATTTTATTTTATCATCTGCATTAGCCCCATCAGTTTTCGTATATTTAAATGTTATTAAGCCAACTCGTTATGAAGACATTACTTACAATATTATTCTTCTTTACTCTTTCTTTCTCATTAATTGCTCAAGACGCTCAAGTTATTGACACCACTAGAGGTACGGTTATTATAGATTATAAAAAAAATGAAAACGCTGTACAATTCTCACCAAAAACGCCACCTTTAAATCAAATTGCTGGTGCACCAAAAGCGTTCTATTCTCATTATTGGGAGTTTGGAGATGGCCAATATAGCAAAGCCGAAAAGCCACAGCATAACTATAAAAAAGCTGGAGAATACGAAGTGAAATTATGGACTACAAATAACTATGATACAGGAAAACCTCCGGTAGCTAGACCAAAAAAAATAAAAATAGAAAAAGATGCCACAGCTTATAATGAAGAAGCTTCTATGACAGAGGAGTTCTCCTTACAACGTAACCGAGAACCTATGCCCGAAGAAGACATTGTTGTTATAATGAGTTATAAAAATGCTAAAAATTATAGTACTAATGGCAAACTATACCTTTTCTACAATGAAGAAAAATATAAAGATGATAATTTTGAATTAGTAGAGACTAGATTACACCACAACGAAAAAAATGTAAGCCACGAAGACGCAGTGGTATTATCTAATCAAATAGATGAAAATAATAGTTATTATGCATCGGCAGAAAAACAACTCTTTCGATTAAGTTCAAGAATTCAAGATACTACAGATAAAAAAAACCTAGAATTAACACTAGCAGAAGCAAAAGCTAGTTATAAAAAATCAAGTACATTAGAGTTTAATAACATGAAACCTAATGAAGAACGAAATATATTTTACACCTTTAAGACTACACCAGAAATGCTTAAAGACACAAGTGCTATTATTTCTATTAGAGGCGTTTATGTTCCAGATGACAATTACAAAAACCATAAGGTAAAAACTATGGAAATGGAGATTGTAACATCGCACGACCCCAACAAAATGTCATCTAATGCTACATTTTTAAATTATAGATTGGTTCGTTTTAAACGCCCTAAGTTTAAAATTAAATTTCAAAATAATGGGGAGGGGCCTGCTAAAACCATTAGATTAGAAACCGACATTCCAGACATGTTCGATAAGTCTACTATTAGAGTAGAAGACATGTACCCTAAATGTAAAATCTGCCCAAAAGAAAAAGAAGTAAGATACAGTTGTTTAGACACCACTTATACAGGCAAACAAGCCATTTTTACTTTTAAAAATATTTATTTACCAGGAAGCGAACAAAAAAATGTAAAAGAATACGACTCTACCAAAGGCTTTGTAAAATACAGTTTAAAATTTGCTAAAGATTTTCATAAGAAAAAAACAAAATCTAGGACTGCTATTATTTTCGATAAAAACGACCCAATAATAACAAACTATTCTACAACCAGATTTTTACCAGGCATTTCTATTGGTGTTAAATCTGGCTACAACGCTTTTGGAGATTTAAAAGAATCTAGAAGCTATTTTATTGGTGCGACAATCTCTCCATACAAATCGTATAAATGGTATTGGCAAGTAGAATTATTAAATAGTTTCCATCAATACAACGCAGGGACAACAATAACAGAAGAATTAATATCTATAACCGCAGGTGGAGAACAGCAGTTTCAACGCACAACAACAAATACAACTTACAATAATATAGATTGGGAAGTTCCTGTTTTGGCCAGATATAATCTTAATAATTATATAGGTTTTGGAGCGGGGTTACAAGGCATGATTTCTATTAGTGAAAAAGAAACACAAAACATATTAATTGAGCGTTTTGAAAGCATCAATATGCTACCAGGCGTTCTAGTAAGTAGTAACGAAAGTAACAATGAATCTAAAAAATCATTTACTAACCTAAGAACAGGTTTTTTAATAGAAGCTACTGCCGGATTTGCAAGAATAGGCCCAAGTGTTGGAGTTCGTTATGTTTTTAACTCCAAAGCAAACAATAATTATATGCAATTCTACGCCATTTGGAAATTTTAACGCTCAATATAGTCTATGAATAAATGCTTCCTTGTATTATTATTTTTATGTTATTGCAAAGTCTTTTCTCAAAATTTAGAACATCAAATTTATGAAGCTACAGAGTCGTTTAATAATGCAAAAACTGAAACAGCATTACAAACACTGAACACTAAAATAATAGATTTTAAAGCTAAAATTAAAACTAAAGATGAGCATTTTGCTTTTATAAACCTACTGCTAAACAAGGGATATTATTTAGATAAAAACAACAAACAACATTTAGCTGTTGCTACTTATGAAGCTGCTTGGTTGCATTACAAGAAAGAGCATATAGCTAGTCATTTTCAATTCGACATTGTCGAATATTGCTTAATCCCATTAGGAATTCTCTATCATAAAACAAACAATTACACCAATGCAGAAAATATTATTAAACACTATATTTTTCTTGCAGAACAACAACAAAACCACTCTCATGTAGCATCTGGAATAATTAATTTAAGTAACCTATATCAAAAATTAGGGAAACATAAACTGGCTATAGAAACGGCAAACAAAGGTTTACAAATTAAAAACTTAAAACCACTGCAAAAAAGAAAGCTTACAGCTATAAAATCTAGAAGTAATATTCGTTTAAATAAAACTAGAGTGTTTGTTGATGATGCCATTGTTAGCAACAAACTTCCAAGCAGTACAGATTTATATACTAAAGCCCAAATAGAGTACGAATTAACTTACAAACAAGGTGATTATGAAACCGCTTTAAAAAAATTTAAAACTCTAAAATCTATAGGCGGTAACAAAATGGCTTCTGCAAGAACACTTGCTAAACTTAATATTCAAGAAGCACATTTACATAAACTTTTAAACGATAAAAATACAGCTGCAAAAAAATTAAAAAAAGCGCTTCGTATTTTAATTCCAAATTTTAATAGTAATCAATTACCAAAAGAAACCGATTTATATCCTGAGAATACATTTATAGACCTTTTTGATGCCTTAGCAGAATTGCAAATAAATAAGGAAAACGCTTTACAATGTTATAAACTAAGTTTTTATGCATCTTCTTTATTAAATAAAGAAATTACATCACAAACAGGACAACTTATACAGTTAGCTAATAACCGTAAACGCAGTGAAAAATGCATTCAGTTATTGTATGAGTTAAGCCAAACTAATGAATCTACTACACACATTGAACAAGCCTTTATTTATGCAGAACAATTTAAATCTAGAGTTTTAAAAAAATCAATAGATAAAAAAACACTTTTAGAAATACACCCTAACGATAGCTTATTAAAACAAGAACAATACTTTTTAAAACAACAAGAACAACTTACAAATCAATTAATAAAAACACCCTACAACTCTAAACAAAAAGAACAAATAAGCTTATTAAGAGACACGTTAAATACTATAAGCATTCAATTAAAGACATTACAAAAAGACATTAATAAAAAGTACAACACGAATAAAGAGCAATCCATTTCATTAGTTAATATTATTAGCAAACTTAAAAACGATAACGCAACTCTAATTGAATATTTCTATGGTAGTAACGCCATCTTTCAATTCATTATTTCAGAACAAGCTATTGAGTTAAATCGTATCCCTTTAAACAACCATACAAAGCGCCAAATTATAGAATACATAAATTACTTTGAAAACGCATCAATCATTAACAATAATATTGCAGAATATACTACCAATGCCTTTTCACTATATAAAACATTACTTTTTAACAAAGTAAAAGACAAAACCAATCTAGTAATTATACCAGATGGCTTTATTCATTTTGTTCCATTTGATGCGCTATTAACATCCAAAAGCAATAGCCTAAAATACGAAAACATGCCCTTTGTTGTTAAACTGCACAAATTAGCATACAATAGTAGTGCATCGCTTTATTTAAAAACGGAAGACAACAGCTATAAAAAAAGAGTATTAGGGGTGTTTCCTGTTTTTAAAAACTCCAATAAAGCGCTAGACTATTCTATACAAGAAGCAACAAGCGTAGAAAAATATATAAATGCTAACCTATTAATGAACGCTAAAGCAACTAAAAAAGATTTTGTTGAAACCGCAAACAATTATAATATTCTACATTTATCGACACATGCAAAAAGTGGAGACTTTATCACCCCTGCAAGTATAGATTTTATAGATAGCTCATTAACCATAAATGAATTATACACCATAGACTTAAAATCTAACCTTGTGGTATTAAGCGCTTGCGAAACGGGTGTTGGACAATTAAAATATGGAGAAGGTGCTATGAGTCTAGCTCGAGGGTTTCAATATGCTGGTGCAAAAAATATTTTATTTTCACTTTGGAAAATTAGTGACTTATCGACTTCGCAGATTATAGACTCTTTTTACAAAAACTATAGTAAAAATAATTCGGCATACCTCTCTAACAACCAATCCAAATTAGACTATTTACAAAATGAAGACATCACTAATATTAAAAAATCGCCTTATTACTGGAGTGCTTTTACTTTTTATGGAAACTTAACAAAACCAAAGAAAGACAATTACGAATATTTATTTATCATTGTAGTCTCAATGCTTTTAGTATTACTTTTATTTTTAGGATTTAAAAAACGAAATGGATAACACACTTCAAGAATTTTTATTAAGCAAAGGCTATAAAAAAATTAAATTAAAATTAACAAGAACCAATCATTTTGAAATAAAAGCGACTATTAACA
Organism: Pontimicrobium sp. MEBiC06410; assembly: GCF_053601615.1. Classification (NCBI taxonomy): domain Bacteria; kingdom Pseudomonadati; phylum Bacteroidota; class Flavobacteriia; order Flavobacteriales; family Flavobacteriaceae; genus Pontimicrobium; species Pontimicrobium sp. MEBiC06410. The sequence continues at coordinate 130,488 of NZ_JBSHNT010000140.1, forward strand.
ATGCTAAAGGTGTTTTTATTTTAGATACAGGAGCCTCAAGCAGTTGTATTGGTTTTGAAAACATCGAACTTTTTAATTTAAAAGTTAAAGACTCAAAAATAAAAGCTGCTGGTGCCGGAACTACAGATATGGTAACCCAAATATCTAGAAGAAATACAATTAAAATTGGGCGTTGGAAAATAAGTAATTCATCTTTAATACTTTTCGACCTTACTCACATAAACACGGCACTTATAAATCAAGAGACTAATGCAGTTAACGGTATAATTGGTGCAGATATTTTAAAAAAAGGCAAAGGAATTATTGATTACGAAAAGAAATATCTATATTTAAAACCACTATAACCTTTCGGTTTTATTAGAAATAAAAAAGACCTAAAAGAGTATTAATTATAAATTTATCCTCATTAATGAGTGTATCTATTGTTATTGCAGATGATCATCCTCTTATGTTAAGAGGCTTAAGTGGTTATATTTCATCTAAAGGGTACGACATTGTTGGCAGCGCAGAAGATGGCCAAACGGCATATAACCTTATTGTTAAGCATAAACCCGACATAGCCATTTTAGATATACAAATGCCATTTCTTACAGGTTTAGAAATTGCTGCAGAGTGCAAAAAAAATGAGCTCAACACAAAAGTGATTTTAATTACTTTCGATAATCAAGAAGAGCTATACGACAAAGCTGTAAACTATGGTGTTTATGGCTATATATTAAAAGAATTTGCTGTAGAAGAAATAGAAAATTGTATTGAGCATGTTAAACGAGGAGAACCATATTTTAGTGAAGAAATTGCCTCTTATCTTAATTCTAAATTAAAATATACCAATTCGACTATTATAGAACTTTTAACCAAAACAGAAATTAAAGTGCTTCAAGGTTTAGCAAATAATAAAACTAGTAGTCAAATAGCTGAATCCTTAAACAGCTCCGCTAGAACGGTAGAAAAACATAGAAGTAATATTATAAAAAAACTAAAACTAGAGAAATCCAGACATGCTTTATCGGTTTGGGCCAACATAAATAAGAGTTTATTAAAAAACACGTAGAACTACGTATTTTTAAGTACCATTTTCGTTTTATATTTGTCTAGCTATTAATCGTCAAATTCTCAACAGGAATTACAAAAGCTCTAAAACACTAACAGTTTAGAGCTTTTTTGCTTTATATTCTTTAAAATCTGTTTTGAAAAAAATACGTAGATCTACGTATTTCACAGGTCGAATATTCCATTTATCTTTGTTATGCTAATATATTAATGATATCACAAGAAGAGATTATTAAAGGCTTCAAAGCAATTTGTTTTGAGGCCTTTCTTTATATAAATACCTATTCTCTTTTGTATTAAAAAAAATACGTAGATCTACGTATTTTATAATTCAGATATTCCTTTTATCTTTACAATGCTATTAATTGATTTTTAGGGAGAATCACTAAAAGCTTCAAAATGATTTTATTTTGAAGCTTTTTTTATAGGACTCATCTGGGCTTTTTATTTATCTAAATAGCTACACATATAGCACTTTCTAAAACTACAGAAATCTCATTAATGAGTTAATTAGTGCTTTCTAGAAATGCTATCGGCCATAATTAAAGCATTATAAGCATTTACTATTTTACCAGATTTAGATAACTCATTAAACGGTGTCATTTTGTCTTTATCTTCTCGTGTAGGTGTTTTTACAGGAAACGTATATTCTACACCGCTATCCATAATAATATGTTTTACTTGGCTAGCCGTTAGGTTGGGGTAATAGGAGAAAATTAGTGCGGCTACTTTAGAAGTTAATGCTGCTGCTAATGATGTGCCTCCATCATAAGTATATTCATTATTCGGTATCGTGGTATAAACTTCTTCTCCTGGCGCAAATAAATCCACATCAATATTTCCATAATTAGAATAGGAAACGAATAAATTTTCATTAGCAAAAGCAGAAGAAACCCCTACTAGTAAAAAATTATCTGATACTTCTTTTCCATTATAGGTATTATCATTTGGATAATAATTATTAATTTCATTAAGATTGTATCCATTATTTCCTGCTGAACTGACTACAAGTACATCATGCTTTTCTGCATATTTAAGCGCATCAAAAACCCATTCTTTATGTAAAGAATAAAATTTACCAAAACTCATATTGATAATTTTTGCACCGTTATCTACGGCATAACGTATAGCTAAGGCTATATCTTTATCATGTGTATCTCCATAGGGGGCTATAGCTAAAGGCATCAGTTTGATATAGTTGTCTTTAACAACACCTGCAACTTTTGTTGCGTGAATATATTTATCTAAATTACCTGCCACATTATTATTACCATATTTATTATCTGAAAGATTGTTTGGATTCTCTTTTAAAATTTCGCGTTCATCGAAATTTACATTAATCTTATAAAGATATTCACCTTTAATCGAATTATAGTTTCTGGTTATATTTGCATCATTGTCTTTATATTTCAAAAGCAAATGAATAAACCTAACATGTTCTCCTAAGCCATTATTGATGGTATCTATTGTATTAAGTACTTCTGTTGAATATTTACTATTTGGAAAGTACTTTTTCAAAGCTTCCTTAGCCTTGAGATATTTAGTGAATAATTTATCAGAACGATTAAATCGCTTTTCAGTTTTTTGCCTTTTTTCTTCGTAATAGGCTTTTTTTTCTTTATATTGATTAAATGTTTTTTTCTGCTCTATAGATAATTTTGTAGTGTCTAATTGGTTAACTTTATCTCTTAAGAATCTATACTGTCTTACATATTCTAGGTTAGCTTCCATAATATTGTCTCCTTTATTATTTCCTAAAAAGTTCCAGCCGTTTATATCATCAATGTAACCATTTTTATCGTCATCAATTCCATTTCCTTTTATTTCATTTGGGTTATTCCAAATATTAGCAGATAGCCCTATATGATGTATGTCCATTTCAGTATCAATTATAGCAACTATAACATCCTTTTGATTCTGATTAGCATTAAGCATTTTTAATGCTTTATACCAACTGATACCTGAGACACTATCAGATTCTATATCTAAATAATGCCAATCTCTTAACAGTTCTTTAGAAAGTTTATTTTTACCATAAGGCGTTACCTGTTTGGATATTAAGGCTTGATTATTAAAAGCACGTTTTGAAGATGCACATTGTAGAAACATTAAACCAATTATAATAAATACGATATTTTTTTTCATCTGTGTAAAATAATAACAAAGGAACTTTGTAGGGAAGTTCTTCGCAAGATAATATTTAATATCTAATCATTATCTTCACATAACAATCCAGAAAACCCTTTATCGGTTGGACGTGTTTCAGTTGTTCCTCCATCCCCATTCCCATCGTTACCATTCCCATTATCTCCGTTATTTCCATTTTGACCTCCTATAATTTGTAATAATGTTTTTGAATTTAGCTCTACAATATTCGCTTTTTTAAATGTTAATGTGTGGTTCTTTTTTTTCATGATATTTTATATATTTTAAGAATTATTTATTTAAATATGTATATTTTATAGGTAGATTACTAGATTTAGGAGATTTTTTTTACATGAATTCACGAATTCGAGTATGTTTCTTTAAGTTTTTTTATATAAAAAGAAGGTTTAATACCTGTTTTTTTATAAAATGCTTTTCTGAATGGCTCTGTATAATTAAACCCAACTTCTTTAGCAATTCCATTAATAGTATAATTATGTAAAAAATTTTGATTATTAGTTAACTGTGTTATTGCGTAATCTATACGCAGATTATTTATATAGCTTGTATAAGTCATACCCTTTTTATGTTTAATAACCATTGCCACATATTTTGCATTAGAATCGACTTGCTCAGCTAAATGAACTAATTTTAGGTTAGAGTTTAAGAAGCCTCTATTTTTTTCAAAAAGCTCTAATTTTTCAAGTATCATTTCTACTACATCTTGCTTGAGCGGAATGGACTTAGGTGTTAAAGTATTTATTGATTTATTATAAATGCTCTGAGATTCTTTATGTATAGCAAATAGTTCGTTAAAACGTTCTTTGTCCCGACGATGTTTTCTTTGCCTGTTAACGTATAGTATTAATACTACAATAAAAGCAAAGGCAAATAAAAGGAGTAGATATATTAATTTATTTCGAGAACGTTTTATTTCTTGATTAATACGCTTTGCTTCGCTTAATAATTTAGGGTTATCATATTCCCTATCTAATTTACGGTCTAAATAACTATTATTATTTCTAAGAATACTATCTAAAGAAAGTAAGCGATTAATATAAAGTAGTTGATTTTTTAAATCGGTTTTTTGTTTGTAATGGTTTACTAGTATCTCATAACCTTGTCTTAGTTCTGGGTGCAAATCATGTATCTCTAAAAATATAGAATCCATTTGTTTGAGATGATAAATTGATTTGTTAGTCTCTTTTAAACTTTTATAATTACGCCCCAATAAAAAATGACATAAAGCAATATTAGGTTTGTCATTAACTTTTTTTAACATAGGTAGCGCTGTTATTAGATGTTGTTGACTTTCCTGTATTTTATTTAAATCGGATAGGGTGGCTCCTATATTTAAGTTGAAGAATTCTTGATATTCTAAATCATTTATATCTTTAGCATATTTATATCCCAATTGGTTATAATAGAGAGAAGAATCCATTTCTTTCATTAACCGAAACGTATCTCCAAGAGCATAATAAGAGCTTAGTACTCCTGTATGAAACACATTCTTTTTATAAAATTTTAGTGTTTCTTTGAATAAGGGCAATGCTTCGTCGTATAACCCAAGCCTACTTTTGAGCAAAGCTATGTTACTTTCTATGTGTGGGTCATTTTCAGGAAGCAATTTTTTTGCTTCAATTAAATTATCGAGAGCTTCTTTAAAATTACGTAAATAATACAACTCCATTCCTTTTAGGTAGTATGCCAACATAGGATATTTTTGATAGTTCTTATTTTTGGTAATTCTAATAATACTATCCGTATATGGTATAACCTGGTGGTTTTGGCAAAAAAATAAATGATAACGATATGCTTTTGCTATGTGCAATGTGTCTTTCTCTCGTTTGGCTTTTGTTAAATATGCACGAACATATATAAAGGAATTTAGTGAGTCTTTGGAATTAATTTTTTCACGTAGTTGCTTATAATTAAGTTTTGTTAGTGTATTAGGATACTTGTCTAAGTTATTTTGTTGAGCAAAAATTACTGTTCCATGTATAAATAATAATGAGGTAAATAATGTTTGGTAAAATCGAGGAATCTGCAAAAGAATTATAGTTTTAATAACTATAAATTTAGTGATTTTCTATAGTTAGTCTTTATAAAAAAATCATTTTTTAATCAATTATTACTGTATTTAATAGTGAATTCGCGAATTCGACTATCTAATTTATTTGAATTCGTGAATCTGCTTACATCTTCTTTGTAATTATTGATGGGCTGCTCTTACTTTACACCAGCAAATAGAAATCAATAATCTTAAACCAACCACCAATTACATGCAAGAAAAAATACAATGCATCATTATTAGCGAGGATGCTAATTACAAAACCAAAGTAGAACACTTTATAAACACTAATTGCGAAAATGTAGAGATTATATTAACCAATACACTTATGGATGCCTTAATGTATCTAGACGAAAAACCACCGTTTAAACTATTAGTACGCAAGCCCAATAAACCACTAGATAAGGAAGACATAGAAAACTGTGAGCGCATACCAGAGCGAAACATGAACATTAGAGTATTAGTATTCCAAAATTTACATAAAGATTTAATTATGCTTTTAAATTTAAGCAGTTTACATTATATACAACAGAAAAAAGGGCTATTTACTCATTTAAAGTTAAGGACATTGCTAAAACGTTTGGAGGGGCTATGAAATACAGATAAAATAATAATTTATTATAACCCAATTTTAATTCCGTAAACCTAAAAAATATAGTCGTCAAAATGGACTGACCATCCAAAATCGGATAATGTGGAAGTTGAAACCGAAATAAAATTAAAAAAGTAAACCGAGTTACGAAAATCGAAAGAGTAGACAAAACAATAATTTAAAACATATAGAAATGAAAAAATTTATAACTGCCCCTATATTATCAATATTATTACTTTCAGTATTAATTTATAGTTGTTCTGGTAAAGAAGATGACAATAGTACTAATGAAACTTCTTTAAACGAGGTAATATATACGAGTTCATCTTTAAAAAAAGATATAAGTTCGAATTTTTACGATAATCACTTCAATCTTATCGAAAAACTAGGAAATAATCCAGAAAAAACAGAAATAATCAATACCGTAGAGAGCAACGGTGTAGACCTATCTATTCTAGAGACTAATGAAGTCAAGAAATTTTATTTTGATAACTCAGATTTATTAATGTACTCTATACCTATTAAAAATTCGGAGAACAAGATTATTATTTATAGGTATGATGACATATACCAAGTAAGTAAAATAGAATACTCGGCTAGGGTACATAATAAAGAGTTTAAAATTAAAACTATAGATAATAATTTATTTTATTCATTTGAAGCAGATAATCAAAATAAAATAGGTAACTTTACTTTAATGAACAATCAACAAATTAATTTATTTAATAATGATGTTTATTCATTACAGACGCAAAAACTACAACAAGATATTAATGACCCAAGTACGCAAGATTGCTGTAGACGCAAGTCAAGTTGGTCAGCTTGTATGAATTGTACTGTTTCTGCATGTGGTTCAAATTGGGTATGTGCTGTTGCTTTTGGCATAGCACCTCTTGAAGTTGCCGCAGGCTTTGCTGCTAGTTGCATTGGTGCAGGGCCAAATACATTTTGTTAACTTAAATCTATAAACATGAAAAAACTTGTGAAAACTAAATTTTGGAGTCTCTTAATCGTAGGTATTATTTTATTAATTTTAGGAACGTATTTCTTTGTAACCAAAAAAGCATCAGAATCAACAACTAATTTATTGTTAATAGCAGGAGTTACTCAATTAACCCTTTTTTAC